>DIFU01000039.1 GCA_002419285.1 Prolixibacteraceae bacterium UBA5740 | reverse complement strand
ACAAATATTAATAGACAACAATGAATAGGAATCATTATCAGGGATAATTTTCAATGACAGATAATGATTTTTTGAATTAAATCTTTAACTCCCACCCTGGCTCATAGTCTCTATCCCATAGTTTTAATGCATCCTTGTCAAAAGCATGCCCATTATTGCTGTTTACACCAAAATTTCTACCTATGCGATAAGAAATATTCGACAAATGACATAGCAGCGTACTCTTTTCTGCTTCATCAACAGGAGAATTGACCGATGTTTTTCCCCTGATCGAATCAAGAAAATTAATGAAATGCAGATTGACAGTGTCAGTTTTAGAATCATCTTCTTTTAGAAGTTTCCCCTCCCGATCGTATAGCTTATATCCACTACCAGTTAAGAATACGGAACCCTTGGTGCCAAAAACAATTGCACCATTTGCAGAGCCATATGTATTGTAACTGTTCCGGCTTTTACAGTCACACTTTATGATTTTATTACCTGGAAATGTATAAGTGGCGTTTAACGTATCATACATTGTCCACCCATCATCAGGGAAATGTCTTTTCGAAGCATTATTAACTTCAACCCATTCAGGAAAGTTTAGCTGCATGGCCCATCTTGCTAGGTCGAAGCGGTGAATCATATTATTACCGGATTCTGCAGTACCATACGTCCACCCATACCAATGCCAGTTGTAATCCCATGTATCGTGCATATATTCTTGCCTTGGAGCAGGTCCCTGAAATAATTCCCAATCTAATCCTTCAGGAACTGGAGCAGGTTTTGCTACCGGGACTTCTCCTCTGTTATTGCTGTAAAACGTAATTGCTTCATATGTTTCACCTATAATTCCATTGTGAATTTCTTTAATTATTTCAATTGTTATGTCGGAAGATCTTGCCTGATTGCCAACCTGTATAACCTTATTGTATTTTTTTTGAAATTCAATCAGCAATTCTCCTTCCCTGGGATTGTGACTGCAGGGTTTTTCTACATAGACATTTTTCCCTGCCTGAACCGCATAACAAGCACCTGGGGCATGCCAGTGATCCGGTGTTAAGTGAATCAGTGCATCTATATCTCTATCCTCATGAATACGGCGGACATCGTTTTCAAGTTTTGGAGTATAATCCAAAATTTTGGAAAAGCGTTCAGCGGCCTTTTTTCGCTGTTTTTCCATAACATCGCAAAGGTAAACCAGACGAACATTGTTTTCTTTTATAGTAACAGGTTCAACGAAAGCCCCGAGTCTTCGACCAAGTCCAATTATTGCAACATTAATTCTATCGTTAGCTCCAATAATATTACTGTAACTTTTTGAACTCATGCCAATTCCACCTATTGTAATTCCAGCTGCACCAAGTGCTGATTTTTTTATGAAAGATCTTCTTGAATTTTCCATTTTTTTTATTTTTTTGATACAAAAAGTATATAAAGATTAATTTACAGAGAATCTATATGAACTTAGACCAACTTTACAGAGCATTTTGTAATGCAAGAAATAATGCCCGGTAATTATTTAAATATCTTATTGGTTCACAACTTGCAGGTGACACTTCAATATCACAGTAACCTTTATAACCTGCTTTTCTAAGAAGACTAAATAATTCACGCCAAGGATATTCTGTTGATAATTCTCTTAAATGTATAAGCCTTATACGATCCTTTACCAGATCAAACTGTGCTTCCAGACTCATTCCTTCGTAACCTTTAGGCAGACCTTCACCTGTGTAGTCACTTTGCGAACAGTTCCAGATAACATAAACATAGGGATTGTCAGCATAATCAAGAATCTGTTTTATGACAGGAATGTTTGCAGTTCCCTGGCCATGTTCTTCAAGACGTAATTCGACTCCAAGATTGTTCCCTACAGAAGCACATTCAGAAACTGATTTTCCAATCTGTTCCAATATTTTTTTCCTGGTCGGATTCCCTTCTTCTGGAACTGCATTGGGAAATACCCTGATACCTTGAGCACCAACATCGGCAGCTAACTGAAGAAATTCTTTTGTTCCTTCAATACTTTTTTTTAGTTCGTCCTGATCTTCATGATGATAGGAGAATGCACTTGCAAGACTCAAGGCAATGTTTGCATCAATAAAACGCTTTTTAATTTCCTCCCGCTGCTGCTTGTTTAAATCAACCTCCACTCCATGTTTATGGGTTGTGCGAAGTTCAACATGCTCAATTTTTGTTTCGTGAAGGTTGTTAATTATTGTGTCTACATCCCAGGATGCACCTATCATATAGGTCATAAGTCCAAGTTTCAGTGGGTTCTTATTCAATTCAAAAGTACTACTTTCGATATTTGAACTGGTTGCAGGATTGTAACCCGGTACTACCATTGCAGCTGCAGAAACCGCTGCTGTACCTAAAAAATTTCTTCTGGAAAAAAGGTTAGAATTCATAATTTTTATAGTTTGAATTTTTTTGGAAAATTTTCTTTTTGAATAATAATCTGTTATACAATAATTGTATGTATTAAATATTTACACTTTTTCAGGCATAGTGTAAGGTTTTCTATACGGTCGGGTTAAATATGTATCAGCTTCCCGGTTATTTATGAATTGTTCTTTTTTAGGGTCAAAATTGAGTTGATTTCCTCCCATCCGACTGGAGATATTTCCTAAATGACATAAGGAAGCGGAAAGATGTCCTTCAATAATAGGATTATCCAGATCTTCTTTTCTTCGGCTTCTAACGCATTCTACGAGATTTTTCCAGCCATTACTTCTTTCTTCAGGTAGGAAATCACTTTCGGATTTGGCTGGTCCAGGTTCATTCCGCTGACCATAATAGGTTTTATAACCACTTTCGCTTATCGACATCCAGCCCTGATCTCCATAAACAAAACATACTCCTGAATCATTTGGCATTCCTTCGGGATTGGTAGGAAGACCTCTTACTTCGTTTTGGATAATCGTACCATCCTCATATTCATAAGTAGCATCCATAATATTAGGAGTTTCCTGTTCATTCTGGTCGCGTCCAAATAAGCCACTTGAGCAGTGAACTTTAACAGGATGTGTATTTTTATTTAAAGCCCAGCGTGCTGTATCCATTCTGTAGATACCGTTATTCCCCATATCGGCAGTGCCAGTATCCCAAAACCAATGCCAGTGGTACAAAAACCTGTTCAGGTTAAACGGACGATAAGGGGCAGGACCAAGAAACAAATCCCAATGAACTCCTGCTGGTACGTCAGTATCGGCGAAAACTCCGATTGGTTCTCTGTATCTCCAGGTAATTCCCCTGGCCATATACACTTTTCCTATTTCACCAATATGGATTTTTTGTATACCTTCCTTTACTGCCTTACTACTTCGATAGCATATACCAGACTGTACAATTCTGTTGTATTTTTCTGCTGCTTCAACCATTTTTCGGCCTTCAGAAATATTATGGCTGACCGGTTTTTCAACATACACGTCCTTGCCCGCCTGACAAGCCCATACTGTATGAAGGGCATGCCAGTGATCTGGTGTTGCCAGTGAAACTATATCTATATCCTTGTCATCAAGTATATTCCGGAAATCCACTTCGGTCTTGGGACTCGCACCAAATAGTTCTTCCACAATTCTTGTATTTTCAGGGAATAGTCTTTCATCTACATCACAGATGGTCGTCACCTTTGCATTTGGAATTTCTGCATAATTTCTGATGTGTACGATGCCTCTACCTCTGATTATCCCGCGAACTCGTTCTCTGTCTCCTGAAATTCCTATTACGGCTACATTAATCCGTTCGTTTGGGCTATCGCTTATCATGTTTCTTATATACGATGGAAAAACCACAGCTCCTCCTGCTACTGCTGCCTGTTTTAAAAATTCACGTCTGCCTGTTTCTTCCATTTTGTATTTTTTTGAATTTATTTTAAAAAGTGCGATTAGATTAATTTACAGGAAATCCATGTACAGAATCCAGACCATGGATCCTTGCAATCGTACGCCCATACATGTTTTTTCGGGTTTCTTCCGGAACATTATTAGCATCCAGCATTTTATTAAATCGAATGATGTTTTGCACCATATTTTCCTCTTCTGCAACCTCATCTGTGGCAAAGAGTATGTTTTCCCAGGCAGGTCCAGCTCCTGCTCCAACATGAGGTTTGCCAAGATGTGGTGTCCACCAGAGATACTGGCCCCAAAATTCAGGATCATGATCTTTTTTTATAAGCGATGAACCTGAAATATCGAAATAGAGGTTTGGATTCAAACGGGCTCCTTCTGCTGCTTCAGGGTACCAGGGATTTCCGAAATGGGCAGCATGGATAATTAAATCACGGTGCCTTTCGGCAATGGAAGCTACGAACGCAGGTCTCATACCCGCAAAATTTCCACGGGCATGTATTCCTGTATGAGGTGCAATCGGCATATGGAACTGTTCAGCAAGTATCCATATTGAATCATATTTTGGATTGTCATAATTCCATCCTTTAGTGGCAAACAGTTCTCCCAAACCTTTATAGCCCATTTTCTTTACTTTTCGGATATCTTCAGTTACAGTCGGACTATCGATATCAATAGCAGCATATGGTATTACTAGATCAGGATGCTCGTTGGCAAATTGAATTCCTCTTTCAAGGTGCTCCATGCCAACAAAAATACACCCCATGGCTTTGTGATTAGTAAAAACCTCTGTGAAAGATTTTTCCCATTCATCAGTGGCACGGTAATGAATATGAGAATCAATTATAAAATCTGGCCTTGAATTGTTTGGTTTGTTTTCTACGTTGCATGCTGTTATTAATAAGGCAAATGCAAAAGTTGAAATTAAAATAACTTTTGTTTTCATTCTAATATTTTTTATATTATTAAATACTTCAATTGTTCAACCTTCTGATTTTTATGTTTTTGAACCATGCTTCTTCAGCATGATCCTGTAAAACAATATGTCCTTTCTTTTTGTCAGCAAAACCAGGAATATCTTTAAATTTACTTTTTTGAATTAATGATTCAAATGAGCTACTATCCATATTGTACTCCAGAACCTTTTTCCCATTGAGCCAATGTTCCACATGATTTCCTTTAAACAAGATACGACTGGTATTATATTCCCCCACTGGTTTTAATAGTTTGTCTAAGGCCGGGGGCACCAGATCATATAATGCTCCAGTGCTGTTGTGCATTGATCTTTCCGATAAACCAGAATCATCCATCATCTGGTACTCAAATCCCAAAGCACATCCTTTCGGAGGATAGGATGTTGAAAGCTCTTCGGAAACATTATATTTAATCCCACTGTTGCCGGCGGGACCAATTTTCCAATCCCAAATCAGTTCAAAATTATCGAAGGTTTCAACAGTAATTAAATCGGCACCTAAAATTGGTTGGCCATCTGCTTGGCGTGGCCAGTCGGTTTTTGGCAAAATTTTAATCGTTCCATTCTCAACAACCCAACCATCCGGAGCATTTTTTAATCCAAAACCTCTCCAGCCTTTTAATGATTTGCCATCGAACAATAAGTCCCACCCTTCATTTCTTTCCGTATCGGTTAACGTATTATCTGAACTTTTAAATTGTTCCATATATTCTATAAATATTTTGGCTGTTCGGTCCAGATTTTCAATGGAACCGCCGCCATCGAGCACTTCACACATTTCGTAAACCACCCAGCCCTGGTAACCAATCTCTTTCATCGTTTCAAACCAGGTCTTGTAGTCGATAATCCCTTCACCGGTGGGGACTGCCCTTTTTACAGGTTTTTCAGCCTGGTAATTGGTGAGTTCATTAATATAAGTAAAACGCGGATGAGATTGATAGTCAGCTACAATTGTATTCACAATGTAGGGCTGCATTTTATAGATTGACTCACGAAGTTCTTCGGAAGATAATCCTTCCAGTACCGGTGCCCAGGCATCCCAACCAGACATCACATTGGGCATGTTTACTTCTTTCAGCAACCAGTACATGGCATCGTGGTGCAAAGCAATGTCATGATGGTTTTGCACTGCCAGTGTTACGCCGTGCTCTGCAGCCAGTTTTCCAGCCATTTTTAGTCCTTCCAACACTTCTTTATACTGCTTGTCGTAGGGTATCCCGGGCCGTTCGTAACCAGTGAAAATGCGCACCATGTCGGTTCCCAAATCTTTGGCTAGTTCAGAAATTTCGCCAACCCAGGAGGCTTGAATTTCGGCATTTGGAATGCCGGGCTTGTCAATCCCTGCGGTAAAATCAGTGTATCCTGCAAGTCCAACTAGTTTAAGGTCAAGAGATTCTATTTTTGCTTTCAGCCTGGCGCGTGCCGCTTTGTCGTAATCGTGTGGAGAAACATGCGGGCGTTTTGCCACCAGCATCACTCCCTCATAACCAAGTTCTTTTGCTTTTACCAGGAAATCATCTACTGAAAGGTATGCCTGCCCACGCCAAAAGCCAGCGTAACTTACTGAATGGAGACAGGTTTTTACTTCAAAATCTGATGGATTACCTGTAGGTAGTTTTTGAGCTTGGGAACTTAAAGCATACGAAATGATTAAAATGAATATCCAATATTTCATGATTTTTATTTTTTCATTAATAAAATGACTATGCTAATTCATAATATTACATAACATCAGAATTTCTGAATTTCAAATTGATTTTGTAATTTTTATAAATCACTTATAAACTTTTTAGTATATTCTACATCACCAAACTATTAAACTATATCAGGTACCACATATGGTTTGCGGTATCTTCGTGTTAGCATGGCATCGGCTTCAGAATCGTTTACAAACTTCTCGAATTCGCCATTAAATTTCAATTCACGGTCTAATCGATAGGAAATATTGGCAAGTAAAGGAAGTGAAGACGAATAGAAGCCTTCACGAATATTACTATTTAAATCATCTGAATTTCCAGAACGAATAACATCCAGAAAGTTAGCCCAATGATTCCCACTCTGGCCGTGCTCCATTTTTTTTGAACTTGCGAAAGGTTCCTTTTCCCTGCCACGAAAAGCATTCCATGTACTTCCATAAATTTCAAGCCATCCATTAGTGCCAAAAAATAAGTTACCTATTTCCTGACCTTCGCTTCCCTCATGATTGGTATAACGGCCACGGGTTTCAAATTCAAGCATTGTCCCGTCGCTGTATTTAAATACGGCTGTTTGCATATTTGGAGTTTCCTGTGTGGTTTTATCATGTCCGTAAGTTTCTACCTCACCGTAAACCATTTTCCCCGGAGTTCGGTCTTCCGGCTTGGCTTCATCCTGCCTGAAACCATAAATACCACCGGAGGAATTGACTTTTACGGGATGTTCGTTTTTATTGAGGCCCCAACGAGCAATATCGAGTTGGTGTGGACCTGTGTTTCCAGTATCTCCGTTGCCGGTATCCCAATACCAGTGCCAATTATAATGCCCTCGCTTTTCATTATAAGACCGCCATGGCGCTGGGCCTAACCAGCGGTCGTAGTGCAATGTCTTAGGCGGTTCACTATCCTTAGCCATGCCGTATGAATCTCGTGCTTTAAAACACAGTGCCCGGGCCATATATACCTCTCCGATGCCTCCATCATGTAAAAACTTAATTGCTTCCCTAACATTTGGTGATGAGCGATTATTCAGTCCAACTTGTACATGTACCTTGTATTTGTTGGCAGCTTCAACCATTTTTCGGCCTTCCCAAATGTTGTGAGAAATAGGCTTTTCTACATAAACATGCTTTCCGGCCTGACAAGCCCATATAGTTGCTAGCGCATGCCAATGATTTGGTGTAACAATTGAAACGGCATCTATTTCCTTATCGTCAAAAACTTTTTGCATATCCCATTCAGTTAATGGTCTTTCTCCTGTTTTGTCAAATACCATTTTCGACCGGGAAGCAAACAATAATTCATCTGTATCGCAAAGTGTTTTTATTTTAACATTATGACTCTCATGCAGGTTGCACAAATTATTAATGTGAACGCTACCCTGGTTGCGAATACCAATAACGGCAAGATTTATACGTTCGTTTGATCCCATTATTGAAGCATATGATTTTGAACTGAATCCCATGCCACCAATTGCTATTCCGACTGTGCCAATCGTACTTTTTTTTAAAAATTCTCTTCTATTTGTCATTTTACTGATTATTCGTTATTTTGATTTGACTTCCACGAGAAGATTATCTTCTTGATTAATAATGTCTTTGATCATATATTTAAAATTGATATAATCAATTTCTAGATCATACATGTTGGCAAGAGTAGTTGGTCGCAACAAATCAAATATTCCTGAACTACTTACTCCTGTAAGGAATAAAGTAAACATTCCGAATTCTTCCAGCAAGCTCCATCTTGGTTTGTACTTTAGATCATCGTATCTGAAAATGTTTAACTCTTAGAATTTCACCGAAACCATTATATCCAAAACATGTTGTTTTATAATGTCTTCAAGCACAATGGGACTATCTAGCTAAAATTGAATTTTTTTAGGTTACCCATTTCTCAATAAGAAATGGGTAACCTATTCTTTTTTTTAATTATCCTGATCTGATGGAATTTCAGTTAACGGTGGAACATTATTTTCGTATCCGTCATAGCCGAAATTTTGATTAATGACTCCTTTGGTATTGGCCTTGATAGCAATTTCTGGCACAGGCCAAAGTACATGTTTTGCAGACATTTTATATTCAAGGCCATTTATGGCAATTACACCTTGGTTATAAAAACCACCTCTTTCATTAATTCTGTCAATCCAAAAGTTATCTTCTGAAAAATTATTTAGAGAATATGTTTTACCATTATAGCATGTTTTACCCGTTTTTGCCAAAATATAGGCCATGCGGGTTAATTCAGTTTTTCTTGGTTCTTCCCAATATAATTCTCTTGCTCTTTCGTCAAGAATGGTTCCGATATTGAATAAGGAAGGATCAGAAATGGGTGCTGCATGAGCTCGCGTCCGTACAACATTTAAATCTGCAATTGCATTTGCAATATCACCTTTCCAGAAATAGGCTTCGGATCTTAATAAATATGTTTCTGCTACTCGAAATACATACCAGTCACCTGCTCCACCTCGAGCCGGTGCCCGACGAGGGTCGGGAACATAAACTTTATAATGTGGCCATCCAAACCAGTTGCGAATAGAATCTAGCGTTAGTACATTTCCTTCATCATCAAAAAGCTGAAGTGGTTTTCCGTAATACGCACTTTTTTTTGTTGCAGGATGATTGTAAACTAAATCTTCCATATTCATCCAATTTCCTTTTTTGTGGCGAAGGTCGTTATCATCTTTAGGGTGATTCCAAATCCAGGTATGGTGATATGGTGTATTACGAATCATTGCCTGACCGCGACCGATACTTTGTACAATATCAATTTCTTCACCAAGTTTATCCGAAGTGCCAGGGCCATAGCCATCGGGTGTATATAATTGGAGTTGACCAATTTTACTCCATGAAGGTTGTAATCGATACATTGATGTTAAAGAAAGCCGTGAGTCCACTAAATCTTCTCTGGAGAGTACCATGTATAGAACTTCTTTGTTCTCAGGATTTGCTTTATTTGCATGCCAATGTAATGTGGCAATAACATCATCTCTTACAATTCCTAAAAAATCCCTTATATAATTACCTTCTTCCATAGGTACTTCACCAAAGGGTTCAACCATTAAGCGATAGACTCCTCCATTAATAACATGATTTGCTGCAGCAATTGCACCATCAAAGTCACCTAACGCAAGACAAACTTTTGAAAGTAAATGAGCACAAGCTCCATTTGTAGCACGACCTCTGTCAACATTATCTGTCGTCCATTCCACTGCAAACTCTAAATCTTTTTTAATTTTTTGTAGGATTACATCACGTTCTGTAGAGAAAAAATCTAATCTTGGAGTCATAACTTCCTCACCAATAAATGGTACATCACCAAACTGGTGAACAAGCCTGTAATACCAATAGGCACGATAAAAATATGCCATCCCTTTAATAGCATTTTTTTCTGCTTCAATGGAAATGTCACTATCATCAATTCGATTGATTATTAGATTAGCATATTTTATACCTGAATAACCCATTTGCCAATACTGATTAATATACAGTAATTGTTGTGCACCACTTGGTGTCAAAACCACATCCATATTAAATGGAGCATAACCTTGATCCGTACTGCCGTCAACACTAACTTCCGAAAAAATAGTTTCAGTATTCATTGGCGTTCTGTTCCCTGTTGTAAACCATTCATCTCTAATAAGGGCATCAGAAGCTGTTAATGCAGCATACATACCACGGCCATCTAATAAGGAATTTTCCGGTGTAAAAATGGATAATGGTTTAGGCTCTAACCACTCAGTATCACAAGCTTCGATACTTAGAACAACCACTATTAAAACAAGTAATCGATAAAGTTCTTTTATTTTTGCTTTCATCTGATTAGTTTTTATATAGTTAAATCAATTGAAAAAGTGAAATACCTGGGATTTGGCCCACTAAATTCAGGATCCCAAAAGTCCCAATGAGGTGCCCAAACAGCACAATTCCTAATTGACCCAGTGAATTTTACATTCCCAATATTCATGGTATTAAGAATTGCCCTGGGTAACGAATATGCGAAACTTACATTATCAAGCCTAATAAATGATTTTTCTCGGTAAACATCATATAATACACCACCATCTCCAGAAAAATTTCGTGCATAATCGTTAATGGGATTTTCAGGAGTCCAATAAGGATATTTATATGAATTATTTCGGTCAGGATAGTTTTCCTGATCAATTCCTCCATTATTTTTGGCTACATTATATATGTCATAATGTCCCCAGTAGGAATAAATATTAAACGACATTTCAAAGTTTTCGTAAAAATTAAATCTATTGCGCCAATTCCATCTAAACCGGGGTTCCATATAGCCTTGAAAAACCTTATCGCTTATATCAATAGCACCATCATTATTCACATCCTGAAGTTTAAAGTCACCAGGGAAATTACCATATTTAGCAGCTTCATCTTCTTCACCCAATTGCCAAACTCCTAAAACTTTATGCTCCCAAATTCGGTCAATTGCCTGACCTATAAACCATTCGTTTGTAATGTCATCTGCCTCTTTCTGACCAATTACATTTCCTGATTCATCTAAAATATCTACACTGTCACCATATAATTTTTTAATCTTATTGCGATTCGATGAAAAAGTCAGATTAGAATTCCAAGAAAAATTATCCTTGTCAATAATCAACGCATTCAACATAACCTCAATTCCGTTGTTTGCAACTTCACCAAGATTTGTATTGACAGATGCAAAACCAGTTACATTAGGTAATGCTCTGTTGATTAAAAGGTCTAATGTAGAAGAACGATAATATTCTATTGAACCCGTTATGTTATTATTTTGTGAAATTGAAAAATCAAGGCCAAAATTTAAAGATCTGGTTTTTTCCCATTTTAGGTTGTAATTTGCCATACGATTTACATACAATCTGTTAACTTCAGATACTCTGCCGCTTAAAGATTCATATGGATATTTTCCTGTCCCCATATTTGATAATGCATCATATCGACCAATTTCACGATTTCCATTATCTCCCCACGATATTCTGAGTTTTCCATAATTAAAAATACTGGTTAATAAACCATCTTCTGTAAATACCCAACCCAGTGCAGCTGATGGAAAAGTCCCATACGGGTTACCCATACCAAATGCAGAATATCCATCACGTCGTATTGATAGGGTTGTCATATATTTATTTTGAAAAGAGTAAAATAAACGTGCCATTAAAGCATCACCGGTGCTATATGCATCATCACTTCTCATAGAGTATGATGAACTGGCTCCTGACTGCATATTATGAAATCCCAAAGCATCTGTAGGCGAAAAATTCTGAGCGTCCATCCTGTTGTACCAGCTTTGATATTTCTCTGCATTTTGCAGCAAGGTTAAATCAAATTCATGTTTGGAATTAAAAGTCTTTTTCCACTTCAATAGGTTATCAATCTGCCAACTATATATTTTTGATTGATCTCGTCTGGCTTCCCCTCCATAGACTTTCCACTCCTGATGCAATGCGGAATTGTGATTCATGTATGAGTTCCACTCAAATCGAGGTGAAAAATTTAACTTATAGGAAAAATTGAACGGGAGTTTGATATTTGCAAACATTGTACTAATTAAAGAACTTGTAATATCCTCTCTTGTTTGAAAACTTTTATTATACAATGGATGTCTTACTCCAACAGGTAAATCGTCTCCTATAAAAAGTGTTCCATCCGGGTTTTTATCTGGTTTCCAGGGGTCTACTAGTTCTATAGCTTGCCAGGTAGCAGGGATGCTGCTTTCGTCACGGTTTGCAAATTGTGTGTAAATTCCAACTTCAAGCCACTGTGTAACATTACTGCTAAGATTTAACCTAGTTCGTATTGTTTTAAATTCATCATCAACGATAATTCCTTCATTGTCCTGATATCCTAATGACCAATAATAAGCAACTTCATTATTTTGACCTGATAAAGACACATTATGATCTTGTCTGATACCATTCTGAAAAACAATATCACCCCAATTATTATATTGTCCTTTTTTGTACCTTTCTATTGCTGATGGAAATAATGCCAATCTGTTCAGCCAAATTGTGGTTAAATCATCAGAAGAATTTGCGTCTTTCCACATATCAACAGTGACACCTTGGGGTAAATTATCTGGATTGTCAAAAACATATAGTTTGTCTTTTAAGCTTGGATTGTAAAGATTAAGTGATTTCATTACATCAGTCCTCCATTCCAGAAATTCATATGGTCCATATACTTCAGGAATTTTTGCCATAGTTGCAATTCCAACACTCGTGTTAAAATTAATAATCGGTTTTCCTTTATTTCCTTTAGTTGTTGTAATTAGAATAACTCCATTAGCTGCTCGAGCACCGAAAACTGCAGCGGAAGAGGCATCTTTTAGGACATCTATTCTTTCGATATCATATGGATTGATATCTGATAATTCACCTGGATATATAACTCCATCTATAACTAAAAGTGGTGCTGAGCTGGTTAATAAAGTATTAACTCCTCTAATCTCCAATCCTCCTTCACCTTTTGCCCTTGTATTGAAACCAACTTCTAACCCAGGAATGTTTCCCCTCAAAATATCCTGTATATTTTGTGGCTTTTCATTTTCAATTGATTCTGTAACAACTGAAGAAACAGCGCCGGTAACATCACTTTTTTTCATAGTTCCATATCCAATCGCGACCACTTCTTCAATCCCAATAGTCTCTTCAACAAGAGTAACATTGATAATTGCTAAATTCCCGACAAAGGTCTCTTGAGATCTCATTCCGACGAAAGAGAAGACCAAAGTGGAATTATCAGATATATTGTTCAATACATAATTACCATTCGAATCCGTTATTGTACCTTGGGTTGTTCCCTGGATCACAACAGTCACCCCAGGCAAGGGCAAACCAACTCTGTCGGTTACTTTACCTGACACACTCCTTTGCTGTTGCACGGCTTCGTTTATATTTTCGGGTGCCAACACGATTTTCCGGTCGAGAATGGAATACTCGACATCGGTCCCTTCAAAAAGACCATTCAGAATTTCGGTAATGGCCTGGTCATTGGCCTTGACCGATACTTTGCGATGGACATCGACCAGTTTCTCGTTGTAGAGAAAGAAAAACTCGCTCTGGTTCTCGATGGCATCGAGTACCAATTCCAGTTCTGTGTTGTTGAAAGCGAGGGAGAGTTTGGTTCGTTGCGAGTACGCATCGTTTGCGTAGGTTTGAAAGATGGTTACCAGGAGAAGAAAAACTATTATCCTCATAATCAGAAAGGTTTTCTTCAAAGGATGGTCGGACCACCCGTTGACGGTTTTACTATTTTTCATAGATTTGCAATGATTTAATTTATAATGAAATTCTTAGGAGTTTTTGAAGGAATCCGTTGGCGCGGGTTCCTTCTTTTTTTGTTCCATCCCCTATGGAGGCCCGGTGCTGTTTTTCATGCTTGTTTAGTTTTTTAGTTTATTTATTTTTTATAGAGTCTTACCTTTTCCTTTTTCCAGCTTCCGTCGTCCAGAGCCTGCCGGGGTGTGATGCGGTAACGGATGGGGGAGGTCATGCTCAATAGCTTCAATACCTCCTCGAGTGAATCGTCTTCAAAAGTGGCGCGGAAAACATACTCATCCAGCGCCTGGTCGGCCACTTCTACCTCTATATTATACCAGCGCTCGAGCCTTCGGGCCACTACGGCCATGTTGTCGCCCTTGAATATCAGTTTGCCTTCGGTCCAGCCCTTATACTTGCCGGTCTCGGTCTCTTCGATGCTGATCTTTTCGCCATTGAAAACCAACCGCTCGGCGGGTTTCAGCTGGACTGCGGGAGTGGCATCGTTGGCCTGGAACTCGACACTCCCCTCTTCGAGTACGACTTCGACATACGACTCGTTGGGGTACGCACTGATGTTGAAACTGGTGCCCAGTACCCTCACCGCTGAGGCACCGGCACCAATTTCAAACGGATGTTGCTCGTCGCGGGCCACATCAAACCACGCTTCTCCCTGAATTTTTACTGTTCTGTGACTTGCGAAAGGTATTGTATATGTAAGTGTTGATCCGCTGTTCAAAAAGCCTTCGGTGCCATCGGGGAGGTTAAAGGCTACCCTCGATCCCATGGGGGCATAAATGGAGGTCTCGACAGGGATGTCGACAGGGATGTCGACCACCGGTTCGGGCTGCATAAAATACCAGAGCCCGGACAAAAGGAGCGGTACCAGCAAAATGGCGGCCACCCTTGAATAGATGGTCAGGAAGCGCTGCCTGAACGATTGTTGTTTCTGGATTTCCTTCAGCCGGATGATGTGGTGGATCTTATCGAGCAGGTGTTCCAGTGATTCCTGATTCTCAGGTTGGGTTGTCTCCCAGTCGGCCCGGAGGGTGTTGTACAGCTCTTTGTCTGACATTCCCTGACTGAGCAGCTGTTCAACTTGTGCAATTTCAAGCTCGCTGGCCTGGCCTGCGAGGTAGCGTTCTATCAGTATTTTATAGGTTGTATTCGGCATTGTCGTCGTTCATCGGAAAGGGATTTGTTCTTTCCTACACACAGTAATACACACGAGAATGCTACATCTCACATGAAAAGGGGTACTTTTTCTGAAATAATTTTGGACCAGGGAGATTCAGTCTGAATATCAGCGCATTAAGAGCATGGTTAAAATATCCATAAACTGCCGAACAGCAGGAGGGCCATGTTCTCTTTCTCCATGCGGGTGCGGATAAATTTCAAGGCTGCGGAGATGTAGTTGTCGACCGTACCGGGAGAGAGATGGAGTTCGGCCGCGATCTCCTTTGACGACATGCCCTCGAAACGGCTCTTGCGAAATACCGTCCGCTGGGTATCGGGCAGCTGTTCGATGATGGCATCGACCCGTTCGAGGATCGATTTGTAATCGGCTTTGGAGTCAGGCAGGTTCTCCTTCAGTGAAAACTCCAGGGCCAGCTTGTCCTTGAACTCCCGTTCGGCCGATCGCTTCCGGAAGAGGTTGCAAAGGTCATGGAAAGCAATGGTAAACAGGTACGACTGGAAGGAGGTGTCGTTCCTTAATTGGTGGCGATTGTCCCATACCTTTAAAAAAACGCCCTGGACCAGCCCCTCGGCATCTTCATTCGATCGCAGGTATTTTAACCCAAACGCATAAAGCCTTCCGGAGTATTTTCCGAACAGCTGGTCGAAAGCGTTCGCATCGCCCTTTTGGAGCGCCTCCACATAAGTTTTATCGTTTAAATCAGGTTTCAATTGGCTTCGCCGTTTGGACGAAGGTAGCAAAAATCAGATTATAAGTCAAGTTTTGTTAAATAACATGCTGTTTGACAAGTTGTACTGACTTTTTATTCTTTACCCTCTGCAATGCCTTCCTACTCACCCAATCCTTACCTTCACCACCACCTTTTTGACATTCGACCTTTCGCCCGATTTCAGGCAGGGCATGTGGGCGTCGTTGGGGAAGAAGACAAAGAAGCGTGCGGGCGTGGCCTGGCCATAGTGGCCGACTTCGCCGTCGAGGAAGAGGATGTCGTTGTCGGGGTGGTAGGGCGTGGCTTCCACGGTTTCGGCGAGGGGGGTGATGCCGATCTGCTCCTGTCCGGAAATCACGTACTGGATGTCGGCATACTTCCTGTGGGCCTCCAACCGGCAATCCTCCGGCTCGCGCGACAGGTATTCGTCGACGCTGGCATACAGGTTGGTGCCGTCGAGCTCATGCCTGCCTTTCGGAAGGGCGGCCAGGTCGGTGGTGGCCAGAAACCGGAAGGCTTGCGCCCAGCGCTCTGGGTTCAGGTGAACCTGGTTATACAATTCGGTTGGGTTGATGGATGCATCGGGCATGGCAGCCCAGCCCATCTTCCATTCCCCTTTATTAAACCACTCTTTTACGTGTTCGGGAGTGTGCATCGCCTGTTTCCTGTTTTCCATATTCCGCGATTGTTTTTCCTTGTTTGGTTGACGGCGCGAAATTAGCACTTTTTCGCACTACCGGATGGCATTTTCCAGGGTCAGCACCTGTCCTCTTTCGAGCAGGCGGCTTTTCAGCGTTTCGTAGGGCACTTCCTGCACCGCCACGTTCATGTCGATGGCCAGGGCGGCTGCCACAGCGGCTGATTGCCCGAGTACCATGAACACCGGTTCCATTCGGATGGAGCCGAATGCGATGTGGGTGGAGCTGACGCACACCGGGACCAGCAGGTTGGGGCATTCGTCCTTCTTCGGGACGATCGACCGGTAGCTGACCGGATAGGGCGGGAAGCCATGAGCCTCGACGTTCCCCTCGTTCTTTACGAATCCGTTGGCATCGACGTAACGCTGCACATTGTGTGAGTCCATGGTATAGGCCGCCATCCCCACCGGGTCGGTCACCACCTCCATGCCCTCACAGTTCTTCTGGGTCATCATGTAGTCGCCGACCATGCGGCGGGCTTCGCGGATGTAAAGCTGCTGCTGCCAGCCGTCTTCGCGCTCATATTCATCGCGACAGGTACCCCAGCGGGAAACCTCCTTGCGTATGTTTTCGGGAATGCGGGGATGGTTGGCCAGCGACCACATCAGTCCCTGCTGGTACTGCCGGTGGCGCTCCACGATTTGTTCCCTTTCGGCGTAGGAAGCCTCGGGATAGGCATAATTCTGCCCGATGAAGTCGGTCGAGAACCCGTCGCGGTTGTTGGTGTCGGTTTTCCGGTTGGGCATGTCGGAGTTGATCCAGGGTACCCGGTTGTATCCGGCCTCGTAATTCCGGAACAGCAGTTCATACTCGAGTTCGTTGTACCCTTCGGGCTTTTGGAAAGGGATGCGGTTGTCGGGGTGGTCGGTCAGCGTCATGCGGAAGCAATAAGCCTGCAAACCTTTGGTGCCGGTTCCGTCGATTCCCGGGCGGCCCCCTTCGGTGATAAAAGGGAGCAGTCCGCTTGACGGATCCCCCTTGCGGACATACGGATCGACCCCTTCGGTGAAATTGTGGTTATAGCCGTTGTGCGAAACCGTGCCGCTGAGGGTGATGCCGATGCGGTTGGCCTGCACCCCGTTGAGGGATTCGCCATACTGGCTGTTGGCCTCCCTCCCGACGGTATAGCCCACCCCGGACGCGGCCATCAGGTCGCCTTCGTAGGTGGCATCCACGAACATGCGGCCGGCATATTTCTGTCCGGTTTCCATGGTGATTTCGATGATTCGCCGGCCATCCAGTTTCACGCCCGTTTCACGGTTGAGCCGCTGACGATAGACCAGCGTGATTTTCTCTTTTGCCATCATATCGCGGTAAACGCTCATGGCTGCCGAAGGCTCGAAAGTCCACATGGCATCCTCGCCCGATTCGGTGCGGGTTTGTCCGGCATCCTTGTACTCCGACCGCTTCTGCCATTTCCAGTTGTCGGGATTTTCGTAATATCTTTTGATTCCCTGGTAAAACTCGCGGGAGATGCCCCCCACCACCATCTTGTTGCCGATGTCGGTCTGTCCGAGTCCGCCCGTGGTCAGTCCGCCCACCCTGCCTGTCGGCTCAATCAGCACCACCGATTTCCCCAGCCGGGATGCCTCGATGGCCGTTGAAATCCCTGCGCTGGTACCGCCATAGACGACCAGGTCGTAGGTGGGATTTTGGGGTTGGGCATGGGTGTTGATTGTAATGATGAAGCTGAACAGGGATGTCAGCAAGATGGCTTTAATGAATGAAGACATGGTTTAATCCTTTAGTTTAGTAACAATCCCGAAAAGATACTGAATTATTTTAAATGAAAAGAGCCGGCTGTAGGCCGACTCCTTCCTTATGAAACAGATTCCTTATTTCTTGATTCTTTCGAGGTAGGTCTGCAGGTATTGTTGCTGCAGCTCGTCGCTGTCGCCATACTGTGCCCTGAGTTCCTCCAGTCGTTTGTGGAGCCGGTCCTGGACATCGGCGTACTCGGGATTTCCGTATACGCTGGTCATTTCCGACGGGTCCTTTTCGAGGTCGTAGAGTTCCCACTCATCGATGTCGTGGTAGAAATGGATCAGCTTGTAGCGGTCGGTGCGCACCCCATAGTGGCGTTTCACGGCATGTTCGCCCGGGAATTCGTAATAGTGGTAGTACACGGCATCGCGCCATGCGACCTTCTCGCCCTTCACCAGTTTGCGGAACGATTCGCCCTGCATGTCGGCAGGCACTTCCACGCCCGCATAATCGAGGAAGGTAGGGGCATAGTCGATGTTCATGACCAGGTCGCTGCTGACCGATGCGGGTTGGATTTCCTTCGGATAGCGGATCAGCAAAGGGGTGCGGAACGACTCCTCATACATGAAGCGCTTGTCGAACCAGCCATGCTCGCCCAGGTAGAAACCCTGGTCGGAGGTATAGACCACGATGGTATTCTCGGCCAGTCCGTTGGCATCGAGGTAATCGAGCAGTTCGCCCACGCCATCGTCGACCGACTGGATGGTGCGGAGGTAATCCTTGATATAGCGGTTGTATTTCCAGAGAGCCAGTTCCTTGCCGGTGAGGTTTGCCTTCAGGAAATCCTGGTTTTCCTGTTCGTAGGCATCCATCCAGAGGGCACGTTGTTGCTCGTCCATGCGGCGGAGAGAACCCCTGAACATGGTGCTGTCGCCATTCGGGTCGGCCAGCAATTTGAAATCCCAACCCCAGCGGGCGTGGCCGTCGATTTCCATTTCCTGTTCGCGGGCGGCCCTGCCCCTTCCTTCGTAGGTATCGAAGTAATTGGCCGGCGGATCAAAGGTTTTGTCGTCGAACAGGTTGAGGTATTTGGGCGAAGGCTGCCAGTTTCGGTGCGGCGCCTTCTGGTGGTAAAGCAGCAGGAAAGGCTTCGTTTGGTCGCGCTTGTTCTTCAGCCAGTCGAGCGCAAAACCTGTGGTCAGCTCGGTCACGTACCCCGGAAAGCGCTTTCGCTCACCCATTTCGATGAAATCGGGGTTATAATATTCCCCCTGTCCGGGCAACACATTCCAGTAATCGAAACCCTGCGGCGCCCCGTCGAGGTGGATCTTGCCGATGAGGGCCGTCTGGTAGCCATGGTTTTGCAGCACTTTGGCAAAGTTGGCCTGGTTCCAGTCGAAGTCGTTGATGTTGTCGACCTTCCCGTTCAGGTGGTTGTACTTGCCGGTGAGCATGGTGGCCCGACTGGGGGCGCAGATGCTGTTGGTGACGAACGAGCGGTTGAACATGACCCCCTCCTGTGCCAGGCGGTCGATGTTGGGCGTCTGGTTCAGACCATGTCCGTAAGCACTGATGGCCTGGTAGGCATGGTCGTCGCTCATGATGAAAATGATGTTGGGCGGGGTGGCAGCCTTTTCGGTTCCCGGCTGGCACGAAGCCAAAGCCAGGAGCGCCATTCCCGCCAATCCATAACTGTTCTTCATAATATCCTGTTTTTACGTTTGTTTTTGCGTTTTTAAAAACCCTATCAGGCCATGATGCCTGTTGTAGGATGGGTTAGAGATTCAACCATCCGTTACAATATTTCATCGGGCCACGGGACCGGTTGTCCGGTGGCTTTCAGCGAGGGACGGTCGGCCCCCACACTGCGCAGGTAATTTCCCAGCCTGCCGGCCAGTTCCTTCACCCTTTCAGGTTCACTCGCGGACCGGTTGACGGTTTCGCCGATGTCGTCGGTGATGTTGTAGAGCTCGAACGACTGGTCCTTGTACCAGTACACCAGCTTCCAGTCGCCGCTGCGGATCGAACTGGTGGTCCCGATGCCCGGACCCGCAGAGCCCCATTTATTGGGGAAATGCCAGTAGAGGTCACGTTCGGGCTGTGCCGGTGCATGATTGGTAAGCAAGGGCATAAAGCTCACGCCGTCGACTGTCTGCACCGTTTTATATTCTTTGACGCCGGCCATTTCGAGAATGGTGGGGAAAAAATCCTCGATGATCAGGTACTCGCCACATTCAGTTCCCGGGGCAACCTTACCGGGCCAGCTCACGATCATGGGTTCGCGGATGCCCCCCTCGTAGGCCGAGCCCTTTCCGCTCCGCAGCGGCCAGTTATGGGTATGCGGCTCCCCTCCCCGTCCGGCAGCACTGAGTCCGCCGTTATCCGACATGAAGATCACGACCGTATTGTCGGCAATATCTTTCTGTTCGAGATAGTCCATCAGGTCGCCCAGGCTCTTGTCCATCCCCTCGACCATGGAAGCATAGCGGGCTTCAGGCTCCGGAAGTCCCATTTCGCGGTACCGGTCGATAAACCGGGCATCCGGCTCCATGGGAACGTGCACCGCGTAGTGCGACATATAGAGGTAAAAGGGCTTTCCCGATTCGCGGGACTGGTCGAGGGCAGCGATGGCCTCAATGGTCAGCGCCTCGGTGATGAAGATGGAGTCGCCGTGGTATTGATCGAGACCAGGCACACCCCAGGGACGGGTGACCACCCCTTTTTCGGCATTGCCGAAATTCTTTTCCCCCAGGTAACTTCCCAGTCCGCCCGCCGCATGACCTGCGATATTGACATCGAAACCCAGGTTCAGGGGATCGGCCCCCGGGGTATCGTAGGCACCCCAGTGCGCCTTTCCGCAGTGGATGGTGAAGTAACCGTTCTCATGCAGCAACTGCGGGAAGGTGGTGG
>DIFU01000051.1:9894-10742 GCA_002419285.1 Prolixibacteraceae bacterium UBA5740 | reverse complement strand
GTATTGATGGCGACCCATGTGGCTGAGTCACCATCGGCACTGATGAAAGCCAGCGTTTTGACCATGAGGCTGTGTGAAGGGGACTCGACCCTTTTCCAGCCGGGATGTATGTGGGCCGAGAATTGCTTAAATGTGTAAAACTCCTTTGTCCGGATATAGCCGACCGAATTGCCCCATTGCGAACGATCCCACGGAAAGTCGAGACTGACCAGTCCGCCCCCTGTCCAGATCAAATCCCAATACAGATAAGCCACGGCATTTTCGTCATACAGCGTCTTGTAAATCAAACCTGCAAGGGAATACCAATTACCGCCCGAAAATTCAGTTTGAAAATGAGGAAGCGACTTATGGATATTTCCTACCGTTGCAAAATTGGTTGAGGCATAGGGATTATTGACATCCACCCCATTGTACAGGTGATGGGCAATACCATACAACTTACTGACATCAAGTGCATTGACATAGTTTTGCACCGAGTTGAACCCGAAGCCAGCCGTTTCAGGACCCAGGATCCTTGGCTTGGAATCTCTTTTCTGGATTGTGTCATATACCGCATCCAGCGCTTTATTGTAACCCGCAATGGTATCGGTTGCGGTAACGACTTCCGAGGGCCTGAGAAGACAGGTCTCCCAGGTGTCCACATAATCAGGCTCATTCTGGATACTGATATAGGTGGGAAATATCCCGTTGGCATTATAGTTGTCGAGCGACTTATCCCACCACTCAGCAAATCCGGCATAATTAAAATTTACCTTGCCATCGGCAACCGAATATTTTAAAGTCCCGCCATTCTTGGCGTCGTTATTGCTTTTCAGGTATGCGGGAGGCCCCCATGAAGAGACCAGGAT
>DIFU01000051.1:7484-9855 GCA_002419285.1 Prolixibacteraceae bacterium UBA5740 | reverse complement strand
GCATCATAGTCGTATGCATTTCGGACACGAAGTATATCGAGGCTCAGTTCACCAAAGATGGCATCATAAATCTGGGATTTATTGGGATGTGCGGTTAGCCACCCTTCATAAAAAGCCAGTGATGCACCGAAACCGGCCATGGTTTGGTAAGATGTTTTCGGATTGATCTTTACCTCGGTGGGATTTTGGGATTGAGACCACACTTTACAAGGGCAAAATAATCCCAAAAAAGCTAGAATAAATAGAAAATTTAATTGTTTCATGGCAAATCGGTTTTAATTTCATTAGGCCCAATCTATATTAAACCAGACATTTAAAAAATTTCATAAATACACTTCCGTTGTTTATTGGCAATTTTTCGAATGGCAAAATAGAAATAAATTCCAATATTATTAATATTAAAAGTATATTTAACCTTTATACATTTTCTTTCTATACAAAAAAAATAAAGTATCAGATTTTAACATTGGGGGTAAGCCATGCATATCAATACCAAAATCCCTGTCATACAAATGCTTATGCAGTACATCGTTGCCTTTTTGATTGTTGCCGCCACAGGCACATTCAGTTCCTTTGGCCAATCTGTCTCTTTCCAAACATACATGAATCCCGTCATTCCGGGAGATCATGCTGATTGCACACTCACGAAAGTTGGAAATGACTATTACACAACTGGGTCATCTTTCAATCCGACTCCTGTCATCTACCACTCCACCAACCTGGTTCACTGGCAGGCAATTGGCCGACCGGTAAGCGCGTCATGGACAGGTTACGGCGACACACCGGGAGGAGGATGCTGGGGAGGACACATGGTTTATTACAACGGACAGTACTGGCATTTTTTCTCGCGGGCCAATACCATGTACCATACCAAAGCTTCTGACCCATCAGGGCCATGGAGCAATCCCGTCAGGATAAACAATCCCTCGACTCTTCCCTATGGTCTGGGATACGATAATTCAATTTTCATTGATGATGACAACAAGTGGTACCTTGTGGTAAAAAACGGGCAGCCCAATAACGGGATTGTCGAGCTCAACGCCAACGGGCAGCCAACAGGAGTTGTCCATAACCTGGCCTGGCTCAATCCTGCCCCCAATTACCCGTTTAGCTGGGCTGAAGGCCCTGTAATGTGGAAACACAACGGCTATTATTACTATGCCTTTGCGAGAGACCTGTCGGGTGGCCAGAAAGTCATGAGGAGCAAAATACTGACGGCGGAGCAATCGCACTGGGAGTATCTGGGCGACTTTTTCAATGAAAATGATCCCCAGAAGAACAGTTCGCTGTTCACAAGTCCCAACCATGTTTCGCCTGTGGTCGCGCTTCCTGACAGTACCTATTGGGTCGTTCATCCTTTGTACGCAAAAGGCGAATGGAAAGGACAGGGCCGTCAGGGACTGCTGAATCAGGTACACTACAACGACATCGACCGCCCTATCGCCGATTACCCCGTCAACAAGGCATTCATTGCCCCCAGGCTGCCAAGCGGGGGTATTCCCTGGATGGTGCCAAAATCAGACTTTTTCGATTCGGCTCACTTGCATCCCGAGTGGTCATGGATGGGTTATACCCCTGAATCAAAGACATCGCTGACCGACCGTCCGGGCTGGCTCCGCATATCACCCAAAAGCACAACGAAACCCAACAGGGTGGTGAAAAATGACGGGGAACATAACTACTCACTGATGACACGACTCGAGTTCATTCCCACATCCCAGGCAGATGAAGCCGGCCTCATCATTATCAGGGGAGATGAGCAGCAACAGGTAAAATTAAGCTCCACAAAAAATGAGGATGGAGACAGGATCGTCCGGTTTGGTTATGAGGCCAAACTATTTGAGACGATAGATGAATCAGACGGTATCACCTGGCTGAAAATGATCAGGAATAATCATACGATATACGGATATTTCAGCAATGATGGCCTGAAATGGCAACAAGTTGGACAAGGAATCGACATCCCGGAAATTGACTCCTATTCAGATTTTTCAACCTTTACAGGAACCAGGCAAGGACTATTCTCTGAAGGAAGCAAGGATGCATACTTTGATTTCTACATATATCGTGATGCCTTTTCGCCTATCCAGGCTGAATGGCCCGCAAACCAACTGGGAAACACCAAGTCTTCGCTTGGATTTGGAACCTATGTACTGGACCAGATACACAACCACGATTGGGCCATGTATGCCGGGGTTGAGTTTGGCGACGGTACCTATTATCCCAAAGTTGATTCCGTCGAATTTATCGCTTCATCAGTGACCGAAGGAGGCTATATTGAGGTATGGATCGATTCCATCGACACAGGCACAAAGATTGCCGAATGCCAAATCAGGCAAACAGGCAGCTGGAGTACCCTGAAAAGCTTTAC
>DIFU01000051.1:4607-7360 GCA_002419285.1 Prolixibacteraceae bacterium UBA5740 | reverse complement strand
GTCTATCCCAACCCAACTTCAGGGAAACTGAACATTCATGCCGGGTTTGACTTTCACACAGTCGACCTGTACAATCTGAACGGACAAAAAGTGCATTCGATCACTGTGGAAAAATCCCATAATCAGGAATTACACCCAACATTGGCCAATGGAATTTATATACTGAAAGTTACCGGCGATAATCAATCGGCCTACAGAAAAGTGGTTATCGGCAACTGATCGGATCAATGCCGCATAAATTGAAAAGGGATAAAACAACCGGTGTTTTATCCCTTTTTTGTGACAGGCAGCCAAAGCTACCCCATATTAAACCACTTTGGTGGCTAAAAATTCATCCATTATCAAACGAGAATCTTGGTAGTCAGGTTAACGATACTGGTTTCAACCGCTTCAAATGGCTGACCATTACCCTGGTTGTCATCCTCGACGAACAGATACTTCATGCCTGCAGTTTCCTTGGCCGCAAGAATTCTCTTGAAATCGATGAGGCCAGCTCCAACCGATGTGATGTCATCCTTAACCACATCGAAGAACGGATCGTGCTGCTGGGACATATCTTTCATATGGAACAGCTGGAAACGCCCCGGATATTTGTTAAACATTTCAACCGGATCCTGACCGGCTTTGGTGGCCCAATAGAAGTCGATCTCCATGGTGATCAGGTCGGGATCCATTTCAGGCAGAAGAATGTCATAATAAGGAACGATTCCATCCAGGTTTGCAAACTCGAAATTGTGGTTGTGATAACCAAACTGGATGCCGACACCCTTCATGATACGGCCCACTTCGTTCCAGTCGGCCACCATTTTTTTGTACGACTCAACATTCCTGTCTTCCTCATTCACCCATGGCTGTACACAATATTTGACACCGAGGGCAGCGTGGTCATCGGCCATTTTTTGGGCATTATCGATTGTAATGCCGGCAGCTTCCACCTGGGTGTGGCTACTGAGGATGTCCATGCCCAGATCATTGACCATTTTACGGAATTCGGCAGGAGCATAGCCATAAAATTTTCCGTCGGCATAGCTTGCCAGTTCAACGTTTTTGTAACCCATATCAGAAATTTTCTTCAGGGAACCCGGCACGTCGGCGGCCATTGCATCGCGGATGGTATAAAGCTGGAGTCCAACGCCAAAGCTTTTACGATCAACCGTTACGGCCTGCTTGCAGGCCATGGGTCCGAATGCCATCACGCCAAGTGCGCTGGCGGCTGAAATCTTGAGGAAATTTCTTCTGTTGTGCGAATTTTTCATATCATCTTTGTTATTAAGTTTTATTCATAATTGGTTTCACCACAAAATCCTGATGTGAACGACTTATACTAAATGCTTCAATCTCAATAATTGAATCAAGCTTCCATTATGCCAGACAATCAATTTTAATGGTTCGTGACTCACATGAAATTACCCGGCCGTTTTACCAAAAGGCTAATGGTTTTATTTTAAAGTGGTTAAAAATAATACAAATGAGCCAAACAGAAGCATCCGCCAAAATAATTTTTCCCAGGCTTTTTCAACGGATAGCTGTAAACCTACTTTTCGACTATTGCATGACCCAAAATATGGGAGGAGATCAATAGTCATAAAACTATAAATTTGAATATTTCTCTCATTAAGGGAAGCTTTTAGTGTCCCATTCCCCCGGATTAAATTACCGCAGCCCTTTTACTGTTTAAATATTCTTTTATGGATGATATGTGAAGTAGTTGTTCTCTCTTTTTGGGCTCCAACTTTATTTCCTTGTTTCCATTTATGAGTGATTCCAAAGGTATTCCAAGGTATCGATGCAGTAAAGTTATCATTTTTAGTGTCAGGGCCCTTTTCCCGTTCAGAACTTCAGATACCCTGGTCTTTCCTCCCAAAAGGGGTGCAATGTCAGCTTGTTTCAGATTCATTTGTTCCATTCTGAACTTAATAGCTTCAATAGGTGAAGGAGGTTCACTCTGGTAATTTTCATGTTCATATTTTTCGATGAGCAGTGAAAGAAGCTCGATTTCTTCTCCTTCGGGGCTGTTGGGCTCAATGGCATTCGCGGAGCCCTGCATCAGGTCATAAACCCTTTTACACGCCTTATCGTATTCTTCTTGTGTTTTTATTATTTTCATACAGTACTAAATTAGTAAAAGTTACCAAATAGGGGAACTATTTAGGCTTCCTTTTTATCAATTACATTTTAACCTTCCAATAATCTATGTCAAGATGGTGGATTGTTTTGCGTTTAAGTCTTAACCGCCTAACCAAGGCTGATTATGGCTCCGGAACTTCAAGTGACACCATAACGGATTATGACAAATATGAAGTGGATGTATCTTACGATGCCAATGGGAACATTACCCATCTGCAGCGAAAGTCTTCGGGTATTGCCTCCGATAATCTCGATTTTACCTATCGGGGCAACAGGGTCACGGGCATACGGGACCTGGCCCAGGACAAGCCCATGGTCATTGACTATCCCGGGGGCACCACGTTTTACCCCCTTGTATATGATTCGAGTGGCAATGTTGTTCTGGAGCCACACAAGCAATTGGAGATCAGGTATAACCTCCACAATCTTCCTTCCGAAATTATCCGTATAGGACAAAACCAACGCATAAGATATTATTATACCTTTGATGGGCTCAAGCTGGCCAGGCAATATGAGGACAACGGCACGGTAACCGGGACCGACTATTGTGGCCCATTCGTTTATGAAACCGTAAGCGGGGTACGTTCCTTGAAATATATATTGACACCACATGGGAGGGCCATAAA
>DIFU01000051.1:0-4601 GCA_002419285.1 Prolixibacteraceae bacterium UBA5740 | reverse complement strand
ACCATCTTGGGAATGTCAGGGTGGTCATCAGGAAAGGCGGCAATGGACAGGCCGAGATTGTGCAGCAAAAGGGCTATTATCCGTTTGGCATGGAGATCAGTCAGTTCAGCACAGGAACTGGTACCAACAGGCACTGGTACAACGGCAAGGAACTGCAGGACGACCTTAACCTGTATTGGTACGATTACGGGGCCAGGTTTTACGACCCGGAATTAGGAAGGTGGCACAGCGTGGACCCGCTAGCTGAGAAATATGATAGTTACTCGCCGTATCACTTTTCCGGGAATAATCCTATTTTATTTATTGATGACAATGGTATGGATTGGTATAGTTATACCGATGGTGATGGGAACGAACATTATAAGTACCAAGATGGTAGTGACGAAATTGAAGGATACACAAACATTGGAGCATCCGTAAGTTTCCAGCTTGGGGAGGATTACTATTATAATGCATTCCAGAATTACGGGGTAACTTCGCTTGATGGGCCAATTGATGTTCAGCAAAAGATTTTGGGGAGTGCTTCATTGCAGGACAAACTCCTCTCAAAGGGCAGTGATTTTAGCGCACAGGGGCAGAAACAAATCATGACAGCCTTGATACATAAAGGGCAAACAGATTTTCTTAAAAATAGTGCAGCTTTATCCGGCGAGGTACTTAACCAGACTGGAACTGGAGTAACTTTAGTTGGATATGGAGCAGCTTTAGTAGGTGCTGAGCCGGTGGCCGCTGGTCTTATCGGATTAGGAAACGGTATGTCACTTGTAGGAGGAGGCATTCAATCTGCTGTAGATTTTTCAAATGGAGATTATACTAATGCAGCTATTGGTGTTGGTACAAATTTAGTTGGTTTTGGAATTGGTAAAAAAATTAATAGTGCCGCAAGGTTAAGTGCAAATGATAAAACTATCTTACGAGCAGGTGCTGAATTAAAGTTGAAACTGCTTCAATGGTTGGGTGTAAAAGCAAATGAAAAGAAGAAATAGATATTATGAATTCAATAAATTATTACAAATTATTTGGAGGAATAGTAGCCCTGATATTGGGGGTAGTTGTTTTAATTATTAGGATAAAAAGTCCAATAGAACCAACGGAAGATGTTAATAAGGATAATCTCAGAGGGCTTATTGGTTCTGTTCTCGCAATTGTGTTTGGAATAGTGCTAATAATAAACAGTTTTGGCTAAAATAGAATTTAAACATAACAAGAGAAGCTCGGCAATGCCGGGCTTCTTTATTTTTAGAGTTGTACCAACTCGTGAGTCATTTTACTTAACAAACCGTGCATTGCTTTGGCCGTAGCTTCCTTGTTGTAAATAAACCTGTGCCTGGCGGCTTTGGTTTGCTGTATAAGTCCTGCATATTCTTCGGGAAGGTTTGTAACAAAAACAATTTGTTTGGGGTGGAAAACAGTGTTGTAATCTTTTAAAGTATTGTTAAAAAGCAGGTCAAGGAGTTCAACGGTAACCTCCGGCTTTTTATTAAAAACCGGCTGAAAAGCAAACTCGCTTAACCCATCCATTGAATGAAGAACCAAAACCCACCCTTCGGTTGTTTGGATTTTTGCTGCATGGATATAAATACGCTCAAATACTTTCCTGGGTCTGTTTTTCATTTTAGAGGGCTAATTGTTTCAGTTTACCTTTGGTGATAAACGCATCGATAAGGCTTTTGATGGTTTTCTGGTCGTTCTCGTCCATTTTTTCCACCGCCTTAAATTGTTTTAAAAGCTCGGTATCTTTCAGTGTATTTTGGGCTTTTTCGGTAGAGTTCCCGTTTACCAGGAAATCCACGGAAACATCGAGTGTATCGGCAATCCTTCCGAGCACGTCAGCCGGGGGCTGCACGCCCTTGGTTTCGTAGCGCACAATCTGCGGGTGCGAAATCCCCACCACTTTGGCCAGTTCCTGCTGGGTCAGCCCCTTTTCTTTCCTGAGTTCCTGTATTCTTTTTCCCAAATCGTTCATCGTGTTTTGTCTTTTGTGAAAATTATCAAAACTGAATTTATCGGTAAAGATAAGTATTTAAGGTGTTTTTGTGTCTGATTGTTAATATTTGCTTATTGTGAATGTTTTGAGAATTTATCGTTTATGATTTATTTTGCTCACATACGATAAATCAAAAGTTATCAACATGGAAATCCGGGACATAAAATCAAACCTAAGCATTTTAACAGTGCTGAATTATTACAGCCTGAAACCCAACAAAAACAGCATGGTTAAATGCCCCTTCCACGACGACAAAGACACGAGCCTGAAAGTTTACCCTAATACCAACACATAATTGGGCTATTGCTGAGAAATATTCATACATCAAAATATATTCATCCAATCAAGTTAGGCATTATGATGCCAATTGTGTAAAGAGTCGCTTTCGAATTACCGACTTACAAAAGAAAATAACCTTGCAAATGAGTGCTGGCCTAAAATGACCATTTTCAATTACACAAGTATTGTGAATTAATCTTTAGTACTTTTGTTGAAGAAAAGGGAAATTGCAATTAATATTCAGAAAATATTTACCTTTAATTAGAAAAAAAGAAGATATAAACGAATGCCACTCAGATGTTTCATTGGGGCGATTCCTATATTATTCTTTGAAAGTCGTTCATCGGAAATTTTTCAAGGTGTCATAATCGAGACCTATCGAATTTACATTCAGCTAACGCATTGTTTTTAAGCACATTACAAAATAGGTTTGAGTCCCATGAGAGGCTCTAAAATACCCAATGAAATTCACTAAAGCGCTTGAAATCAATGCATTTCAGGCGTTTTTCTATTTAACACTACCCTGAAATTTACGGTTTTGCCTGTTCTTTAGGTGTCCTAATAGGTGATCCATTAGCTGATTATTTATCAGACCTTAACTATAAACGACATCAGCAAGTGAAAGGCCCAGGGTGTGCACATCCAAAGAAGCCGAATCCATTTTCAGGAGCGTTTGGCAACAACCCATTAACCACAGGGAGAGCTTTTACGCCCTTTTCCTTGACCGCGGAAATAAAGCCCTGGGGTACTTCCTGGTTTCAATAGGAGGCATTTCAGGAACGGTAATCGATCCTAGACTAGTATTTCAGGTAGCTCTCAAGGCTAACGCCTCGGCGATCATTGTGGCTCACAATCATCCATCAGGAAATCGCGAGCCTAGCGAAAACGATATTATTATTACAGGGAAACTGATGGAAGCAGGCGGTTTACTGGATATTCAGCTGCTGGATCATCTGATTCTGGTTCCGGAAGGATACTACTCAATGGCTGATGAAGGGAAAATGCTAAAAAGCAGTGAAAGCTAATGATAATTTGTCGTACGGCATTTTTTAATAGAAATACGTATAAAACAGCACATAGGCTGGCCTGGAGGAGAAAGTGTCTGAAATGGCCCTTAAAATGTCTCTACGGGACTGTCTAGGCGCTAGTTTGAACATAATATTTTAGTTAAAAAACACACGTATGAAACCGTCATTAAATGCCAAAAAGATTTGAAAAAACGATTTTTTGTAAAAACCTCTGTATCTCTTTATTCATGAGGCTTTCATAAGTTATTTTAATATTCCTATTAGGACACATAAGGGGAGAGATTTGTAGGGGATATATGGGGGGAGAGGGAGTTTATTATCTGTTATTTAAAAATATTTACAGAAAATTGAGGATTAATTCCTTTTTTCAGAAAGCATTGTCGCATGATTTTTTCAGATGCATCAAGCCATGACTCTTTAACTACAATACTGTCATGAATGGTAGCAATAAATTCTTTTTTTTTCAGTACAATATTGATTAGTAAACTCCCAAACAACACTTTCAATAACAAACTGACTCTCTGTCTTCTGAAGAAGATGGGAAAGTTGCCTGTAATCAGACTTTCTATGGACTTCAATAAATTCTGAGATATAAGGTGAAAGCTTCCCCTAAACTAGCATTAAAAACAACTAGAGTTAAATGCTTAAATTTGGGAAATTCATGAAAAAATCGAAATTTACCGAGGCACAGATTGCATTTGTGATCAAGCAAAGCGAAACAGGCACCAAGTTGGAGGAGGTTTGTCGCAAGATGGGTATCAGCGATGCGACATTTTACAACTGGAAGAAAGCGTATTCAGGTATAGGTGTGTCGGAGCTCCGGCGTTTATGAAAGCTTGCGGAGGAAAATGCGCAGCTTAAGAAGTTGGTTGCTGATCTAAGCCTTGACAAACAAATGCTGCAGGATGTATTAAAAAAAGCTTTAAGGCCTTCCCAGTGCAGGTTGATGGTAAGCGATCTGATATTCGATTATCGGGTTTCCCTTCGGCGGGCATGTTAAGTTTCGTTGTTTAGTACTTCGGTTTTGTACTATAAGGATCATCGCAGGGAAGCTTTCAAGGGCGTCTATAAGGGAGTTCCGCACAGACATTTTATAACAATCAAAATTTACAATTTGATTGTTCGGGGTAAGTAATAATTAAATTTTGGTGCTGAAATTCGATTCTGTTTTTTATAATATTTATTTAGATCAAATACAAAAAGCAGGGCAATGAGTTTTTTTACATAAGACTTGGGTTACCTTTTCCTGATTTTGGGAATATTGTATATAAACCCTCTGTATATGATGACACAGAACATTTTAAAGC
>DIFU01000017.1 GCA_002419285.1 Prolixibacteraceae bacterium UBA5740 | reverse complement strand
GTCCACTAATTGAATTACCCTTAATTACAACTTCTTACCAAGATATTATTGCTTCTTTGGTTGATTACATTATCTTTTTAAAGACTAATTCTGAACTTAAAACAAATGATTATGTGAGCAACGATCATATTGTTCAGTCATTTGAAGATGTAATCAATGCCTGTGTATATGAACTTTATTTTGCTGAGCATATGAAGGAAAAGGGAATTGATGTTTTACGATTTGTAAAAGAATTAATCAAGCCAATTAGCAATATAGAAAAAGCGAAAGAGAAGATTCTAATTATAAATTCAGTTTATTCAAAACTCAAAGAATCGAGTAATGAAATTCGCAACAGAATGTTGTTGTTTGCTACTCGAAGTGAAAATATTTTATTGCCAATTCAAAAGATCTATTGACATGAAGCGAATATCTAAACTAACCATTAATAATTTTAAAGCATTCAAAGAAAGAGAAACAATTTCTTTTGATTCAAAAAACATATTGGTTTATGGTGCAAACGGAAGCGGAAAATCTTCCGTTTACTGGACACTTTACACTTTCTTACAAAGTAGTGTAAAAACAGATTTAGGAGAAGTTCATAAATATTTTCGTTTAAATGACCCGCAAAGCCTTAGAAATATACATGCAGAAGATACAGCTGATTCTTTTATCGAAATGGAATTAGATGATACCGAAAGTCATATAAAGCAGACATATAAGATTTCAGAAACAATAATAAATACGCAGGAGCCTGACGACAGTAATATTAAGGATGCAAATCAAGCAAGTGATTTTATTAATTACCGTTTATTGCTTAATTTCTACAATTCGGCTCATTCAGAAGAAATAGAATTATTTAGTGTATTTCATAGAGACATTTTGCCTTATTTCAACAATGCAAATGGTGAGAATCTTGGAGTTCTTTATAAAAGAATTTCTGAAAATACGCTTAAAAATAGAAGAGATGCTGAGAAACTTGAAAGAAATGTAAATCAACTAAGTCCAAAAACATCAAGTCTTCTTAAAAGAGTTTATAATACCGAAATAACCAATTTCAATAATGATTTAAGAAAATTTGTAGTTGAATTGATTCAACCTGCAAATAATTTCCTCAATAATCATTTTCTGAATGGTGATTCTTCACTAAAAATTTCTTTATCATTGGATAATGATGCGTCATACAATGAAAGAACAAACAAAATAAATCCTCCAAGCATCAAAATGACTATTGAGCAATTGCTCGAAGATGGAACATATAAAATTATTTATCGTCCACACTCTTTTTTAAATGAAGCAAGGTTAACCCAGATTGCCATTTCGGTTCGATTAGCTGCAATGCTTTACAGACCGCAAGCAAATGATTTATTCAAATTTTTAGTTCTGGACGATATGCTCATCAGTCTTGATATGAGCAACAGAATGACAGTTGTAAAAATCATTCTTATAGACCCAGCATTTGCAGATTATCAACTAATTATTCTTACACACGATAAGGCATTTTTTAATCTAATAAAGCGTAAAACAATTTCACAAGACTGGAAATACTTCGATTTCGTACGAGATATTCACCCTGCAAGTAAGCCGAAAATTAGCGATTCAAAGACGGACTTAGAAAAAGCCAAAGAATACTTTGAAAACAAGGACTTTGATGGCTGTGCAAACTTCCTGCGAAAAGAGGCTGAAAATCTTTTAACCAATTACATTGACCCGGATATGAATGAGATTAATGCTGGTTTTGAAACGTTATCCAATAAAATCAATCGAGCACGGAATCTTGTTGATGAAGATGCTTATACCCAGTTCAGAAAAAGGTTTATAAAGCCTTCACTTCCTTCCAACATTCTCGCTGAAATTGCAAATGATTTTGAAAATAATTTTACATTAACTGATAATGAGAGAGGAAGATTAAGGGGTCTAAAAAGTGAAGTGCTTCAATTCACAATTCAACAAAATCAACAAAATGCAGTTTCAAATAACATTTTGAAAGATTTAGCTGAGTTAAAAGACAGGATCTTAAATCCCCATTCACATAGTAATGATTTGCCGTTATATGAACAAGAGTTGAAAGATGCAATTGCAGTCGTTGAAGAATTGAAAGTATTCTTAGGTTCTAAAGCACAGCCTAAAATCAAATGGAAATAATTAGTACCATTGAGAAATACTTATGTAACCGGGAATGACGAATGCAGTGTTTTTGGCATTTTCAGGCAGTAATTTCGGCATCAATCCCTACAGTGATTTTGGCCGTAAAGGGGGTTGAAGTAACCTATCTTCAAACCAATCAGGAAGATTATATCTGCATCACGGATATTGCCAAATTTAAAAATCCTGATGCACCGGCCGACATCATAAAAAACTGGCTTAGAAGCAAAAACACCATTGAATTGCTTGGCCTTTGGGAGAAATTGCATAATCCCGATTTTAAACTGGTCGAATTCGACCAGTTTAAAAATGAAGCAGGATACAACCATTTTGTTCTTTCACCACAAAAGTGGATTGAAACCACCCATGCAATTGGAATACAATCCAAATCGGGCCGATATGGTGGAACTTTTGCCCATGTGGATATCGCCTTGGAATTTGCCTCCTGGGTTTCGGTTGAGTTTAAATTCTACCTGATTAAAGAGTTTCAATTCCTGAAAAGTCAACAAGCCAAAGAACTTGACTGGAATATAAAAAGAAAGCTGTCGAAAATTAACTATCACATACATACTGATGCCATAAAAGAAAATCTGATTCCCAACCACCTTACTCCAAAACAGATCAGCTATGTATATGCCAATGAAGCCGATGTGCTGAATATGGCGTTATTTGGAAAAACCGCGAGGCAATGGAGAGATGAAAATCCTGAAGATAAAGGCAATATCCGCGATTATGCCAATGTGTCACAGCTGGTATGTTTGGCAAACCTCGAAACCCTGAATGCCGTTTTCATCAACGAAGGCATGTCGCAAAGCAATCGACTTGCCAAACTCAACCAAATTGCCATCGGACAAATGCGAATCTTATTGAAAACCAATTCCAACCTCGAACTAAAAGAAGGAGGGGATGATGAGTGAGTGGAAAGAAATTACACTTAATGACTTACTCGAAGATAATTCAGCAGAGTTACAAACTGGTCCATTTGGAACAATGCTTAATGCTTCGGAATATGTATCTGACGGAATCCCAGTACTGGCTGTTCAAGATATTGGAGATAATAAATTACATTATCACAAAATGGTTTTTGTTGATGAGATTACCGCTGATCGATTATCGAAATATAGGGTTAAAGAGAATGATATTATTTTTGGGAGAAAGGGGTCAGTTGAAAGAAGAGCTTTAATAAAAGAACATGAGGATGGTTGGCTTATTGGTAGTGATTGTATAAGACTTCGATTTCTCAAAAATGTTGATTCAACTTTTATTTCATATCAATTTGGTACAAGTTTTTATCGTGATTGGATTTTTCAAAATTCAGTTGGAGCAACCATGCCTTCATTAAACCAAAGTGTTCTAAAAGCACTCCCCATTAGGCTCACTTCATTACCCGAACAACGCGCCATCGCCTCCATCCTTTCCAGCCTCGACGATAAAATAGACCTGCTCCACCGGCAAAACCAAACCCTTGAAAAAATGGCCGAAACGCTGTTTAGGCAGTGGTTTGTGGAGGAAGCGAAGGAGGATTGGGAGAGGGGCAGATTTATCAATGAATTTGATTTTACGATGGGTGCATCGCCTCCAGGAGAAAGTTATAATGAGGAAGGTATTGGAATGCCTATGTATCAAGGCAATGCTGATTTTGGATTTCGATTTCCAATGAATCGAGTATTTACCACTGATCCAAAACGTTTTGCTAAAAAATTTGATACCTTAATTAGTGTACGAGCTCCAGTTGGCGAACAAAATATGGCAAATGAAGAATGTTGCATTGGGCGTGGTGTAGCTGCAATTAGATATAAAGCAAACATTTCATTTTATTCATATACATTCTATAAAGTTAAATCCTTAATGAGTGATATAAAGCAATTTAATGAAACAGGCACTGTTTTTGGCTCAATTAGTAAAACTGATTTGGAAAATATCGAGATCATTATACCTGATTTGGAATCAATAAAAAGATTCCAGTCTATTGCTAAACCTATTGATGAAAAGATCATGGGAACTACTATTCAAATCCGCACCCTAACAGCGTTACGCGATACCTTGTTGCCAAAGCTGATTAGTGGGGAGGTAAGGGTGGAAATTTAAAAAGGGCACTATGAGAACAGAATACAATGTGTATTGTGACGAGAGTTGTCATTTGTTGAATGACGATTGCAATGTGATGGTGCTTGGCGCTACCTGGATTTCAAAATCGGTCAAAGAGGAAGTTTTTGGCAGAATCCGCGAAATTAAGGCGAAATATGGGTTTAAACCTGATTTTGAAATCAAGTGGAACAAAGTGTCGAAAGCCAAAACTGACTTTTACATCGAACTGATCAATTACTTTTTTGATGACGACCACCTTCATTTCAGGGCGCTGGTCGTGCCCAATAAAAAGGCATTGAACCATGAGGCATTTAATCAGGATCACGATACTTTTTATTACAAGATGTATTTCGATTTGCTGAAAATTATTCTTTCACCTGATTGCGCCTACAACATATATATTGACATAAAAGACACCCGAAGCCAGGAAAAAGTACTAAAACTTCAGCACGTATTACGAAACAACCAATATGATTATCACAGCCAGATCATTCGCAAAATTCAACAGGTTCATTCGAATGAAGTTGAACTTTTGCAAATAACCGATTTGCTTACAGGAGCAATATCATATCTGCACCGCGGTTTGTCAGGTAATGAAGCCAAACTGAAAATTATAGATAAAATCAAGTCAAGGTCAGGCTACAGTTTATTAAAATCGACCCTGTACAAGGAGGATAAAATGAACATTTTTATTTGGAAATCAAGAACTGTTGGCAATGGCTGAAATGGAAATTGTTTTACCCGATGTTATATTGCTTGAAGATTACGGTGGAAAGTATGAACGTTTCATTCAGGCTGTCTATGAAGTATTTCATGGTGATTTTATAAATCACAAAACCAAATTCAGGGGAGAAGAGCTTCGACTTAAATGGCATCCGATATATCAAAACAAGGCTTACACATTCTACCATATGACCCACAAGGGTGATGATGAACAGAATCGAAAACCTGATTTGCGGCGTTGTGAGCGTATCCCGTGGGCAAGGCCGGTAATTGAGACTTGTGATGCCTGGAATTTGAAGATTTGGCCACAAATACGAAAAGGCTCAAATCGTCTTTGCATCTGGCTTGAATTGGATGAAGAACCCGATTACATCATTATATTGGATGTACGCAGAGATTATAAGCTCTTATGGACTGCTTTTGTCTTGGAATACAACCATGAGAAACGCAAGAAACAAAAGGAATATGAGGAGTGGCTTAAAACGCAGAAATCGCCAGGTAAAACCTGACGACTTCGTAACTCCTTTAACACATGGTTAATGAGATGGTACAAATATAATTAATATATATTTATTATTTCTAAATTCGAAAATAATTATGACCCGTATCACCGAAAACTCCATAGAGACATTCGCTATCGAATTGATGGTGTGTTTGGGGTATGGGTATGCCTGTAATCTACCCGAAAAACAGCAAAGCTGTAAGATGTAAAAATTCTATAATTTCAGGAGTTATAATGAAGTGAAAACCATATTTTATGACAGCATAATCTGGGAAAATACTTCATTACAAAGGTAAAGGATCCTGGGTTACGATTCATTATATGAACAAGACTTAATGCTTTGTTTCAGGGATGGCAGATTATTATCGGAGAAGCTTTTTGACAATCGTGAGAGATTTCTAAAACCGTGGTTTGGTTCCTAACGTCAATTGTTTCCATGATAGACCTCTGGGCGGAACTGATTCGGGTCCTGTCAAAAGAGGGCGACTGATGGAGCCGTTAAAAGGATAACATCTTTTCGTTGCATTCGTTTTCGGAAAGGATAACATCTTTTCGTTGCATTCGTATTCGGAAAAGATGTCATCCTCTCAATGGACCCCGCAGGCCATTGGTGTCAATTGGTGTATTTCGTGGGCAAAAGGCAGAACAGAACAGTGCAGAATAAATATTTATAAAATCGGCCTTTCAATATTGTTAATATTACAGCCTATTTATATCTTGCGAAAGTTTTCGGTGCACCCGGAAACAATACAATTAAACCAACATAGGCTATATGAAACCGATATCCCAGAAAATTTCCGTGATTGAAAAGATCGGGTACAGCTTGGGCGACCTCTCCGCCAACCTGATCTTTCAGACCCTGATGACCTTCATCGCCTTCTTCTATACCGATGTGTACAAAATCCCGCCTGCATCGGCTTCGGCCATCATCTTTGCCGGAGGTATGCTCGGGGCTTTCTTCAATCCCGTGATGGGGGTGATTGCCGACCGTACCAGCACCCGCTGGGGCAAGTTCAGGCCCTGGATCCTCTGGACTGCCGTCCCCTTTGGGGTGATTGCCCTGCTGGCTTTCAGCACCCCCGATTTCGGTCCCGGCGGTAAGGTGATTTATGCCCTGATCACCTATATTCTCCTGGTGGTCATCTACTCGGCCAACAACCTCCCGTATTCCGCACTGAGCGGCGTGATCACGGGCGACATGAAGGAGAGGAACAGCCTCTCGTCGTACCGCTTCGTGGCCGTCATGGTGGCCCAGTTTGTGGTGCAGGTGTTGCTGCTGCCCCTGGTTTTGATACTGGGCGATGGCGACAAAACCGTGGGGTTCGAGAAAACCATGGGCATCTTTGCCGTGGTGGGTATCGTCTTCTTCATCATTACCTTTCTGACCACCCGCGAAAGGATTATCCCGAAACCCGAACAGAAGTCGAGTGTCGGTACCGACCTGAAAGACCTGACCCGCAACAAGCCCTGGATCGCCATGCTGGTCATCACCATATTCGTGTTTATCACCCTGTCGCTCAAAGGGGGGACCTATGTCTATTATTTCGAGAATTACCTGAGCGAGGAACACCTGGCCGCATTTTTGGTGAATGTGGGGTTCATCGGGTTTATCGACGGACTGAACAGTTTCCTGACCGGGATTGGCCTGGTTGGCTTCCAGTGGCCCGAAGATGCGCCTACCTCGGCATTCAGCCTTTTTAATGCCGGTGGTATCATTGCGGGTATCCTGGGCATCGTGTTTTCCAAAAAACTGGCCGACCGGTTTGGCAAAAGGGACGTGTTTGGCGCGGCGCTCTTTGTGGCTTCACTCTGCCTGCTGGCTTTCTATTTCTTCTCGCCCAGTGCCATCGCCCTGGTGTTCATTTTCCAGATCTTTCACGGTTTCTTCTATGGGATCACCACGCCCTTGCTGTGGGCCATGATTGCCGATGTGGCCGATTATTCGGAATGGAAGAACAACCGCCGTGCCACGGCCATCATTTTCTCGGCCATGATCTTCGGTCTGAAGGCCGGCTTGAGCATTGGCGGTGCCCTGGTGGCCGGGATACTGGCCTCGTTTGGTTACGACCCGCAGCTGCCCGTGCAGTCGGACGGCGCCATACACGGAATACAGCTCTCGGTGAGCGTTCTGCCTACCATTACCTTTATGGTGGCCATAGGTTGCCTGTTCTTTTATGAGATCAACAAGAAAATGGAGTCGCGCATTGAACAGGAACTGTTAAACCGCAGGGAAAACAATGCCGGATAACAGGCTGGAAACATTTGGTACCCTGAATTAATTACCGTAAAACAAAAGTCATATGAAAAGAAAATCCATGATCATGATTCTGCTGGTGCTGGCTGGTTCATCGCTGATGATCAGCGCCTGTACAGGTGCCGGCAACGACAAGGCCCTGAAGGATGCCCTTGACGGCAGGTTTTATATCGGCGCAGCCCTGAATACCGCCCAGGTGGCCGGGAAGGACTCGGCCAGCATGGCCATCGTGCTGAAACATTTTAATACCATCACTGCCGAGAACTGCATGAAAAGCGGCATGATACAGCCACGCGAAGGCGAGTTCCGTTTTGAGGATGCCGACCGGTTTGTGGAGCTGGGCGAAAAGCTGGGCATGCACATCGTGGGGCATACCCTCGTATGGCATTCACAGGCCCCGCGCTGGTTCTTTACCGACAGCGTGGGCAACGACGTCACCAGGGAAGTCCTGGTTGAACGGATGAAAACCCATATACACACAGTGGTGGGCCGCTATAAAGGGCGTGTGCATGGCTGGGACGTGGTGAACGAGGCCATCGAGAATGACGGCTCGTGGAGAAAGACCAAATTTTACGAGATCATTGGCGAGGATTACATCGACCTGGCATTTCAGTTTGCCCACGAGGCCGACCCGGATGCCGAACTGTACTACAACGATTACTCCATGGCCGATGCCGGCCGCCGTGACGCGGTGGTCAGGATGGTGAACGGCCTGAAGAGCCGGGGTGTCCGCATTGACGGGATCGGGCTGCAGGGCCATTTCCTGATGAATTATCCCTCGGTGGAAGAGTATGAAAAGACACTGGTCGCTTTTGGCGAAACCGGCGCAAAGCTCATGATCACCGAACTCGACCAAACGGTATTGCCAATGCCCGGACAAAACCGGGGTGCCAATGTGGGCGACCAGGCCGAATACCAGGCAGCCATGAATCCCTATGTCGCCGGACTGCCCGACTCGGTTGCCACGGCATGGAACGACCGCATGGAAGCATTCTTCGACCTGTTCCTGAAACACAGCGACAAGATTACCCGGGTTACGCTGTGGGGCGTTACCGACAACCATTCGTGGAAGAACAACTGGCCGGTGCGCGGAAGGACCGATTATCCGCTGTTATTTGACCGTAACTACCAACCCAAGCCTGTCGTCGGTGCCATCATCGAGGCAGCGTCAAAGATGAAATAGAACCCATCCATAAACAGACCTGTCATGAAGAAACCCAGATATTTAGTGGATCATATGTTTACGGCCGATCCATCGGCACATGTGTTTAACGGCAAAATCTATATTTACCCTTCGCACGATGTCGATGCCGGCATTCCCGAGAACGACCTGGGCGACCATTTCGACATGCGCGATTACCATGTCTTCTCCATGGAGTCGGTTGACGGCCCCGTGACCGACCATGGCATTGCCCTCGACAAAAAGGACATCCCCTGGGCCGGAAGGCAGCTGTGGGCACCGGATGCCGCTTACAGGGACGGGAAATACTATCTCTATTTCCCGTTGAAGGACAAAAACGACATTTTCAGGATTGGCGTGGCGGTCAGCGATAAGCCCGAAGGGCCTTTTGTGCCGGAGGCCAATCCGGTCAAAGGCAGCTTCAGCATCGACCCGGCCGTGCTGGATGACGGCAACGGAGCTTATTTCATGTATTTTGGCGGACTCTGGGGCGGACAGCTTCAGCGCTACCGGAACAACAAGGCCATTGAATGTGGCCACGAACCGGCCGATGATGAACCCGCCCTGTGTGCCAGGGTGGCCCGGTTGAGTGACGATATGCTGGAGTTTGCCGAAGAGCCCCGTGATGTGCTGATACTCGATAAAAATGGGGAGCCACTCAAGGCCGGCGACCACGAACGAAGGTATTTCGAAGGCCCGTGGATGCATAAATACAATGGCAAGTACTATTTCTCGTACTCGACCGGCAATACCCATTTGCTGTGCTATGCCGTTGGCGACAATCCTTATGGCCCGTTCACCTACCAGGGGGTGATACTGACCCCGGTGGTTGGCTGGACTACCCACCATTCGATCTGCGAGTTTCAGGGAAAATGGTATCTGTTCCACCACGACAGTGTTCCCTCGGGCGGAAGAACCTGGCTGAGAAGCATCAAGGTGGTTGAGCTGGAGTACAACGAAGATGGCTCCATAAAGACCCTGCAGGGTACAGGCTCCTGAGTCCTGCATAAAATACGGGTTGTTCGTGGCAGCGTTTTCCGGCGTTCATCCCAAACAACCGCTTGGAAGTTTCACGGGAAGGATATTCATCCCGTGAAACTTTTTTTTAGGTTATTTTCATCCGTTAATCGGAACCCATGGTTTGTGATGAAGGCGGGATTGATTAGTTTTGGATATTCAAAAACATAAATTCCATTTTCATGAAGATTGTTCCATTCTTGCTGGCTGTATTCCTGGTACTCTTCAATTCGTGTACCCAGGCTCCCCCTCCCGAACCGCATGGTCCACTTCCTTCAGAACGCCAGCTGGCATGGCATGAGATGGAATTTTATGCCTTTCTTCACTTCAACATGAATACCTTCACCAATATGGAATGGGGCATGGGTGACGAAAAACCTGAAACCTTCAATCCGGCGGAACTGGATGCCCGCCAATGGGCCAGGGTGGCCAGCGAGGCCGGAATGAAGGGAATCATCATTACCGCGAAACACCACGACGGCTTTTGCCTGTGGCCTTCGGCATACACCGAACACTCGGTGAAGAATTCACCCTGGAAAGACGGACAGGGCGACGTTTTGAAAGAGCTTTCCGAAGCATGCCGTGAGTACGGCCTGAAATTCGGGGTCTATCTTTCGCCGTGGGACCGGAACCATGCCGATTATGGCAAGCCCGAGTACCTCGATTATTTCAGGAACCAGCTGAGGGAACTGCTGACCAACTACGGCGACATCTTCGAAGTGTGGTTCGACGGGGCCAATGGCGGAACCGGCTGGTATGGCGGAGCCAATGAAGAACGGAAAATTGACAACAGGACCTATTACGAATGGGATACCGTATTTGAGATTGTAAGGGAATTGCAGCCCAATGCATGCATCTTCTCGGATGGCGGTC
>DIFU01000034.1:2124-2728 GCA_002419285.1 Prolixibacteraceae bacterium UBA5740 | reverse complement strand
GATAAACCTGCGCCTGCAGTTTTTCCTGACTGTTAACCTGTTGAATCTCGGGCTGCACCGTGGGAGCAGAGATCGATGCCGGCTGATCAACGGGCTTTGGTCTGTCTTTTCGCCACCAGGTCAGAAACCCCCCTTTTCCATTATCGGTGTCGAAAGGATTCGGGAAAATACGCTGCAAGTCGGGTGACTCACGATATAGCAGGCGCATTTCGTTTTCGATCTTTTGACCATTATCGAAGGTATCATAAAAGCTGCGCGCCTTTCCTAATTCTTTGTGACCGTTGTGATCAAGTTGGCGAATATACCAGTCCCAAAGTTCATTTACAATAGGATTAGTACCCCCAGATGTCAGAGAAGTAATAACGTTCATCCCTGCGCCAGAATCATAACCCGTAAAATGGTAGAAGCGCAGAGGATATCTCTGGTTCACTAATAAGACGCCCTTTTCGTTGAAACTCAACTCACGACAGTCCAGGTTCCAGGATGCAACGTCATAACCCGGATCGTGAAGTATCATCAGGTTTTCAAAGAAAGAGGGCGCTAAATCAACCCATTTCTGATCTGTAAATAACCCACGCTCATAATCGGCATAGCAATAATCCAG
>DIFU01000034.1:0-2071 GCA_002419285.1 Prolixibacteraceae bacterium UBA5740 | reverse complement strand
AATGTGCCATGGCGCATGGTTCCCAAGATCTCGTTATCCTGGATGGACTGGTGGTTGTCAGTAAAATCAAGTAAATGGGGTGCCAGCAATATGCCAAATTCATCCAGGTAGCCCTCCAAAGGGCTGAGGGAATTGAAAATCGCGATATCAGGGTCGATATACATCACTTTTTGATACCCCTGGTCAGCCAGGTATTTAAGGTAAGGTCCTTTTACCGCGGTGCAGATTTCGACTACTGTATGTTTGAAAATCCAGCCCTTGATATTCTCAATAGGCAATTCTTCTACCCAAACGACCTTATCAAAATGCGGTTGGCGAAGTTCAGTTTCATAAATAGCAGCCTTGTCTGCCGGGATTTTATCGCTGACGAGAAGGTGAAACTCCCAATTGGGGTGGAATTGTTTGAGGGTTTTTGCTAAGATTTTCGCTTTTGGTAAGTAATTGAGCGTGATACTTGTATAAACAATCATACTTCGATCTCCTCAAGGTTGCCAAATATCAGGTCAGCCTGTGGTTTTCCATACTTTTGGTATTCTTCAACTTTCTTCACGATCAGCCCTGATTCAAAAAGCTCAATCAGCGCTGCTTCGTTTTCAAGCACCATCCCACGCTCCGGATTTCGGTGAATATAGTCCTGGATATTGCCACTCTTTGGATTAGTCAGAATAAAACATCCGGCAGCCAGGGCTTCATGCAATGTGAAAGAGAATGTTTCAGCAACAGTTGACCACAATACTACCGCGTCAATCTGATTCCACTGTAAACTTTCGACCATTGCCAGACGGTTTTCTTTAGTGACACGTGTTTCAATGCGATTGTAATTGCCCTGTTCACCTTGTTGGGTTGAGAAGTGAAAAAATTTGAAGTAATTATTACCCCTGAATTTACTGACTAACCGCAACCAGGTTGACCATCCCTTGAAATCCAGAGGGTAGCCTAAAAATCCCACCCTCAGAGCCCCGCCTTTGTAACGGGCGGGGAAATTCTGTTTCCATTTCAAGATCGCAGGTGGTATCACTTTTACTGGCGTAAGAACAGGGAAGCGTGATTGCCACAATTCATAGGTGAATAGACTCGGAGAGGCTACCTGAAGATTATTCTCTTTGAACAGTCGTTCAAAGGTTGGTGCCTGCTCCAGCCTTGCATTTCCGTAACGACATAAACGACAAGCATTGCTATGAATATCAGGGGCTCCGCAATACTCAGCATCGTTACGAAGTAAATTGTAGGAAGGGCAAAGTGAGAAGTAATCATGCAGCCAGAAAACACCCTTTTTACTCAAGGACAAAATATTCCCGAGGAATCTCGCATTAAACCCCATGGAGTGATGAATGGAGATCTGTTCCAGCACTTTTCCCTCAATTTGATTCAGGGCATTGATCAATTCGTCTGCTTCCGTCTCAGCCACATGTTTCCCGTCAAGGTTAATCCCCAGATAAAGTAAGGTATCATCGGAGACAAGAGTTTTACCCTTTCGAAATGGATAAACATGTAAATAACTAAGCGCGGCCTGATTAGCTTGCCGTTGTTCATCAGCAATGTAAACCTGAGAGCCGCCGGTTATACTCAGGTAATCATCATGGCTCAAAGACAGTATATAGGTCTGTTTTAAATTCTCTGTTAAATAGGTGACCAACCGAGGAGCCAGCATCACATAATCAGGCACTACTTTCCCGGTGGATTCGAGCTGTTTCACAGGGGGTTTTAGTTTGTTTTCCAGGGCTGGACTCTCAGCGACTGCCCTGATCTGACGACCTTCTTTCTTACCATGGGATAAATAGTGCAGTAACGGGTTTATGCCTGCTTTTTTCACGTCTGGGTTTGTGTCCAAATACCAGCTGCTATCGAAGTCGGGTGAAGGGTCACGTCCTTCTGCTCCACCAAATTGCAGATAATGCAAAATGGGATCTACGCCCGCGTTGCGCACATCCGGATTAAGGCGTAAGTAGTATTCACTTTCAAATAGACCAGAATCTCTCAATTGAGCTTTCTGACTACTGATGCCTATAGGGATTACGCGTTTTATTGAACCGGCGCCAGATCGAAGCTTCCCAGTTGCTCCTGACAATTT
>DIFU01000088.1:41321-47601 GCA_002419285.1 Prolixibacteraceae bacterium UBA5740 | reverse complement strand
CACTAGTGTCCAAAAGAATTTTTACAAAATCTTTGTAAGTTATTAGTATATAGTTTATTACAAGCAATAAAGTCGCGTGTCGATTTGAATTCATTTCCCATCTTCGTTGCCTGAAAGTAAACCAGGCAAATATGAACAGCGGCAAATATGTATTCAGTCAACTCGTGGACTTCCTGCCAAAGCGAGTTTTTGATATGATAGTCAAACGATATGACGGAGATAAATGGGTGAAGACTTACACTTGTTGGAACCAACTGCTTGTTATGATGTATGGGCAACTGGCTGCCTGTGATAGTCTTAGAGAGGTTGCGTGCATCGTTGACTCTATCAAAAACAAGAGTTACCATCTCGGATTTGGCACTGGGGAGATTAAACTGAGCAATCTTTCCTACGCCAATGTAAACCGGGACTACAAGATATTTGAAGAGTTTGCCTATCACATGATCAATCTTGCTCAAAACAAGCGAATTGCAAAGCCGTTCGAACTGCATGGAAAGTTCTATGCGTTCGACTCCACCACTATAGACCTTTGCCTGAGCTTGTTCAAGTGGGCATACTTCAGGAAGAACAAGGGTGGCATCAAAGTTCACACGCTGTTTGACGTTGTAACCCAGATACCGACTTACATTCATATCACGGAAGCAAAAGTTCATGATGTGAATGTGATGGATGAGATTCCGTATGAGCCATATGCATTCTATATTTTTGACAAGGGATATTATGACCTTGCCAGGCTGCATACAATCAACACAATCGGCTCCTACTTTGTTATCCGACAGAAGTCTCATCTCCAGTATGAAGTTGTTGATGGTGAGGAACTTCTGGATGAGACGGATAACGTCTTGATTGATCAGACGATACGCCTTACGGGCTACCAGACCCGGAAGAAGTATTCCTGCGTAATGAGGAGGATAGTTTACTATGCTCCCGACCTTAAAAGAACGTTCACGTTTCTGACCAACAACATCAGTATAAAGGCGAAAGACATAGCTATGCTGTATAAGCAGCGCTGGCAGGTGGAACTCTTTTTTCGGTGGATAAAGCAGCATCTCCGCATCACATCTTTCTGGGGTAATACTGAGAACGCTGTGAGAATACAAATTTACATTGCGGTTATCACATACTGTCTCGTGGCTATCATCGAACATGACTGTCAGTTGGGCAGGACTACATTCAATGTGCTTCGTGTCATTAGCAGGGTACTGACAGACAAGACGCCCATCAGAGATCTTTTCCTGACCCCTGAGACCATTGATGATATATGTGAAAAACCCGCTCAACTTGAATTTGCCTTTAAGTATTAGTTGAAGAAAATTTTATTGGACACTAGTGGACTGATATAATGAAAAAAGGCTGCCCCATATTGGGACAGCCTTCAGGTGTGCTTATAAACTATGTGAAATTATTTGCGATCTAAGATCAGTTTCCGGGTGGCTGAGGTTCCTTCCGAATCAACCTTCACGATGTACATGCCTGACGATTGTGATGAAAGGTCGAATGTTATGTCACTGCTGGTCGAGAACGATTGACGGTATACCATTGCGCCCAATACATTGTAGACGGTAACTTCTGCCTGGCGGAAGCGGCTTCCTTCCAGGTCGATGCGCACCTGTCCCTGGGTTGGGTTCGGGTAAACCTGTATCTCCATGGCATTTTCAAATTCAACCGAAGAGGTAACGATGGCGTTTTCCCTGATGGTGACCACAACCACGTCAACCTGGCTGGCAACCGGATTTTCTGAATCCACAGTTACCGCAATCACGCTTTCCTGGTTGTTTTCTTCCTGTACGACAACCACTTCGTAGCTTCCGGCAGTGAGTCCTTCGAACAGGTAGTTGCCTTCTTCATCGGTCACGGTGGTGGCAACCACGGCCCCGTCGAGCATTAATATCACTTCAATGGTTCCGGTGGGCTGATATTCTCCGTCTCCGAAGGTTGTATTCACGGTTCCGGCAATTGAATAGGTTTCGGTAGTTTCTTCAGCTGTTTCATTTTCCTGGGCTGAATCATTCTGATCGGTTGTACCTGTTTCGCTGTTATCCGGATTGGATTCCTGTCCCTCGGCAACACCCTCAGATGTTTCATAATAGGTGTCTTCGCCTTCTTCATAGGTGGGTTGGCGCAGGGTGTCAATAACGGTTACGGTAGCTTCGCAGGTAGCAAAATTGCCACTCGGGTCGTAAACGGTCAGGGTCACTTGGTTGGCACCAATGTTTTCGGTGGTGAAAAGCTGCTGCGTTAATTCCATATATGCAATACCGCAAGCGTCGATGCTTCCGCCTTCGAGATCGTTGTGATGGCGAGCCCATGCGGGAACACTTTCACGGTCTCCACCCTGATTGATGGCTCCGGGTACGATAAATGCCTGGCCATTGATATCAAGGTAAATGGTGGTGTCTTTACAGAATGCCATAGGGGAAATGGTGTCGAACACGTTGATCAGTACCTTGCCACTGGCCGAATTTCCATAAGTATCGGTGGCGGTTACGGTAATTTCTTCGGGTGCATATACACTTGAGCAGTCGAAGTAACGGTTGCTGAAGCTGTAAGTCAGCAAGTCGCCTGTTCCACATCCTGCCACTGATCCGCTGGTGATGTCCTCAATGTTCATCCAGTTCAGGGTCCACTGGCCTTCTTCGGTCAGGTAAATGTCGATCGAATTCAGGGTCAGTTCCGGTGCGGCATTGGTTCCGGCTACAGTGATAACCTGTTGTCCTTTGGTTTCATTTCCGCAGGCGTCGGTGGCAGTCCAGGTACGTACAATCTCGTTTTGGCCTCCGCCCAGTTTAGTTACTTCATCCTGATAGGTAACGGCAACTCCATTTTCACCTGAGCAATCATCGCTGACTGTGGCCATTCCGGTAACCATCGGTTGGGCATCCCATTCGCAGTTTTCATCGGCTTCGATTGAAATGTTTGCGGGAACAACCAGGGTTGGGGGAGTGGTGTCAATGATGGTAAAGGTGGCTGTGGCGGTCGACTGTGCACTGGTGAGGGTAGTGGCGGTAGCCGTTACTGTAATAGTATGGGTTGTTCCGCATCCGGGAGTGGCCACTTCTTCGAAGGTTACAACATCTGTGGGATTATCAGCAACGAACTGTGATTTGAAATTTTCAAAGTCTTCGAGGTTGCCTGCTCCGTCACATTCAACGATCATGTTTTCCACGCTTCCGAAGGCCGGGATACGGGTGTCGATCAATGTAATGGCAGCTGAAGCGGTAGTCTGGTTGCCGGCATTGTCGGTGGCAGTCCAGGTGACAGTCACGGTTTCTCCTGCTTCGCAGATAGCTTCCAGACTGCCCATATTGTTGGTAAGGGAAATCGACTGGCAATTGTCGGTGGCTACGGCGCTGGCAAGCCAGTTGGCAATCAATACGTCATTGCCTTCGAGGCCACACTCAATCTCTATGTTTTCAGGTACAAATGTAAAGACCGGATTTGCTTCGTCGGTCACTGTCACATTAAACTTGCAACTAGACGTGTTTCCTGCCATATCGGTGGCGCTGATGGTTACCTCGTGGTTTCCTGCCGTCAGTTTCGTTCCAGCTGATGGTTCCTGACTGATCGTGATTCCATTGTTGCAATTGTCGGTAACTGTCAACAGGCTTGTATAATCAGGCAGTGTGGCTTCACATCCTGCAGTGACTGCAAGTGCAGCTTCAACAAGGCATCCTTCAATTACCGGAGCGGTGGTGTCATCAACAACGACAGTCTGAGTCTGGGTAGAGATGTTTCCATTGCCGTCATCGTAAGTCCAGGTGATGGTATAAGTTCCTTGAGTTGAATAAGTCAGGGGATCTTTGGTTGTAGCGTCGATGGTGCCTGCGCAGCTGACGGTGGCAGTCGGGACGGTTGTCACAACGACCTGGCATTCGCCTGTCAGGGCGGGCAGCTGGGCTACAACGGGTACGGGAGCGGAATAGGCTTCCACGGTCACGGTCTGCGACTGTGAAGAACTGTTTCCGTTGCCATCGCTGTAAATCCAGTTGATGGTATAGGTTCCGGGAACGGTGTAAGTTGTGGCATCAGTGGTTGTGCCGGTGATGGTACCTGCACAATTATCGTTAGCAGTCGGGGCGGTTACGCTTATGCTGCATGCACCTTTCACTTCGGCAAGTTCTGCAACAGCAGGAACCGGAGCTGTGGTATCATCAACCACAACGGACTGGGTCTGGATGGCAGTGTTGCCATTGCCGTCATCGTAAGTCCAGGTGATGGTATAAGTTCCTTGAGTTGAATAAGTCAGGGGATCTTTGGTTGTAGCGTCGATGGTGGTGCCACAGCTGACGGTAGCGGTTGGGATGGTTGTCACAACAACCTGGCATTCGCCTGTCAGGGCGGGCAGCTGGGCTATAACGGGAACGGGAGCGGAATAGGCTTCCACGGTCACGGTCTGCGACTGTGAAGAACTGTTTCCGTTGCCATCGCTGTAAATCCAGTTGATGGTATAAGTTCCGGGAACGGTGTAAGTTGTGGCATCAGTGGTTGTACCGGTGATAGAACCTACGCAATTGTCATTTGCAGTCGGGGCGGTTACGCTCACGCTGCATGAACCTTTCACTTCGTTGAGCTGGGCAACGGCAGGAACGGGAGCCATGGTATCATCCACCACGACGCTCTGAGTCTGGGTAGAGATGTTTCCCTTGCCATCGTCGTAAGTCCAGGTGATGGTATAGTTACCTTGAACTGAATAAGTCAGGGGATCATTGGTGGTGGCCTCGATGGTACCTGCGCAGCTGACGGTAGCGGTTGGGATGGTTGTCACAACAACCTGGCATTCGCCTGTCAGGGCGGGCAGCTGGGCTATAACGGGAACGGGAGCGGAATAGGCTTCCACGGTCACGGTCTGCGACTGTGAAGAACTGTTTCCGTTGCCATCGCTGTAAATCCAGTTGATGGTATAAGTTCCGGGAACGGTGTAGGTTGTGGCATCAGTGGTTGTACCGGTGATAGAACCTACGCAATTGTCATTTGCAGTCGGGGCGGTTACGCTCACGCTGCATGAACCTTTCACTTCGTCGAGCTGGGCAACGGCAGGAACCGGAGCGGTAGTATCATCAACCACAACGGACTGGGTCTGGGTGGCAGTATTGCCATTGCCATCGTCGTAATTCCAGGTGATGGTATAGGTTCCTTGAGTGCTGTAAGTTAACAGATCCGTTGTAGTTCCGGTTATGGTTTTACCACATTCATCCAAAGCTGTCGGGATTGCGTCAACAGTGACACTGCATTCGTCCCTTACTTCAGGAAGTACGGAAACAACAGGTACCGGGGCAGTTACTGAAGGAGCATTGATTATCGTGGCAGTAAGAACATCAGCATAGGTACACCCTGTGCTTTCATCTTTTATGTGGATATTGTAGGTCCCGACAGGAAGATCGGTGATGGCAACTCCCGGGGCGAAGGAGTTCCATGAGGTCCCATTGTCAAGAGAATATTTCCACACTGGACTGGCAGATGATGAAGTTGCCAGTATTGTGATTTTTCCATTGTCGAGATTACAGGTGGCATCTTCTTTTGAAACGGATGCAGATGAGATCTCATTGACAGTAACCGAAAAATTACATGTTTCGGTGATGGGGTTACCTGATACAGGAATATACGTGGCAGTGTAACTGACCGTTGTTTGTCCTACCGGGAAGAAACTCCCGGGATTATGAGAGGAGGTGACACTAAAATTGATTCCGCCTCCACAAGCTGCATCAGCCAAAATGGCATCAAAATAGATCCTGTCGACATAAATGCTGTTATTGCCGTTACCCAGAAACTGGAATTTAAGAAAATGGTTTCCACTGGTAATTTCAGATGGATCCAGGGTGATTGAAAAGTCTCCACTGCCTGAAATGTTGTAATCATTACTCCAAACTTCAACCATGTTTTCGTCAAGGACAATCAGTCTCCATGTAATATTCCGGTTGTTTGGATTTATAAGATCCATATTGATGACCTCATCATTATCAATATAAACCTTTGGAGTGATAAAATAAATCTCACCATTGCCGCTTGACTGCCAAAGACGAAGGTTATTGGTTCCAACTCTTTGCACACCTGAAAATATCCAACAGGTTTGCTGGCTTTCCGGTAGATTATATTCCATATAAAATGAATAATCCTCAGGGGTCCCGGTTGAACAGGACAGCGAAAACTGCGGCTCTTCCCACTGAAGATAATGACCGGCCACATTATTCAATACGGCATCGGCACAGACGGTTTGACTCACCGGACAACCCGGGTCATCAATGACAATCGAACAATCCTGTGCTTCAACTGACATAAAGGA
>DIFU01000088.1:31886-41301 GCA_002419285.1 Prolixibacteraceae bacterium UBA5740 | reverse complement strand
TTCTCAGGTAAATAATTTTTCATAGTCCCACGTATAAGCATTTTTGTAAATTCATCAATTCTCGAAAGTCGCTGCCTGAAATGGGGTCATTGGATTAAACCCAACTCCCTCTTGCATCCGAATTCGGGACACCTTTGATGATGTACAAAAATTCTCACCATGGTAAGAAGAACAACCTTTGTTGTCCTGAAAATTTGAATTGCTGATTCGATTGTTTGTGCTCAGCCATTCTCCTGTTTGTACCAGTGAATAAATAGTAATCATCATCAAAAAGTTAAATCGTCCGTGACAAATAAAGCAAAGCAAATGCCACCAATTGTAATGTATTGATAATGAGGGTATAAGTATGATTACTCACATTGGGAAATTTCCCAAACAGAATACAGTAATCCCATTTTGGGAATGATAAGATTCGATTATGATCAGCGTTTTCTGGTGATAATGAGGGATTTTCCTTTAGATATAATGGTTTGCATTACAATCGTCAGGACTTATGATAAGATGATATCTTTTGGGGTTGCGGGATGGCTTATTTTAAGATGTCATCTTTTAGCTTTGACGGTTTGTTTGGAGAAGATGACATCTTTGTTGGTCATGAAGATGTCATCTTTTAGCTTTGACGGATTGTCTAGCGTTCATTGAGGATGACATCTTTAGGAATGCTCCTCCAGGAAGCGGGCTTCCAAAAGGTTACTTCTCCGGATGTGCTTGCGGAGCCATTTCAGCATCAGCTCATCCGCATCCTTTGGGTTCAGTTGCCAATCGATCTTCGATTTTCTCAATTTGGTTATCAACGTATATATAATGGTAGCTGCCGATACTGAAATATTGAGGCTTTCGGTAAATCCAAACATGGGTATGGTTAATTGTTCGTCGGCCATTTCTTTCACGTATTTTGAAATGCCCGGCTTTTCAGACCCGAAAACAATGGCGGCTTTACCTGCAGACAGGTTAAAATTCTCCAGTATGGTGGCATTGGGGTCTGGAACTGTGGCAATGATCCGATAGCCTTCCTCCTTAAGGTGCTGTAAGGCAGTCAGCGTATTGTTTTCCTCCTTGTTGTAACGGTGTAAGGTTAGCCATTTGGCTGAACCCAGGGTGACACGTGCGTTCACCTTGAAAGGATTTTGGTTTTCAATGATATGGATGTCTTGTACCCCAAATACCTCGCAGGTACGTAATACGGCACTGGCATTCTGTGTCTGGAAAATATCTTCCAGCACAACGGTCAGATATCGTGTGCGGTTTGTCAATGTTCTTTGAAAAAGGTTCAGCCGTTCATCGATGACAAACTGGCTGAAAAACTCAATGAGCTGCCGATCTGAATAATGTGCCATGGAACCTTGTTATATCAAAAAAAAGGGAAGCATTTGGCTTCCCTGAATTTTTTAATGGATGTTTCCATCAAACTTGTAATTCAGCACCCGGTTTGAATTTAACAACTTTTTTGGCTGCGATTTTAATTTCTTTTCCGGTTTGAGGATTGCGGCCTGTGCGTGCGCTGCGTTCAGAAACTGAGAAGGATCCAAATCCAACGAGAGCCACTCTGTCACCACCCTTTAATGCTTCGGATACTGCGTCGATGGTCGCATCAAGCGATTTTTTGGCATCAGCCTTGGTCATGCCTGATTTTGCTGCAATTGCGTCGATAAGTTGTGCTTTGTTCATACGATGTAGTTTAAAAGTGATTAAGTATATGATTCACAATTTGTTATTATTCAACGTGAAGATTCTTGACATATTATAAAAACAGGATATTTTGTGTAAAACACCAGTAAAATCAATGGCTTCAGAGAACTTTATAATAAGTTACTAAATTCAGAAATAACTTTTAAAAAAACAACCATTGTCTGTATTTTTTTTTCACAACTCTTTTTTCTCAAAAAACATTTTTGGGGATTGGAAAAATATTCTACTTTTGTCGCGCCTTACAGGGTAAAACAGTCCGGTTTAAAGGGCATTCCAGGGCAAAAAGTTCTTGTGTCTTTGACATGGTTCTGAATATCAGGAGAGATGGCAGAGTGGTCGATTGCGGCGGTCTTGAAAACCGTTGAACTGAGAGGTTCCGGGGGTTCGAATCCCTCTCTCTCCGCTGTTGGGATGAAATCCCGAAACGTTCTTTATTGTGGTGACAAGGTAATCGATGGTACACACCGGACTGATTTTCCGGCAAATTGATTATTTTTGTACTTCACATCTTACGGGTGTAGCTCAGTTGGTAGAGCATCGGTCTCCAAAACCGAGTGTCGGGCGTTCGAGTCGCTCCTCCCGTGCAAGCCGCATTATTGCGGCTTTTTTTGTGCCCGATCCCAAAGGGTTGTGTTCATACGTACCCAAGGTTTCTCATGTTTTGTTTTTCTGGTTGCTTACGGCGCTAAACACTCTGAAATATCCTTTTCTTTGCAATAAAAATGGCATGAAAGCCGAATTGTTTATACCTTGTTTTATCGACCAACTCTACCCGGATACGGCAGTCAACGTGTTCAGGATCCTGAAGAGGGCTGGAGTGGAGGTTACTTATAATCCGGAACAGACTTGCTGTGGACAACCTGCTTTTAACAGTGGTTTTACGCAGGAAGCCTCGAGTCTTGCGTATAAGTTCATCGACGATTTTCATGGAGCCAAAACAATTGTCACACCGTCAGCGTCATGTGCCGCTTATATACGGCAGTATTATGCCGGACTGCTGAAAGAGGATCCCACGCGATTACAAACTTTTGAAACCCTCAAGCCAGGGATTTTTGAATTGTCTGATTTCCTGGTAAATGTTTTAAAGGTCAAGTCCTTTGATGCTGAGTTCCCGCATCGGGTGACTTACCACGACAGCTGTTCGGCCCTGAGGCATTATGGAATAAAGGAGGAACCCAGGATACTTCTTCGGGAGGTACAAGGACTGGAACTCATTGAAATGAAGGATACTGAAGTTTGCTGTGGTTTCGGGGGGACTTTCTCGGCCAAATTCAAGCATATTTCAACGGCCATGACTGCCAAAAAAGTTGAAAATGCCATCGGTGCCGGTGTCCGGTATATCGTATCTTCGGAGGCCTCTTGCCTGATGAATATGGAATCATACATCCGTAAGCAGAAGCTGCCCATCCAAACCATCCATCTGGCCGATGTGATCGGTTGTTTCAGGGACCAATAGACTTATTTGTGTTTCTTTAGAGTATATCTAATGCACTCTGCCTGAATTCATTTGCAGTTTCAGGAACTTAAGGATGTATCAGATTAAACTTGGGTGCTTTTTACCTCCTCAACATAAAGTTGGGTTGCTTCCACCTTGATGACCTTCACCGATTTTCCACGCTGGATGAATTCGCCCGAAGTAACCGCATCATAAATTTCAGCTTCAATTTCCACTTTGCCTGCCGGGCGCAATACCGTAACGGCGGTGCCTTCCTTGCCTTTAAGCAATAGGAGGCTGTTATCAATGCTTACAAACCCCTCGTCCACATTTTGCACCCTTTGGAGGGCAAAATTGCGGAAAAGCCCGTGATTTGCCCCGAAAACTTTGCTGCCGGCCCAAAGGGAAAGCAGGAAGCCAGCCGAAATTCCTCCAACTACCGTGATTGCTGCGATGCTGATTCTCCTGGGATTGACATGGTCAAAATCAAAAATGATGTTGTCGATCAAACTCAGGGTCAGGCCCGAAAATGCCAGTATAATCCCCGTGATGCCCGGAATACCGAATCCCGGCGTCACGAATAGCTCGACCAGGATAAGTATGATACCGGTGATGAATATCAGAATCTCCCAATGCTCGGCCATCCCTTCGAGATAGAGTGGCGCAAAATAGACCAAGGCTGCAGCCAATGCAATACCGAACGGAAATCCGATTCCGGGTGTCTGCATCTCAAAGTATATTCCGCCAATTATGGCCATGATGAGCAATCCCGAAACCACAGGATGCACCAGGAATCCGATGATCTTTTCCAGAAAAGAGGGGACATACTCAACTATTTCAGCACCTTGCATGCCGGTTTTCTCCAATACCTCGTCCACATTTTCGGCTGTCCCTTCGCAAAAGCCATTCTGAATGGCTTCAAGGGCAGTGAAAGTAAGCACCTTGCCTGTGTCGATAATGCCTTCAATGTAAACGGATGGGTCGACCATTGCCTCTGCGATCAGTGGATCACGGCGCCATCTTGAAAGGGTATCCCCATTCTCCACATAAGTGATTTTTCCCTGGGCTTCGGCGGTTGCACGCATGGTTGACCGCATATACGACTGGTACTTGTCGGGCATGGGTGTGCCGGTCTGGTTCACGACCGTGGCAGCCCCGATACTTCCGCCTGGACGCATATAGATACTGTCGGCCGCTATCGAAATAAGGGCCCCGGCCGAGGCTGCGTTATTGTCGACAAATACTACGACCGGAATTTTGCTTTGCAGGATTTTGGTCCGGATCGAATCGGCATCCAGTACTGTCCCGCCATAAGTATTCATGTGAATCAGGAACAGGTCGGCTCCCAGTGAATCGGCGGCCTCAAATGCCTGCTTGGCCTGTCGCCAGGTGCCAGGTGCAATGTCCTGTTTGATGTTCAGTTTGTACACGATTTTGTTGTTCTTGTCGGCTGCCTGTCCGTTGAAGGTGAAGAAAAATATGGCCAGTGCGACCGTCCAGAAGTATTTTATCTTTTTCATAGGTCAAAAAGCTTGTAAACAGGTTTTAATTTGCGGTATGAATCAGTGTCAGAAACAGGAACCACCATTACAAAGTAATGAAATTTTACCGGTTAAATTGTATTGCGATGGTCCCACTTCCTCCGAAATCCATGCAATATGATGTGATCAATCGAAAATTGCCGGTTATATTATATCTTTGCTGTTCATTATAAAAATGAACAACATGATCCTGAACTCTTTAACGGCGATCTCCCCGGTTGATGGCCGTTACCGTGAAAAGGCGGAGAGCCTGGCGCAATATTTCAGTGAATTTGCACTGATCAGATACCGTGTAAAGGTGGAAGTGGAATATTTCATTGCCCTGTGCGAGATTCCATTGCCCGCATTGGCACAATTTCCTGCAGAAGGCTTTTCTGCTCTCCGCGGAATTTATGCACAGTTCCAGACATCTGATGCTGAAAGGGTGAAAGATATTGAACGGATCACCAACCACGATGTTAAAGCGGTGGAATATTTTCTAAAGGAGAAGTTTGATGAACTGGGGATTGCCCAGTACAAGGAGTTTATACATTTTGGACTGACTTCGCAGGATATCAATAACACGGCCTTGCCTCTGTCGATAAAGGAAGCGGTTAGCCATGACTATCTTCCCCTGATGGAGAAGCTGGTGGGTGTACTGCATAAACTGGCTTCTGAATGGAAAGATATCGCCATGTTGGCCAGGACCCATGGACAACCGGCATCGCCGACCAAACTGGGTAAGGAACTGCTGGTTTTTACAGAGCGCTTTGAACTGGAACTGGCCTCATTGAAGCAAATTACCCTGTATGCCAAATTCGGGGGAGCAACCGGGAATTTCAACGCACATCATGTGGCCTATCCTCACATCCATTGGCAGGATTTTGCCAATCGCTTTACCAATGAAAAACTTGGATTACAAAGGTCGCAATATACCACCCAGATTGCCCATTATGATGATCACGGAGCGGTTTTCGACGGCGTCAAGCGAATCAATACCATTATGCTGGATCTCGACCGCGATATGTGGACTTATATCTCCATGAACTACTTCAGGCAGAAAATCAAGGCGGGAGAGGTTGGTTCATCCACCATGCCACATAAGGTCAATCCCATTGATTTTGAAAATGCGGAAGGGAATATCGGCATTGCCAATGCTGCTTTCGAACACCTTTCCCAGAAACTTCCGGTTTCGCGGTTACAGAGAGATCTTACCGATTCGACCGTTACCAGGTATGTGGGTGTGCCATTTGCCCATACCTTAATTGCCATCCATTCCACCATGCGGGGTTTACGCAAGCTCTTGCTCAACAGGGAGGCCATTGATGCTGACCTGGAGGCCAATTGGGCGGTAGTAGGCGAGGCTATCCAGACCATTCTGCGCCGCGAGGCCTATCCCAATCCTTATGAGGCATTGAAGGAACTTACCCGCAGCAATGAAGCCATCACCCGTGACACCATTGCGCGGTTTATCGAAACACTCAATGTGTCGGAAAGTGTGAAGGAAGAGCTTCGGAAGATCACTCCCCATAATTATACCGGCATATTCTAGACCATCCCGGATGAAAGAATTTATCAATATTCTCAAGCGGTACATTCCGCCCTACAAGGTCAACCTGGGCCTGAATTTTTTCTATAACTTCCTTTCGGCCCTCTTCGCCGTATTCTCGGTGGGTATGATGATCCCCATACTTGAGATTCTTTTCGGCATGGCCAAGGAGGTGCAGAATCTGGTTCCCTGGGAGGTGACACTTGATGCAATCACCCATAACCTCTATTATTACCTCACCCGGTTTAAGATGACCTACGGTGCCGGATGGTCGTTGCTGTTTGTCGGATTTTTCGTGATTCTGGCTACCATGCTTAAAGTGGGGTTTGCCTACCTGGGTTCCTACCAGGCCGTTTTTATCCGCAACGGCGTTGTACGTGATATCCGCAGCCAGATTTATACAAAGATCCTTCATTTGGCTCTCCCTTTCTTTTCGGAGGAGCGAAAGGGTGATATCATGGCCCGGATTTCTGGTGACGTGACCGAGGTGGAGAATTCGATCATGTCGTCGCTCGATATGTTCCTGAAGAATCCGGTGCTGATCATCGTGTTTCTGGGTTCCATGCTGATCATGAGTCCCTCACTTACGCTATTCATTTTTCTGGTTTTGCCTATCGCGGGATTTATCATTGGCAAAGTGGGCAAATCACTGAAAAAGGTCAGCCGTGAGGGGCAGGACAAGATGGGTGTGCTACTCACGATCATTGAGGAGACCCTGGGTGGACTCAGGATCATCAAGGCTTTCAATGCCGAAAGGAAGATGGAAACCCGCTTCGATAATGAGCTGGGCCAGTACCGGAGCATCATGAACCGTTTGATGTGGCGCCGTGAATTGGCCCATCCGATGAGTGAATTCCTGGGGACCATTTTGGTGGTCATCGTTGTCTGGTTTGGCGGAACCTTGATCCTGAGCCAGAACAGTGAGCTGTCGGGGCCTGAATTTATTGCCTACCTTGGAATATTCTATCAGATCATCAATCCGGCCAAAGCATTCACCAATGCTTTGTATAGCATCCAGAAGGGACTGGCTGCCATGGACCGGATCGATATGATCCTTTTGGCTGACATCACCATCCGTGAGAAGGAGAATGCCCTTCCCGTTTCCACCTTAAAGAATGACATATCCTACCGTAACGTATCGTTTGCCTACAGCGACAAGCGTGTCCTGAAAAATATCACATTGGATATCCCCAAAGGCAGTACCGTGGCGTTGGTTGGGCAGTCGGGCAGCGGCAAGACCACTTTCGCCGACCTGCTGCCCCGTTTTTACGATGTGCAGGAAGGTCAGATCCTGATTGATGGGGTGGATATTCGTGACCTGAAACTTCACGACCTGCGTAACCTGATGGGGAATGTCAACCAGGAAGCCATCCTTTTTAACGATACAATATACAACAATATCAGTTTTGGGGTTGAAAATGCCACCCAGTCGGACGTGGAAGCCGCGGCGCGCGTAGCCAATGCGCACGATTTTATCATGGAAACCGAAAAGGGATACGATACGGTGATTGGTGACCGGGGAAGCAAGTTGTCGGGCGGACAACGCCAACGTCTCAGCATTGCCAGGGCAATCCTTAAGAACCCGCCCATACTGATCCTGGATGAGGCCACATCGGCACTCGACACCGAATCGGAACGTCTTGTGCAGGACGCGCTTGACAACCTCATGAAAAACCGGACATCACTGGTTATTGCCCACCGGTTGTCGACCATCAAGAATGCAACGTTTATCTGCGTGCTTCATAAAGGAAGGATTGTGGAGACCGGTACCCATGAAGAGCTGTTGGCTCAGGATGGGCGTTACACGACATTGCATAAACTGCAGATGTTTTAAAGAGGTATCCCTGTTCACTAACAAAGGATAGCATCAGTAGTATTCCGTTATGAAAACCTGAACGAATTCAGGCTGGTTCTATTCTAAATTGCAAGGGATTTCAACATAGAAGGTTGTGCCTTCATTTTCAACACTTTCAAACCACACCTTGCCATCGTGGCGTTCTACGATCTGCTTTACCAGAGGCAATCCGAGACCGGTACCATGGATATTCCCGGTATTGGAAGCCCTGAAGAATGCCTCGAACAGTTTGCCCTGGTCCTTTTTGGGAATTCCGATGCCTTTGTCCTCGAAGATAAACCGGAAGCGATCCTCCAACTTTTCCACACGAATGGCAATAACCCCATCTTCAGGTGAGTATTTAATTGAATTGGTTACCAGATTATCGAAAACCTGGAGCATCAGTTGCCGGTCGATGGTCAGGATAGCCTCGTCGAATGCTTTTTCGAACCGGATGGTTTGCTTAATTGAATTTTTTATTGAAAATTCTTCGATCCAGATATTGATAAAACCCGTTATTTCGGTTGGCTCAGGCATATAGGGCATCTTGCCGGTTTCAATTCTCGAAAGGTTTAGAAACTTATTGATCATTTCGCGTAGGAACTCAATGTTTTTCCGGATACGCTGCAGGTATTTCTGGAGTTCTTCCTTGTTCATCCGGTCAAAATAATTCTCCATGGTCTCGGTGGCCATAAGGATCGATGCCAACGGTGTCCTGAATTCATGGGAAGCCATGGATACGAATTTTGATTTCATTTCATTCAACTCCTTCTCCCGTTCTACGGCTTCAATCAGGGATTGTGACAGACTCTCTTTTTCCGTAATGTCTTCAAAGATGTACAGCCTTCCAAAATACTCGTCCTCGAGTCCTCGTATCTGGGCTGAATACCTTCTGATATAGCGTCCGTCGACAAATGGGATGACGTCTTCAATGATTTCTCGGTTATCGATATCCTCCAGAGGCCGATAAGCGTTTTTGACAAATCTGGGTTGGGCAATCAGGGGCTGGCAATATTTTATCAGGTCGTTGTTTTTTAATCTTTTTTCCCGTATTTCGTTTTCCTTGTCAGTCAGCCCCCAAATTTCGCAATAACGGTGGTTGAAGAATACAATATCGTCGTTGGTATGGTCAATGACCAAAAAGGCAAGGGGTGATGTGGCGGTCATCATTTTCATCAGTGATTCATTCCATTGCAGGGCAGCCATGGTCAGGTTCCTTTCGGTGATATCCCTGATAATTGAGAGAGCCTCTTGGTTAGAAAGTGCAATGATCCGGTTTTCAAAATACTGTATATTGCCATTGCTTTCAAGGGAGTATTCAAATGTCACTGTTTCCTTAGTTTGGAAGGCTTCGCAAAGTTTCTCAAGCGAAAGGGAAGCGATATCAG
>DIFU01000088.1:0-31859 GCA_002419285.1 Prolixibacteraceae bacterium UBA5740 | reverse complement strand
TGATTGCTGTCGGAAAAATGGGAGTAGATGAAGTCACCTTTCTGATTCAGACGGAACAAGACATCAGGTACGGCATCAAGGATCGCCCTGTTTTCGGTTTCACTCTTGCGAAGTGATTCAATCGCCTGCCTTTCAAGGGTAATGTCCATGATGATACCAATGATGCCTATGATATTTCCCGATTCGTCGGAATAGGTCGACAGCGTCAGTTTTCCCGGGAACCGGGTTCCGTCTTTCCTTTTGAAATTCATTTCACGGGTAAAGGAATCTTGCCCATCCAGCAGGTTAACCAACAGGTTGAAATAAGGGGTCGCCAGTTCATTTTTGTGTGCTTTGGTCCTCTTGGACAAGTCTTCGATTTCCTGTGTGTCGTGGAAGAGCAGAGGCGTTTCTTTTCCTGTCACTTCCTCGGATGTATATCCCAGCATCTGCTCGGCTGCCGGGTTAAACAGCTGGATAGTACCCTCCGGTGTAGCTGAAAAAATGCCCAATCCGGCATTCCCAAGAATGGCCTGTTGCAGCTTGGAGAGCTGGAAAATTTCATTCGTTCTCTCCCCTACACGCTTTTCCAGATCCTGGTTCAGATCGTTTAATTCGATGAGCAGCTCCTTTAAGTGAGTAATATCCTCCATCGTGGAATATACCTGGAATGGCTGTTCCTCTCCATTACGGTATTCCGGTTTGCTGTTGACCCTTATCCAGGTGTATTTTTCCGTCTTAGGATTGATAAATCCGATGACATCGCGTACCTCCCTGCCTTTACGGAGGGCTACCATCGAAGGAAAATCTTCAGGTTTAAGTCTGGTGCCATCCTCCCTGATCGCTTCCCAGACGGTGATGTCAGATATTCGGGTTGTCAGCATCTCTTCACTGTAACCCAGGATATTTTCAGCTGAACGGTTGATCCTGAAAATGCGACCTCTGTAGTCCTGGTAAATGACACCCTGGGCCATGGTTTCAAACAGGTTGCGGTATTGTTTTTCACTTTCTTCGAGCAGGCGCTGGGTTTCGTTTTTCTGTATACGGATTTCTTTCTGCTCCAAAGCGCTGAGTACAGCCTGGCCTAACCGTTTGATATGCTCTTTGATCACGTAATCGGCAGCGCCTGTTTTCATGCACTCCACCGCAGTATCCTCATTCATTGATCCCGTCAGTAGAATAACCGGGGTCATGGGCGATTTTTCGAGCACAATCTTCAGTGCTGTCATACCATCAAAGGCAGGCATCTGGTAGTCGGAAATAACAATGTCTGGCTGAAATTCGTCCAGGGCCTTCAGGAAATCAGGTTCATTGTCGGAAAGCCTGATTTCCATCTTGTCAAATACTTTTTTTAGCTCATATTTGGCCAGCTGGGCATCTGAAGGCAGGTCTTCCAACAAAAGAATTTTTACACTTTTTTCCATGATCAGGTCCTGATAGTTTCATTGGTAAATAGCCAGTAACGGGCAGCATTCTGGATGGCCTCTGCATACTCTTCAAAAATTACGGGCTTCACAATATAGCCATTTACTCCATACCGGTATGCCGTTGTAATATCTTTGTCTTCCCTGCTGGAACTGAGAATAATTACGGGAATCAGGGCAGTCTCCTGATTTTCCTTGAGTTCCTTAAGTATTTCGAGTCCCATGATTTTTGGAAGCTTCAGATCCAAAAAAATTACTTTAATCCTGGCAATGTGGTGTTGATGAACCTGGTGGTTATCGTCAAAAATGTAATTCATGGCTTCCTCGCCATCCTTCAGATGATGAATTTTTGTTCCTGTAACCTGCTTTTTTATTACCCTGATGGTCAGTTCGGCATCATTCGGATTGTCCTCGATTAGAAGTACTTCTGAATCAAATGTTCTGTTCATCTGTTATAGTCCCTTTTTAAGTTTTGTATTTTGCTTGTCCGGACTGGTATGCATCGGTATCGAAAACCAGAACGTGGCTCCTTCCCCGATAGTACTTTCCGCACCTACCTCACCCTCGTGCCGGTGAATGATTCTCTGGACGTTGGCTAATCCGACCCCGGTACCTTCAAATTCAGAAGCACTGTGGAGCCGCTGGAATACCCCGAACAGCTTGTCCTTGTACCTCATGTCAAAACCGGCACCATTGTCTTTTACAAAATAAACAAGTTTCTGGTCTTCCCGTTTACTGAATACTTCAATTATTTGGGGTGATTTTCCGGACGAGTATTTGATGGCATTTGATAAAAGGTTGGCAACCACCTGTCGCATCATGGATGTATCCCCAAAGCAATTTTCAAGATCACCTATTCTCAGGTCGATTTTTTCTCTTTCAGAAGGAGTGGTAATTTCAAAATACATCGATTTGAACATCGATTTTAAGTCAATCTCCGATTTATGGATCTCCTTTCTCGATAAACGGGAGAAAGCAAGCAAATCCTCAATGAGCTTACCCATTTTAAAGGTATTTTCCTTGATAACGCTGCACAGTTGCGCTCCTTCACTTCCAAGTTTATCACCGTATTCGTTCATCAGGATTTCAGTAAAACCGGTAATGCCCCGGAGAGGAGCCCTGAGGTCATGAGATACCGAATAACTGAAAGCTTCCAATTCCCGGTTGGCCGCTGTAAGCAGGGCGGTGCGATCATCCACACGTTGCTCCAGTTCTTCATTCAGGAGCGCCAGTTCTTCCTGGGTAATTTTCTGATCTTCGACCACACTCAGCAATGCTCGCCGCGAATTCTCGGTCAGGGAAAGGATTTGGCTGATTTCATTGGTTTTCTCAATGAGTTTTAATTCTGCCTCCTTTTGTGCGGTGATGTTTCTGAAGGTACCTCTCGTTCCCATGAATTTTCCGCTGTCGTCAAAGATGGGCAGGCACGAGTGGTTAGCCCACATTATTTCACCGTCATGGTGTACAAGCCTGAATTCCATGTGCGCCGGACCTTTACTGCAGTCTCTTTTTAAATAATTGGTCATTTTTTCCCGGTCGTCTTCATAAATGATCCGTTCAACAAGTCTGGCGTCATTGTAGAACTGATGGTCAGGGTACCCTGTAACCTGAAGACAGGATGCTGAACAATAGATGAATTCTCCGTCGGGAGAAAGCCAGTAATCCCAGTCTGTGGTATGGTTTGCGATGATTTTTAGCTTGGTTTCTTCTTCCCTGACCTTATGGATCAGCTTTTCCCGCTGTAATCGGTGAGTCATAAACATGCCGATAAGAGCTGTTCCTGCTGGATATATCAGCAGAATAGGCAATGCCACGCTTTTAATGGTGTTGATTGCTTCTTTGTTTGGGAGTGTAAACATCAGCAGCAAAAGGACAATGTGCAAGGTAACCCCGAAAAGATAGGTTTCGGTTAAAGAATAATCGGGAAATTCTTTTTTCCTGTATTCCCTCCAGACGATTCCGATTACCCCGGAAGAAAGAATTGAGAGGATACCTGTCAGGACACCGACGCCTCCTTCGGAAAGCCGGAAGGCTGCGGTCATAATCATCGCCACCAGGGTGGGAATAAATCCGAAATACAACCCGGAAATGCCGATCAGGATTGAACGTGTATCGAAAATTACCCCATTTTCGAGTGTCCAGTGGGTTTCGATAAGGATAATGCCAATCAAACCAAGGATAACTCCAATTGGGATATTGTTTCTAAGGGTATTTGATCGAGGCCAGCGTATCACGAAAACATCAAATATAAAAACCAGCATGAGTAGTAATGCCGTATTATATACCAGATGCAGAACTGTGGATTCGATCATAACTAGCGACTTTTCATAAAACACTGAAATACCTTGGAGTTTTACCCGCTTCCTGCAAAAGGATGTTTACCTCCCGTTTCAGATCCATGATCCTGTTTTCACGACCCAGTGTGGCCTCATGCCAGCGCTGCAATTCATGAAGATGCTCCTTGATTTTTATTTCATTTATTTTTCTTTCGGTGATATCCATCATGGTTCCTACCATTCTGAGCGGATTTCCACTGTTATCCCTTGTCGTTATTCTCCCCAATGTATGAAACCACTTCCACTCGTCATTTGACGACTTCAATCTTAATTCACAGTTGAAAATGTTCTTTTCTCCATTGATGTATTGGTAATAAGTCTGATATACCTTTTCCAGATCATCAGGATGAATCAGTGCCTGCCAGAATTCAGCAGAGTTCTTTCCCGAGGTGATATCTGATTTTAATTGATCTGAGTAGGTATTATTGATCTCAAAGATCTGTTCTTTAATACTGATGTCAAACAATCCAAGGTTGGCAGCCTCAACAGCCATACGAAGCCTTTCTTCACTTACCCTGAGATTGGCTTCGGCTGTTTTTCTCAGTGTAATATCCTGGACCTGTGAGATAAAAAAGAGGGGTGTACCATCAGGATCTTTAACTGCAGCAACATTCAGATAGACCCAAATGATACCGCCGGATTTATGATAATACCTTTTTTCCATTTCATAGGTATCGCACTCACCCTTTTTCGCTTGTTCGAAATAAGTCAGATTAAGCTCCAGATCCTCGGGGACAGAAATTTCACGAAATGATTTGGAAATAAGCTCCTGTTCATCATACCCAAGTATTTTGCACAAAGCTTTATTTACTTTGAAGTATTTCCCTTCCAGGCTGGTAAGGGACATACCGATGGCTGAGTGGTCGAAGGCTGCCTGAAAGATATTTTCGTTTTGACGGATGACTTCCTCTTGCCTGATGACCTCGGTGATGTCGTAGTTTACCCCGATCATCCTTATAGGCTTACCTTCTGTGTCAATCTCGGTTTCGCCGGATGATTTGAAATGCCTGATGGAGCCATCCGGCTTCCTGACCCTGAACATTATTTCTCTCCCACCATCACCATGTGCCAGGAGGCCGAAAAAGGTGAATACTTTATGACGGTCGTCGGGATGCACCAGCTCTACCCAGGTGTCGGCTGTAATTTCCTGCTTTCCATATTCCAGCCCGTATAGCAGATGCATGTTCTCATCCCATTCAAGATTCTTTTTTATCGGATCCCAGTCCCAGATGCCGATTTGGGCTGCCTTATTTGCAAGGGTGAGCCTTTCGTTCAATTTACGGATGGTAAGTTCTTTGGCTTTGCGGTCCGAAATATCTTTATGGGTTCCTATAATCCTGGCAACTTTTCCTTCGGATGTATATTCAATGATCTTACCCCTGTCGAGAATCCATAACCAGGAACCATCCTTGCATCGGAATCTGTATTCTGCACTGTAGCTTTCAGTTTCTCCATCTATGTATTGGTTCAACTTATCTTTGGCATTGGCTGCATCATCCGGGTGGAGCATGGTTTCCCAAGAATGATAGTTTGCTTCAATATCCGACTCGTCATAGCCCAGCATTTCTTTCCATCTTTTCGAATAGAATACTTCGCCTGTTATCATGTTCCAGTCCCATAGTCCGTCATTGATTCCTTCGACGGCGAAGTGCCAACGTTCTTCCATTTTCAAGAGATCGGGATCGACTGTTCGCTTACTGAAAATCTTAAAATATTCGCTGGCATCCTTTCCCTGAAGGAAATTCTGTATTGCTTCATTCCAGGATTGTTGTCTTTCTGATGGGAGTATCTTGGAGACAAATTCATCGATATCAGCCGGTAAGGACTGATACAGGTTTGTTAGAGCCTGCTCAAGTGCAGGATTCAGATAATGCAATTGTTGGTTGTGGCTTAATGCCGCAATCACGTCCTGTCTTGTCTTGAGAAGATATCCCAAAAGCATTGAAGGATCGGATTTCTCCATGGAAAAACCTATCAGATTTCCCTGATTTATATCTTCAAAGGGTACATTTTCGGACATATTCTGTCACAGAATAAAAGGGTTATAGTTTCAAAAATAGTGGTTTATTTAATAAACGGCTTAAGTTATTTCATTTTATTGGTTTCTAAGTCATTACGGGCAGGTCGATATGGAAAGTCGTTATTTTGTTGATTTCACTTTCCAAACGTACCGCTCCATTATGTCTGTCGACAATCTGCTTGATCAGGGGTAATCCCATGCCTGTTCCATGGTAATTCACCACGTTGGATGCCCTGAAGAACGGATCGAAGAGAAACTCCATTTCCTTTTCAGGGATTCCGATGCCAAAATCAGTGACGCTGAGGGTGACAAAGTCTCCGATCCTGTTTATTTTTATAATGATTTTTGTCCCTTCGGGAGCATATTTTCGGCTGTTCGATAACAGGTTTTCAAGCGCCTGGATAAGCAACTGCCTGTCAGCCTCAATGATCAGGTTTCCTTGTAAAGGTTCGAAATCGATCTGGTGTTCCAGTTGGTTCTTTTCGAGGTAATCTGTCAGCCAATTGGCGATGAGGTGGTTCAAATCGGTTTTTTCAGGAGTAAATGGGATTTTTCCTGATTCGATTCGGTTCAGACTGAGTACTTTACCGATGATGTCACGCAGATATTCAATATTCCTGCGGATTCGGCTCAGGTATTTCAAAATTTCTTCCTCAGATAAGCGATGCCTATAATTTTCAAGTGTTTCGGTAGCCATCATCATCGAAGCAAGCGGTGTTCTGAATTCATGGCTTGCCATTGAAACGAAACGGGATTTGAGGTCTCCCAGCTTTTTCTCCAGGGCCAGTGCATCCCTGAGTGCACTTTCTGCCGCCTTTAACTCGGTTATATCCCTGCCAACACCTTGGATTTCAATAACCTCCCCTTTGCTGTTCCGAATGGCATAATCTTCCCATGCCAGCGAACGCCAGCCATTGACCGTCATGGCCCTTTGTTCAATATATGCCCGGAAGGGTGGTTGTGAGAGGTTTTCCATGGCTAAAAGGGTACCCTTCAGATCGTCCTCGTGAATTACGGGGGTAAATGACCTCCCAAGCAGTTCTTCTTTTGTTTTGCCAAATGTCTTACAATAAGTCTCATTGACAAAGGTAAACCGGTTTTGTGTGTCGAGTCGGACCACCATGTCGTGTTGTGAATTGATAATTCCTTTGTAGCGCTCTTCACTTTTTCTCAATGCCTTTTCGGTCCTGACCAGCTCGGTAATGTCCTGCACGATCCCAACGGTGTGAGTTGGGTTACCCGTTTCATCAAATTCAGTATGGCACGATTCATTCATCCATTTAAGATCTCCCTCTGGAGTGATGATACGATGCTCGACTTGATAGCTCGATTGGAGACCCAGCGATTCCTTCCATTTTATATTTACTTTATCTCTGTCTTCGGGATGAACCGAATCGAGAAACGTTTCGTAAGTGATACTTTTTTCCGTTTTTTCTAATCCAAATATGGAAAAAATGGAATCCGACCAAAACAACGCATTTTCCTTATGATAGTAATCCCATCGTCCCATTTTAGCCATTTCCTGTGCCTCTGCCAGCCTGACCCTGCTTTCGTTTAACTCAGTTTCTGCCTTTTTTCGGTGGGTTATGTCAATGATGGCTACAATCAGGCATTTTCTTGACTGTAGGGTAATGTCTTGTATCCTGAATTCAATATTTAACAAGGTACCATCCTTGGTGATATGCGTAAATTCCATACTCTCAGGACAAATTTCCGTGTTGTCGTTGAAAAGGTACTCCACCTGCTTATGTTCGTTGCCAGGATGAAAATGAAATAATTGCCATTGAAGTATTTCCTTTTGCGTATATCCGTAAATTTCGATAACTCGGTGGTTAACTTCAAGAATATGAAGTGTTTCGCTGTCAAGAAGAAACAGCGGGATCGGATTATGATCAAAAAAGAGCATTTCAGTACTCTGCATAAAAGTGAGCTATATGAACAACCAGCAATTTAAAGTCCCAATTCTGCCAAACGGCAATTTTAATAAAGAGCAAAAACAAGACGAATTTAAACAATTGATTCGCCTGGCTCTTGATTAAGGAATCAATTATGGGACGTGTCCACGATTTGTCCACGTAGCGAAAAAATTTCAGGGGTTTTTTGTAAAAGCACTTTTAAGTTGGAGGTATGCGTTACAAAGTCATTCTGAAACCAATAGCCTTGAAGTATAGGTTGATTTTTAATGTTTTGCAGTCATCGGAATTCTGGCGATGACCTGTGTACCCTGTTCTGGTTCCGATTGAATTTCAATCCCGCCCTGGTTCAGTTCCGCAATCTGTCGAACCAGGAATAGTCCCAGTCCAATCCCCTGCTGTTCGTATTTCTCTCTGTCGAATTGCATAAAGGCTCCGACCTGCCGGAAAGTTTCCTTTGGAATTCCGCGTCCATGGTCAGAAACCATTATTTCATAAGAACCGTTCGCAGGGGAACCTGTGATTGAAACCTTGGCTCCGGGTATCGAAAATTTAAAGGCATTGTCAGTTAATTCCCTGACAATGATTTGCAATTCTTCCTCTGATATGTCCAAAGGAAAGTCAGAAACATCAATTGACAAATCATCCTGGCGTTGGCAAGACTCTGCAATCTGATTAGCTGTCTCTAAAATAACCGTCCGGGGGTTGGTGCAAACTTCCTCTTGTTTGCCAGATTGCTTATTCACGGCAAACCGTATATAAAGCAAATATTTCTGAATAAGATCATAGAACCTTTTGCCACTCTGGAAAATAAAATCGCCCATTTCCGACAACTCGGAGGCTGACAGAACCGAGGCATGGTCCTTGATGATTTCCCCGAATGAGATAATGCTGTTAAGTGGCGTGACCAGCTCGTGTGGCAGAAAGGAGATGATATTCCGTCTGAGCTTTTCCAGGTTCTGGTCGGCATATCCCTTATAGAGAGCGCTCTTTTCCAGTCTTGATTCAATGGCTTCAAGCAATTCCTTGCGGAGGAAAGGTTTGACAATGTAATCGTCAGCTCCTGTATTCATTCCTTGTCTGATTTTATTCTGATCCGACAAGGCGGTCAGGAAAATAAAGGGAACCATTGCGGTAGTCAGATCCTTTTTTAATTCTCCCAGCACCTCATACCCATTCATTCGGGGCATTAATATATCGCAAAGAATCAAGTCGGGAACCAGTTCCCTGGCTTTCATGATCCCTTCAACCCCGTCGGGCGCTGCAGTAACGCGGTAACCTTCGAATGTCAGCATTTCCACGATTGACTCCCGCAGTTCCTTTTCATCCTCAATTACTAAAACGGTTTTCATTGTTATGTCAGTTAGGCTCAAAATCCGGAGCTTGTTTAGCAGTATTATATGCTATACCGGTTTTGACTGCATGCTCCGGAATCATCATGTAAATATTCAATTTTAAGCTGTTAAAATAAATATTTTAATTGATTATCTGATTCTTCGTTCCTATCAGGTGATTAAATTTTAACTATTCTATATTGGATTGTTGGATTAGTTGATTGCCCCCTTTTTGTTTTAATCCAGATTTGTTTTTACCTCCAACTTTCTCTTCTTATGAATCCCGTTGGTATTATGAACGAATTCTGCCCTGACTTTTCATAACCAGACTGGATTGTTGGATAAATTTCCTATTTTCAGTTATTTTTACTGAATATTGAAATTCAAACCTATGCTTCCCGATCCCGAACATATATTGACGCAATCAGCACAGATCATTAAAAAATCATGGTTGCCCTCCCTTATTCAGGTTTGGGAGGAACACCGCTCCTTTGTTGATGCTTATCTTTTGTCGGCTCGCAAAGATTTTGGTATGACAACGGGTCACGATCCCAAACTTTCCGATTCGCGGAAAGATGATGCCGTAAATCACCTTTTTTCTCTTCTTGAAAAATACAGGCGTCCTGACAGAAATCCTGATTTTGATAATGAATTCGTTGATTTTCTTACTGAAGCTACCAGATGGGCTGGCTTTTTTCAGTCTTCGATCAGGGATCTCCAACCTGAAACGGCTTTGGTTCCCGGTGAGAATGATTCTAGGTGGCTGCAAACCGGTAAGTGGTTTAAGCGAAAGTGGTATTATTTTTCAAGGTTCCCCTGGACAGCTTCCAACAGGTTAAGGACAATGATAGGCAAATCCGGCATAGTGATCCCCCCTATGTACCGGCAGATTCCTATACAGAAAGTCATTACCCATTATGTGACTGTGTATATTCCTGAGGAATTAATATCCATTGTATATCTGCCTCTTTATCATCGGATGCGCAAGGAAGTTGAAGTCTTGATGGAAATGGGCAAATTGCTTGACAGTCACTCGCCGGGCAAAAAGGAAATTTCTTCCAGTCGTGAGTTTCATATGTTGTCAGGTCAGTTGCGACGCGAAAAGCATTTCCCTTTTGATGAATTGGTGGATATGGCTGTTGAGAATACGCGGGGCTACCTTGGCCATGTACTTCGCACGGCAGGAACATTGGAATTGCCTACCCGAGTGTTTCACTCTTCCCGGATACTCAAAGAACATAAAAGGGTTACCCAGCACTATCGCAAGGTCGCTATTGATGCCCACCTAAGGCTGATTGGCAGGCTTGACGAATGGCAGACCAGAATAGCATTGCTCGCTTTATCCGTTAAGGTTGACATCGGGGGCAAGTTGGCCAGGGAATCCATCCATGGAATGATTGTTGATAAGTATACGCCTCATCTTGCAACCATTCAAAACTTTTTGCAAGAACAGCTCCTCAGTTTGGAGAAGGAGAAAAACACCCTATGGTTGCCGGATATGCTAACCCGGGTCTCAAACCGGATCAAATCTGAATTACAGCAACAGATCGTGCCGGCATCCATCCGAATTTTTGAGGACAATGACATCATTCTGGCCGCACAGAATTTTACTGCTCTGGTGGGGGAGTCAGCCATCCACCTTCCCGTCAAGGCAGAAGTCATTTCTCTTCCCGATGAAGAGGATACTACCATAAACAGTAAGGCTGTAACCGAGGTACAGATCCGTCAGCTGGTGGAGACTGATTGCCTTCCTCCGGTTTTACAGGCTTTGGGCGATGAAACCATGAAGCTGACATCAGCCTTTCTTCATGTGAGGGAAATGGTTTCGGAAACGGGGCGAATTGCAGAATACAACCTGGAAACAGCTGAAAGCCTGGCAGAAATTTCAGAGGAACATACTCGTGCCAGACAGATTGCAATTGAAGGAATTGACCGCGCTCTTGCAAGAATAGTTGAGGCTGGCGAAGTTTTGGCCGGGACAGCTATAAGCCTGGATGAACGGATGGATATCGCTGTGAAAGATATTCAGGCAAAGATGGTATCCTATCTGGAACCTGAAAATTTGCTTGATGCCCGCACAAGGATAATGAAGACGAGAGCAATAAAACAATCGGAACAGATTTTTGAGATGATTCGGCTCAAACTAAAAACGGCCTTCCGGTTTTTAAATGAAAAGTTGAGGGTGGTTTTCAAAGTATTGGCCACTTATTTACAACAGGCACGTGAATATCTGGGAGTCGAAAAGCAGGAAATACTCGTAGCTCCTGAAATTTCAGACTTCCTTGCCGAAACCCAACGGGCCATTTCCCGTTTGCCCTATGTGTATCAACGCCTCTTTGTGCTTTCCCCATTGGTAGACGAATATTTTTTCAGGGGCAGAAAAAGAGAAATTGACCGTATCACTGAAGCATTTACGAACTGGCAGGCGGGCAGGTATGCCCCGACGGTTATTATTGGAGAGACAGGCAGTGGAATCACCAGCTTGCTCAACTTATACATTAAAAACTACATGGTGGGACAGCCATTATATAGATATGAAGTGAACCAGTCGGTGAGTACGGAGGGTGATTTATGCACCATGCTGGGAGTTGCGTTTACCGGAAAGCCTTTCGCCGACAGAGAAGACATGCTGCAATGGTTCGACGCTCTTGATAGCCGACCTGTCATCATACTTGAAGGGCTGCAAAGGTTGTTTCTGAGAACTATCCATGGATTTGGGGCCATTCGCCTGTTCGCCGAGTTGATTTCAGCAACCAACAAGAGGGTGTTTTGGCTCACTTCCTGTAACCTTTATGGCTGGCAGTATATCGATAAAACCCTTCGCCTGTCTGATTTCTTTGGTTATCTGGTCGAATTGCAATCCCTTTCCGAACAGGAAGTGGTGGATGTAATCCTACGCAGGCATGTCGCCAGTGGATATAACCTTAGGTTCGAACTTCCCGAATCCGTGAAATTGGATAAGAAACTGAGTAAATTGACCACTGACGAAGAACAGCAGAAATACCTGAAAGAAAAATATTTTTCTGCCCTGAATAGTTTCGCACGCAGCAATATAGCCATTTCCATGCTACTTTGGCTGCGGTCGGCGCGTGAAGTAAAAGGTAATGAGATAACCATTGCATTGCCCAAAGGACTGGATGCCTCATTTATCAGGACGCTCTCACGTGATAAGCTCTTTATGCTTCATGCCTTGCTTATACACGATGGGCTTTCATACGAGCAATTGGCATCGGTCCTGAATTTTGCCACAACCAAAACCCGGTTGCTGATTATCCAGCTTTATGATGATGGCGTGATTGTTTTGAAGAACGGATTATACTCTGTCAATCCGCTGTTATACCGACAGGTAGTGAGTACACTCCGTGATGCCAACCTAATTCATTGAAATCGAATCATGAAAAGAGTCATATTTATATTCGTAATGTTATTGGGTACTTATCCCGTTATAAATGGTTTAGCGCAGTCTGTTGTAATTCCTGATACACTGATGTTAGCAGTTGTACCCGATTCGGCCGCGATTAATGATTTAATTCCTCCCGATACCGTAAAGCAGGCTGAGGGCAAAATGAATCAGCTGGGATCTCCCAATCTGGCCAGGGTAGTTTCGGCTCCAAAGATTATCTGGGCAGTGGTCATCGGCATTGTATCATGGTTCTTACTCAATTTCCTGGTCAGACTGGTAGGGGCTATCGGCGAACGTAATCCTAAACGCAGGATTACTGTTAAGCGGTTGATTCCGATAATCCGCATTGTTGGCTGGACTTTCGTCATATACTTGATAATAGTCGGTGTTTTTCAACCCCCCATTGAAACCATTATTGCTTTTTTTGCCTCGGTTGGTGTTGCCATTGGTTTTGCCTCTCAGGATCTGCTTAAAAATATTTTCGGGGGACTGGTTATTCTGTTCGACCGGCCTTTTCAGGTGGGCGATAAAATTGAAGTCGGCAATTATTATGGAGAGGTCCTGGAGATAGGTTTACGCTCAACCCGTATCGTGACTCCCGACGATTCGGTAGTAACCGTTCCAAACAGTGAGATGATGAACCAGTCGATTTCCAATGCCAATTCAGGAGAATCAAATTGCCAGGTGGTTGCCGAATTCTTTTTGCCACCTTCCACCGATACTTTCCGCACCAGAGCCATTGCCACAGAAGCTGCCCAGGTATCAAGGTTTATTTATTTAAACAAGCCGATTGTTGCTGTATTCTTTCATGAAACAAATAACAACCGTACCTATATTAAGATGAGGTTAAAGGCCTACGTTAGCGATATTCGTGATGAATTTGTCTTCAAGAGTGATATGACGGAGCTGGTTCTCCGAGAATTAATTAAAGAGGGTATTATTCATGACGGCTGGTAAGCTCTGGATTCAAACAAAAGGGATTGTCGGATCTTGCCTTAGCTTTGCCGCAAACCTTCCTGATGAACTTGTTGTTCCAATAAACAAAAGATTACCCACATGCGGTGTGAATGCCTACGTTTGTCCACCTTGTAATGATGATTCTATTCCTGGTACATCACCCGGTTTTGGGAAGGGAAAACAGGATGGCCTAAAAATGATGGGCAACACTTTCAGCCATGTAGGGATGGTTCTTGGGAACCAGGCTGGCTTTTGTAAGGGCATTGGCTACCACCAATGAAAAGAGACCGGCAAAACCGAGAAACGTTCCGATTTCCATCCATCCGAATTTGGCTGCATGAACGGTAGCCGGCCAGATGATATAGTAAAGTTCAGTATACTGTCCAATCATAAGAAGAATGATCACTGGCACCATCACCGGTTTGCTGCGCGAAGTCATCCGGGGCATCAGGACCACGAAGGGGATGGCCCAGTTGACAACAATGTTAAAGTAAAAGAGAAACTTCCATGCCCCGTGCCAACGGTCAACAAAGAAGAAGGTTTCTTCAGGTATGTTGGCATACCAGATCAGCATGAATTCGGCAAAATTAAAATAGCCCCACACGATGCTGGCCATGAAAATATAACGGGTGAAATCGTGCAGATGACTTTGATTCAGCATTTCAAAATGACCGCGGTTGTGCAGGATAATCACAATCAGGGCAATCACGGTACTGGCGTGCAGCACGGCCGCAATAAAGAGTTTGCCTGCAAACAGCGTGCTGAACCAGTGCGGTTCGAGCGACATGATGGCATCAACGGCAAACAGGCTGAAAGTGAGTGCAAGTACGAAAATCAAAACCCTCGAATACCATTCTGATTTATAGAAATAGTTCAATCCCCCTTCCAGATCTTCCTTTACAGAAAACTTTCTCAGAGCAGACGTCAGAAGAATCCAGGCCCCGAAAAAGAAAATTACCCGCGCAAAGAAGAAGGGGGTATTCAGATAGGGCGATTTATGCTGCAACAAGGCGTCGGTCTGCAAGGCATCCTCATGAGTCCAGTGATAGAGAGAATGCATGCCAAAAAACAGCAGAAGGAATAGAATACCAGCCACAGGAAGATAGGATACCATCGCTTCGGGCACCCGTTTGAAGGCAGCCGACCAACCAGCCTGGGCCACGTACTGGATAGCAATAAAGAAGGCCGCGCCAATGGCAAGTGATACAAAGTAGAAGTTATTGAGCAGATAATTGGCCCAGGCCCGCTGACTGTCGAGAAAAAATCCCAGTAACAGGCTGATTCCCCCAATGGCAATCAAGGCATAAGTCAATAGCTTGAATTTCTGTGGTACAACAAATTTCTCTTCCATGATGGTATGTTTATCCTGTATGAGCTATTCTGTTTTTTTCTGTAATTCATTCTTGATGTACATCGAAATCTTCCAGCGGTCTTCTGGCCTGACCTGCGATCCGTGCTGGGGCATAATTCCGTGACCAACCGTGATCACATGGAAAATGTCGCCTTCGGGCGCAACCATCATTTTTTCACTGAGCAGGCTGGCAGGCGGGAAGGTATATTTTCCGGAGGTAAACAGGGAGCCTTTGCCGTCACCCTGTGGCCCATGGCAGATCATGCAATAAATTTCATAGGCTTTTCTACCCCGCTCGAGTGCTTCGGCACTGTTTTCGACAGGATTAACCAGGTTAAGGGCTGCCAATATGCGGTCTTCATCGGTTTTTTCGTACTGGTATGGGATCATCCCCCTTGGTATGGTTCCTGCAACCGGTGGCTGCATGGTTTTCCCATCCTTGAAATTGGGGTTGGGGGTATATGTTTCATATGCCGGCGACTGGGCCATATCATCGAAATATTGCCATCCTGGTGTATTGCGGTCATAATCGCATGAAACCAGCCAAAGTGATGAGAAAACCACCGCTGGCACAACCAAACGGTACAGTGTATGGGTGATACTATTTTTCAACTTCTCCATGTTCCTGAATAATGTGTACAACGATTTCTTCCTTTTCCTTTCCGATGGTGTCACTGAAAAGCATGACAAACTTGTCATCAGTGGCTCGTGGATGAACAATTTCGGCCTGTTTACCCGGGAATATTTTGGCTCTCACCGAAAAGGTGAAAAGGGTTGCCAGCGTAATAATCAGGATTGTGGCCACAATGGTTACGACGATAAACGAAGGGAATGCGTTAAACGGCTTGCCCCCGAAGACCAGCGGCCAGTCGATCACTGAGACATAATACATGAAGCTAAGCAGTCCGATAACGGCAAACAGTCCGTAGAAAAAGGCTGCATGCGTAATGCGGGTCTTGTTGCCCATCCCGTCCAGAATCTCATGTATCGGGTAGGGAGTGTAAACCTCTTCAGGTTTGATGCCAGCTTCCCTGAGTCTGCCAAATGCTTTCACCAGACTCTCCTCATCGTGGAATACACCGGTAAAATATTTTTTATTCATGGTGTCCTGTTTGATGTGTTGTTTGTGGCTTGTTGTATTTGGCAACACTCTTCACTTCACTGATGGCAATCATCGGGATGTACCTGAAGAACATCAGAACACCTGCGGTAAACAGTCCCAATGTTCCTATGAATATCCCGACTTCAACCCAGGAGGGTGAATAGTTGGCCCAGTTGGCAGGCAGGTAGTCGCGGCTCAAGGAGGTAATCACTATGTTGAACCTCTCGAACCACATACCGATATTGATGATGATCGAAATAAGGAATACGATCAGGATTCTTTTCCTTACGGCCTTGAACCAGAACAGTTGTGGCACAACGGCATTGGCAACGAACATGGCCCAGAACTGGAATGCGTAATCACCAAACATCCTCGATTCAAAAATGATGCTGTATTCGTAAATCGATCCCGAATACCAAGCCATAAATATCTCGGTCATATAGGCGGTTCCCATGATCAGGGATATGAAAATGAGAACGCGGCAGACTGCATCAATATGGGAATCGGTAATAAAGTCGTTCATTTTATAGGCACCTCTCATAATGGTAACCAGGGTAAGTACCATGGCAAATCCCGAGAAGATGGCACCGATTACAAAGTATGGCGGGAAAATGGTTGTGTGCCATCCCGGGATTACCCCTACCGCAAAGTCGGTCGAAACAATGGAGTGTACAGATACTACCAATACGGCGGCAATTCCACCCAGTACAAAACTCAATCCTTCATACCTCAGCCATTCCCTGCTCGAACCGGTCCATCCAAATGCAAAGAAGCCATAAACGGCCTTTTTGATTTTCGATTTGGTCGTGTCGCGAATGGTGGCAAAATCGGGTACCATGCCGAAATACCAGAAACTGGCCGAAATCAGGATATAGGCAGTGATGGCCACAAAGTCCCAGAATAGGGGTGAGTTGAAGTTTACCCACAATGGCCCCCTGGTGTTGGGGTAGGGGAAGATATAGAAAAACAACCATGGGCGTCCCATGTGAAGTAACGGGAAGAGTCCGGCACACATGACAGCAACCACGGTCATCGCTTCGGCTGCACGGTTGATGGCAGTTCTCCATTGTTGCCTGAGTATCAGAAGGAAGATGGAGAAGGCGGTTCCGGCATGTCCGATACCAATCCACCAAACAAAGTTTACAATGGCCCAGCCCCAGCCGACCGAGTTGTTCAGTCCCCAGCTTCCGATGCCGTTGGCAAGGGTCAGGTAAATGCAATAGAGTCCGAAACCCAGCATCCCCAAACTTGTCGCCATGGCAAAGTACCACCACATGGGGGTTTTTGCATCGATCGGCGCAAGAATCTCTCTGCTGATCTGGCTAAAGCTTTTGTCCCCCTGAATCAGAGGACCTCTGATTTCCGTTTTGTATATCATACAGCTCGTTGTTTATCAGGTGTTTGTATTGCGGATCTTGGTAAGGTATCCCACCGACGGCAGGGTATGGAGTTCTTCCAGCAGATGGTAATTTCGGGGATCTCCCGGAATTTCGGGATCGGTGGTTTTACCAATCAACCGGAATACCTGGCTTGTTTTGTCATTCATATCGCCAAATACCAGGGCACTCGATGGGCACGACTGAACGCATGCCGGTTCAATTTCTCCGTCCTGAAGCGGGCGGCCTTCGATTTTTGCTGTCTGTTTCTTGTCCTGAATCCTTTGAACACAGAATGTGCATTTTTCGACAACACCTCTCGAACGTACGGTGACATCAGGGTTCAGCACCATCCTGCCCAGGTCACTGTTGGTATGGTAGTCGAATTTGTCGCTCTTGACAAACTTCAGCCAGTTGAAACGACGTACCCGGTAAGGACAGTTGTTCAGGCAGTAACGGGTCCCGACGCACCGGTTATAAGCCATTTGGTTCAGGCCTTCGTCGCTGTGCGGGGTTGCTGCCACCGGACAAACATTCTCGCAGGGGGCATTGTCGCATTGCTGGCACATCACAGGCTGGAACGATACATACGGATTTTGGGGTTTGCCACTGTAATAGCGATCTATTCTGATCCAATGCATGATTCTGCGGTTGCGCACCTGTTCCTTGCCGATGACCGGGATATTGTTTTCCACCTGACATGAAATGGTGCAGTTTCCGCAACCGGTGCAGGCATTCAGGTCTATTGCCAGTCCCCAGTGATGACCCGGATAGTCTGGTTTCTCATACAGGGTGGTGGAATGTTTGATGTGATCTTCACGGATCTCATTGCCTGCCGAGGGATTAAGCTGCCACTCGGCAAAGGTCGATTCACGGGCAATCGGTCGCCCTTCCATGCTGTGGTGGGTTTGCGAAAGGGCCAGTGGGTATGTTTTGGTTGTGGTTTCGACAGTGACACCCGGGAGCCAGAATTGCCGGTCTTCACTGGAAGCCTGCACCAGGGGGAAGACGTTAAAGCCAATGTTGTTGCCGGTTTTTCCTGCTTCCGTGCGGCCATAGCCCAATGCCACTGCCATGGTTTGGTCGGCTTGCCCGGGTTGCACAAATACCGGCATTTCAATGCCATTGACAACAATGACGCTTTCATTTTCCACACCGTTGGCATCGGCCCATTCGACCGGTACCGACACAAAGTTATCCCAACTGATCTTGGCCATTGGATCAGGAAGTTCCTGAAGCCATGGGTTGTTGGCGAATTTGCCATTTCCCAGGGCAATTGTTTCATAGAGGATCAATTCCCAGCCGTCAGATGGTTTTCCAACCGACTGCAATGCCTCGTTCAGATTCAGGTCATTGTATGCTGGGAGCGAAGATAGGGCCGGCCCTTCAAATACCCCTTTCTGGAGGGAATCGTTCCAGAATGCGTTGAATTCACTGAATTGGGTTTGCTGAGGGAATAATTCTGCCCTCCAGAATTCTTTCAGATAGTCGTAATAAGCGATTGAGTTGCGTGACCAGCGTAAAAGGCTTTCTTCAGGCTGACGGCCATCAAACAAAGGCTGGATCACCGGTTGTGTAAGACTATAAAAACCTGCTTTGGGTTCTGCATCTCCCCAGCTTTCCAGGAAATGGGTGCCTGTGGCATTATAGCGGCATAAGGTGGTTGTCTCGTCAGGACGGTCGGACATTGACACGGAAAGGCTGAGATTCTTGAGTGCCCCGGCAATCTGCGATCCTTTGGGGTGGTCATAAACCGGATTTACATCATACAATATAACACCCCCCAGACTGCCATTGGTTAATTCACCGATAAAACGCTCCATTGGGGCAACGGTGGACTGACGGGTCAGCAGCGGCCTGTCGAAAGTGATCGTAGAGCCATGATTCCCGAGCATCTCATTAATGGCATTCACGATAAGCTGGTTTTCCTTTCGGTTGCTTCCCGAAACTACGATTCCCAGCCCCTTGTTTGCCCACAGGTCACTGGCAACGGAAGAAAGCTCATCGATTCCTGATTTGCCTGATTCCGCCGTTGAACCGCTGAGCCGGAGTAATTCGTGATACAGGTCGGCCAGGGCCGCACTTTCCTGTGATGGTTTCATCGGGATGCGGATATCGGCATTGGCCCCGGTAACCGACATATGGGCTTCGAGCTGATAGTGTCTCGACATACGACGTCCGGTTGTCAGGTCACGGCCCGACGAATATTTTTTGGTGTATTCAACCGGCGAAAGCCAGGTACCAAGGAAATCGGCGTTAAAGCTCACAATGATATTGGCTTTGTCGAAATGATAATCGGGAATGATTTCTGAGCCAAAGCTTTCGCTGTTGGCTGTAAGTATGCCGCTCACCGGAACCGGATCGTATTTTACCCATTCAATATTGGGGTAGGTTGCCAGAAGGCCTGCAATGACCTCGCGGAATGCGGGTGAGATAACGGTCGGGGTAAGTAGTACCACCTTCCGGTTCTCTGTGTTCAGTTGGTCAAGTGATTCAATCACCTCCTTGTCCAGGATTTCCCAGGTAACCGGTTCCTTGTCTTTGAGGGGGCCTTTATAACGTGCGTCATCATAAAGGTTAAGCACTGAGGCCTGTACCCTGGCTGATGTTCCTTTGCGGCTGACAGGCGAAAGGTCATTTCCTTCGATCTTTATGGGTCGGCCGTCACGTACTTTCACCAGGATACTGCAGTATTCGTTCCCTTCGTAAAATGTGGAGGCATAGTAATTGGCCATGCCTGGAGTCACCTCTTCCGGTTTGATCAGGTAAGGAATGGCTTTCTCGACCGGTCTATTGCAGCTTGCCAACAATGCCGTGCCACCTATGGTAAAACCAAAAGCTTTAAGGAAATCTCTTCTGGAAGACCCGTTTTCCCCTTTGATCACTGATTTTTTGTGTTCATATTCTGCCCTGATCTCGCTTTTCCGAAAGGTGGCAGGATCATTTCTTTCTTCTAGACTTCGCCAGTATTTTGTTTCCATTAGGAGTCTTTTTTCAAATATGTTAGCAGGTTAATAATGACAGCGCATACAATCGTTTGCCCCGGTGTCGACGGCGCGGATGGTATCAATCTCTCCGGCTTTCATTTGCTCGTGCAGCTTAATATAGGTATCGTAATAACCATTGTCATTGAAATCGACCTGGGTATCGCGGTGGCAATTGACGCACCAACCCATTGACAGATCACTGTGCTGACGCATCACATGCATTTCTTCGACCGGACCATGGCAGCTGGCACAGTCGAGCTTTGCCGCACCAACATGCACAGCATGGCTGAAGAAAACATGTTCGGGCAGATTATGGATACGTGTCCATTCAATGGGATCACCCGTTTCGTGCGATTCAATGATTTTTGCGATCTCGAATTTACCGCTGTTGGTACCCTCCCTGATCAGGACATGGCAATTCATACAGAGGTCGGTGGCCGGAAGCCCTGCTGATTTGCTGTGATCTGCTGTGGTGTGGCAATACATGCAATCAATGCCTTGTTCTCCCACATGCACTGCATGCGAGAACTTGATGGGTTGGTCGGGTGCATAGGCTTTCTGCCGGCCCAAACGGATGGCGTCCGTGATAACCATCTGCGCCTGGGCTCCAAAAGCTCCCAGAAACAGCAGGACCGGAATGAATTTATAGCGGATTTTTCGTAAAAAGAGCATCTCTACCAGTGCCCAGGTGAGTATCAGGCCAAGGCCGAGGAAGATAAGGAGATTGAAAAAGGTGGGTTTTGTCGATTCGGGACCTTTCATGGCCATGTCGTCAAGATATGCCTTGATATGGCCCAGATCTTCATCCTCAAGAACAAATCCCTGATGGGAGGCAGTCATTTTTGCACCTGAGGGCTGCATCACTGCATTCCTGAACTCGTTGATGTCGCGCGTCAAAAATTTCTGGGCCAGCTCATACGCTGAAGGATTCCAGTTGAGTGTGTCGGTCGGTGAAAGATTGTGGCACGAGGCGCATGCCTGGTGCTCCCTGTTGAAGGGCAGCAGCCCTTTGAAAAAACGTTCACCCCGCCTGACATCTGCTAAAGATACACTATGACTCTCCTGGCTCTCAGTGTCGCCAAGCACTTCGACAGGCATTAATAACAAAAAACCGGCAATGAAAATAAAGAATGGTAGAACGTGCCTGGGTAGCCAAAATTTTGTGATATCAGCGTACTTCATTTTGTTCGGTTAAGTTTTTCATTAAAAAGTCGGCAAAATATATAAAGTTTATGAGATATCAATATCCGAAATAGGTACTATTATTAAAAATGCAAAATTTATTCAACCTGAATGATAAATCCGGACCAGACCAGATGCTGTGTTGTTACTGTATTGAAAAACAATTATTTGTGATAATTAATGTTTTAGAACAACTAATTATTGTCGAGGTTTTTCGTTATTTCCCTGACCAGTTTCATGTTTTCGAAAAATTCTTTTGCAATCACTCTCATAATGGTATACACCGGAATGGCCAGTATCATACCCAAAACTCCCGCTAAACTTCCGGCGGCAAGAATCACCAGAAATATCTCAAGAGGGTGTGCCTTTACACTACTTGAATAGATGAGGGGTTGAAAGAGGATGTTGTCGATGAGCTGGACAGTAAGAAAAACGATGGTCATGTAGCCAAGAAGAGGCAGGGTGTAGGTTGAAAAGTCCATTTGAATGTTGACTGCCGTACCGATGATCAATCCGACAATGGCGCCAATCCATGGGCCTAGATAAGGAATTACATTGAAAAGCCCGCAGAATAACCCGATGACCACTGCATGCTGAAACTGCAACCCTGCAATGGTTAGTCCGCCCATTACCAGTAAACCAACCATAAAAACCTCGAAAACAAGGCCTATGAAATACCTGCGAAGCAGATTTGAAACTGAATCCAGAATTTTGGCGGCTTTTTCTTCATAATCGGAAGGAACCAGAAGAAGAATTCCCGCGCGGAACATTTTTTCCTCTTTCAGGAAGAAAAAGGTAATAAACGAAACAGAGAAAAAGGTGATGACGGTTTCCCCCAAAATTCCCACGATTCTTCCAACCGTATTGGAGATACCGGTCAGGTTAAGTTTTTCGGCCAGCTGATCGATAATGATCTCAAAAAAAGATTGGTTGTCGACGGTCACCGTTTCCCGATGGGTGAATCGAATGATCTTGCTGATGGGCTCCTGTAGTTGGGCAAATACACTGTCGAAATCGATCGTTGAAAGTATCGAGAATTCCTTGATCAGCAAGGGAATCAGAAAACTGAACAATCCGATAAAGAAGGTCCAGATAATTATCAGGGTAATCAATGACGAAACGGTGGAGGGTATCCTGAATCTTCCGATCCTGAACTTGTTCAGCCAGACAACAATGGGCCTCCCGATAAATGCCAGCACTACCGAAATGAGAATGTAGGTGACAATGGCACTGAAATACCACAGGAAGAAAAGCAGAATCACTGCACCTACGATGATTAATATTTTACGTGTAGTACTCTGCAGGTTGATCATAGTTTCGGATATAGTTGTTTCAAATTTAGCAAGATTTTCTTACCCTCGGCCATCCTCCGAAAATCGACACATGTTTTTCATGAGCTGAAGATACCATTGTATCAGATAACTGTTGTATGCATAGGGTCTTGCCGGTGTTTTGAACCGGTATTCCGGAAATGAGCGCATCAGTTCAGCCGTGATTTCACGATATCCTATGGGATTGGCATCCTGGTAAACCCATTTTTTCAGAAAATCCGGCAACAATGACACCAGCCGCCGTTTAAGGTTTTTTCTCCCATTTGATGGGATGTTTTCCTTTCGCAACATGAAATCAACCCCGTGCTTTTGAAAGAATTGGTTAACCAAGGTATCAAGGTAATGTACCGATCCCAGTCTCTGTTCCACTGGCAATCTGGGAAAAAAGGATACCAATTCCCTGTCGAAAAGCGGATGCAGCGTTTCCACACCAAAAAATGACCAGGCCATTGATGAATTGGATACCAGTTTGCACTGGCGTTCGATGTAATCCCATCGATCGAAATTCACGCGGTTATCGGCTGATGGTTTTTCCGTAAAATGGTATTCCAATATTTTATTGTACACCATCTGTTTTTCTCGGCTACTCAAGGGATAATCTGCCCCAAAGCGATCCAATATTCTTTCTGCGACCAATTTGTTTTCTTCTGATGAAAGTCCTTGCGTCAGGTGCGATCCACGCAGAAAATCGCCCGGATGGCCCGGTAAAACAATGGTATTCTTGTCAATCAGTCCTTCGTTCAATAATTGACGGATGGCGAAATATTCCTGGAGATAGGGCATCGAGGTCAAATGCCCGATATACATTGCGAACTTTTCAAATTCAGGATCCTTAGTGAATCCGGCTACGGTTTCACTTGTATAAGGAATAAACCGGTAGGGGTATCCCAGTTGCCCGGCAACACGCCTTGCAGCTTCCTGTTCACTGTTGCCCGGATTTCCCCAGGTGGCGCAAAGGACGTCAGTATGCCCGGATTCCTTTAAAAGGCATGCCAGCAAACGCGAATCGTACCCACTCGTCAGGGGCAGCAAAACTTTTCGCTTACCTATTTTGTCGGAGTATCTTTGAAAGGTTTCCCTGATACGTTGTGCCGTGACTTCAGGTTCTGACTCAGGGAACCGGGTTTGGAATATGGAATCTAAAGCGTTCACCGATTGAATCTCCTTATCCCTTAATCGGATAGTCTCTCCTGGCATCACAGTCTTGATCCGGTCGCAAAGGGTATGGTTCCCCGGGGCAACGCCAAAGCTCAGGAAATAGAGTTCATCTGCAATCCGGATCCCCGATTCCTTTAGTGCAGCAAATAATTCAGGTACATCTCCGACCTCACAGCCCTCGCTGCCATGGGCATAGAAAAGAGGGTAGGCCCAGGTGTGGGAAGTGGCCATCCAGATCTCGTTTTCCTGTTCAACTATTATGGAAAATGGCCCATTTAGCTGGGTTGCCCATTGTGAGAAACTTTCAAAGTCGTTACAGTGCCGTACCATTGCCTCACAAAAATCACCATCCGAAACACATCTTCCATCTTGCCATGCAAAGCCGGAGCAGCGCAATTTGCCTTGTTCCGTCCAGTTGTATTTATGTGTAATGATGTTTTTCTTCATAGCCAGAGTTTCAGTAGCAGGAGGGGAACGACCATCAATACCATTTGGAAAATAACAAAACGGAATAACGGAATCCATGGTACGTGTGCCAGCCTGAAGGAATAAAGCGTTAATCCGGTGAAAAACAGAAACCCGGTGGCACTGAATAAACCAATGGTCAACGATATATCCTTCAGCCAGAGTCCACCGGCTATCAAAACCATGGCCCTTGCAGCAAGCAGTGTAATATTGTATATCATCGAAATACGCTGTTTTTCGCGCACCACCAGGATGGTTGACAGCGGGGATCCTATGTAAACGGCAAAGAGCCAGGGAGCCATGATCTGGGCCAAATGGCCCGAGAATGCCCATTCAGTGCCGAACAGAAACGTGAAAATCTCTTCTCCCCAGAGGGTAAGTATGGTAAAGGGAACCAGTGCCAACCTGAATTGTTTCCTGAACAGGTCGGTGGTAAGTGCCGACAAGGTCGATGGGTCATTTTTAAGGCTCTGGGCTTTCTGGACATACACGCTTCCTATGGAAATGCTGGTGAGCTGAACCGGAATGCTCAGGTAGCGGTGCGAGAAGGAGTAGAGGCCCAGCATGACTTCCCCGAAAAAGGGTTTGATCATGAATACCGGCAGTTGGCTGCTCAGGAAGTTGAACATTTCTGACGGAACCGAGAATTTTGGAAAATTGACATAGCGTTTTGCCAGCCTGATTTCGGCTTCCCGGAACCGTGGCACCCCGATACCCGCGGCAGCCGGTAATTTCAAGGCATAATAAAAATAGGTGACTGCCTGACTTAATGTGATGCCCAGGAACAAACCTGTTTCGGGCCACACAAAAAAAGCTGTCTGCGCAACTCCGCCCAAAATGGCCCTTAAAAATTCAAGTGCCGATAGTTTTTTGAATGACTTGGTGCTGATCAGCAGGTTTCGTATCAATTGGACACTGCCAAAGAAGAAGGAATAAAAGGGGATCAGGAGAAGATTGACCATCCTGCCCGTCTGCCAGTCACTGTTTACCCATACCAGAATGAGCATGGTCACCATTATCACCATGTTCACCGTTAGGTTTACCTTCATGGCAAAGCTGAAAATGTGGCTTTTGTCTTGTTCGTCCGATGCCAGTAATAAGGCTCTTTCGTACCCGCCTGTGGCAACGATTGACAGGAAGGAGGCGATGGTCAGGAAGAGTACAAAATCACCGAAGTGCTCCGGGGCATAAAGCCGGGCTATGACCAGGGCAAACAATGCCGGGATCAGCCGGGCAGCAAATATTCCGGAAAACAGACCGGCAATATTGCGGTAAAATTCACTGTTGGCTAATTCCCTGAAACTGTCCCGGAGTTGCTGCATCCCGAAGAATATTAGAATGAGTAAAAATAGAAAAATTCACGTGATATACATGATGTGGATGGTGTGCCTGATGCAGCACCCAATAAAGATGGATGTCCAGTTTTTTTGATTGCTTCCTGCACACTATTTCCTACTTTTGGAGCAAAAAATATTTGAATGGATATTTTATTGGATGATCCAAATGCGGAACTTGAGTTTCAGGAACTTCTGAAGAAGATCAGGCTGTTCAAGAATGGCGAGGTTTCAACTTCCATGAAGGAGAGGGGAATTACTTACCGGATTAACTGGGGGGTATCGGTCATGGATCTAAGGACCATGGCCAAAGAACACAATCCGTCGCATTTGCTGGCTTTAAAGCTCTGGAACAAGCAGTGGCGCGAAACCATGATCCTGGCTACTCTTCTGGATGACCCGGCGCTGGTGAGCGAGCAGCAGATGGATTTCTGGACCAAGTCATTTGAAAACAGCGAGATTGCTGAACAGGCTTCAGCCAATCTGTGGTGGAAATCGCCTCCGGCCTATGTGAAGGCATTGGAATGGTGCCGCGGAAAGAAACACTGGGTCCGCTATACTGCAGTTCACCTGATTGGCCGGCTGGCCATGTCTGATAAAAAGTCGCCCGATGAGATGTTCGAGCCCTTTTTTGAAGAGCTGGTTCCCCTTTCCCGTGATGTGGCTTTGTCGGTGGTTCTCGAACGCACCCTGGTCATCATGGCAAACCGTTCGGAAACCCTACATCAAATGGTCAGCGAGTTCATCGGTACCCTGAACGATTCCGATTCTGAAATCTCAAAGGAACTGGCTGCAAATATTGGTCATGCAATCAATTTCTAATCCTGGTTGAAGTCTACCAACAAAGGTTGAGGTTCCCATTTCAGGATAATATTGTCAGGTTAATTCGTTTTTTAAGTGTATCCTGATGGTTGTCATCTGCCAAAATTACCTGTTTTGCGGTTGGCAGATTTTTTGTTTCATAAAAAATACCGACAGGTATTTAATTGTCGGCAGTAAACAGAAATAAATATTGTACAATGGATTTAGTAAAAAGTTCCAACCCTGTATTAAGTGAAAAAATGTTTTCCCGTGATCAGGTTTACGGTCAGGAGACCATGACCTTAAACGGAACCATGAACAAGACCGGACTCATGCTGTTGCTTGTTGTTCTGGGTGCCGTGTTTACATGGGGTAAGTTTTTTAACGCGTTTAACGGAGAATTTCCGCAGGAAGCAATTTCTGCCGTCACCCCATGGTTGCTGATTGGTGGTATCGGTGGTTTTATCATGGCGCTGGTTACCTCTTTCAGGCCCAAGAGTGCCGGAATTACCGCTCCCATCTATGCCTTGCTGCAGGGATTGTTCCTGGGTGGCATATCGGCCATGATGGAGGGTACCTATACGGGAATCGTGATGCGTGCCGTAGCCCTGACCCTGGCCGTGTTTGTGGTAATGCTCCTTCTGTACCGCTCGCAGGTGATCAAGGTAACCGATAAATTCAGGATGATCATTTTTGCTGCCACGGGTGGCATCGCCTTACTCTACCTGGTCAGTTTTGTTGCAGGATTTTTTGGCGCCAGTTTTACCTTCCTGCACGACAGCAGTACGCTGAGTATCGGGATCAGTTTGGTGGTAGTGGCTGTTGCCGCACTGAATCTCACTCTTGATTTCAATTTTATTGAACGGGCCTCCGCTTCCGGAGCTCCTAAATATATGGAATGGTTTGGTGCCTTTGGATTGATGGTGACCTTGATCTGGCTCTACCTCGAACTGTTGCGCCTGCTCTCCAAACTGGCAAGGCGTGAATAAAATGCATTAAGCTGGCAATTTGCCGTCGTAATACAATTTAGTTTTGCAGGGTTGCCACAAGCAACCCTGTCATTTTTCCATCCTCCCCAATTCCTTTCAGGGTTAAAGGGGTAAGCTGGTTGATCAGCCCAGGCTGGTAGGGAGCCTTTACGCGGATGTAGTTTTCGGTAAAGCCTTCCATGGTTCCTCCATCGGTTTCTTCCTCAAACAGCACGGTACGGGATGTGCCGACCTGCTTCTGGTAGAACGCCAGCAACTTCTTTTCCGAAAGGTTGATGTATTTCTGGGTTCGGAGTTTGCGTTCCTCTACCGGTACTTTCCAGGGGATCTTCAAGGCCTGGGTGCCGCTTCGCTCCGAATAGGGGAAAGCGTGCAGCTGGCTTATCTCAAGATCGTTGATAAAGTCGTAGGATTCCTGGAACAACTCTTCGGTTTCCCCGTTGGTGCCTGCAATCACATCCACACCGATAAATGCATCCGGCACAATCTCCCTGATCCGGTGAATCCTTTGGGCAAACAATTCGGTCGAATATTTTCGTTTCATCATCGACAACACTTCATCTGTCCCGGCCTGTAGCGGAATATGAAAGTGCGGCATAATGACCTTTGATTCCGAAACCAGCTGGATGATGTCGTCTTTCAACAGGTTGGGCTCGATTGATCCCAATCGGAGCCGGTGCAATCCTTCAACCTGTTCAAATCCCCTGAGCAAATCGAGGAAATTCTCTCCTGTCGATTTTCCAAAATCACCAATATTGACTCCCGTAAGGATAATTTCCTTGTATCCCTTGTCGACTGCCTTTTTGGCTTCCGCCAGCGTATTTTCGATATTGTCGTTTCTGCTGCGGCCCCTGGCATAGGGAATCGTGCAGAAAGAACAGTAATAATCACAGCCGTCCTGGATCTTCAGGAAGCTCCGGGTGCGGTCACCCCACGAGAACGACTTGTGGTATTGCTTGATGTTGGCAAGGCGCGTTGTGTGGATTTCTGTCTTTTCCTTTTTCGAAAGGTCTCCGATCCAGGCAGGAATATGGAATTTTTCCTGTGTGCCCAACACCATGTCGACGCCTTCAATGTGTCCGATTTCGTCAGGCTTCAACTGTGCATAGCAGCCGACCACCACAACCATGGCATCGGGATTGTTGCGTACTGCCCTCCTGATAATATTGCGGCTGTTCTTGTCACCCGAGTTGGTCACCGAACAGGTATTGATCACATAAATATCGGCTTTCTCTTCAAAATCGACCTTTTCGAACCCAACCTCCTCAAGCGAATGGGCCATGGTCGATGTTTCCGAGAAGTTCAGTTTGCATCCCAGCGTAAAAAAAGCGGCTTTCTTTCCTTTGTAATCCATCCAATTCAAATTCAATGCGGTGCAAAATTAGCAATTTGACCGAAGTGCATCCCAAAAATGAGTGAATAAAGAGACAAGTTTGTCTTTTAAATAATAAAAAAGCAGCTGCCAAATGAATGGCAACTGCCTGAAAGTACCATATGAAATGGTACCGAACTGAAGGATTATCTTTAGAACGTTGCTTTTTTTGATTTATTATTACAGCAAGTTACTTGCAAGTTCTGCCAGGTAGCTTCTTTCCCCCTTTAACAGGTTGATGTGGGCGAAAATATCCTGGTTTCTCATTTTTTCGGTCAGGTACGATAACCCGTTTGAACGGATGTCGAGGTAGGGGGAGTCGATCTGCTGGAGGTCGCCTGTGAACACCATTTTCGTTCCTTCCCCGGCACGGGTTATGATGGTTTTGATCTCATGTGGCGTCAGGTTCTGCGCTTCATCAATGATGAAGTAGACATTCGACAGGCTTCGTCCCCTGATATAAGCCAGTGGAGTGATCACCAGCCGGTCTTCCTTTTGCAGTTCTTCCAGTTTCTGGTATTCGGGACTCCTTGGATTAAAGGCATGTTTGATGACTCCCAGGTTGTCGTAGAGTGGCTGCATGTATGGGTTTATTTTCTCCATTGCATCGCCCGGCAGGAATCCAAGGTCGCGGTTGCTCAGGGCAACAATCGGACGGGCAAGCAGAATCTGCTCGAAATTCTTGTGTTGCTCAAGGGCAGCGGCAAGGGCAAGAAGGGTTTTCCCGGTACCTGCCTTTCCGGTGAGCGCAACCAGTTTGATTTCAGGATCTGCCAACACATCCAGACTGAATGTCTGTTCTGCATTTCGGGGTTTGATGCCGTAAGCTGTATGCTTTTCAATCCTGTTAATTTTCTTCTCGGTCGCATTGTAACGTGCCAGCACACTTGAAGTGCTTCCCCTGAGAATAAAACACTCATTGGCTTCGGGTACGTGCTGCCAGTTCATCTCCAGCAAGCTGATGGAGCCTTGCTGGTAAAGACGTTCAATGATCTCGGGACTGAAATTTTCATAGATGTCAACCGCCTTGTCGAGAATGTTGATATCGTGCACCTGGTCGGTTTTATAGTCTTCCGACTGAATTCCCAACGATTTGGCCTTCATTCTCAGGTTAATATCCTTCGTCACAAGAATGGTCTTCCGGTCGGGATGCTGTTTGGAGGTATATTCCGCTATGGCCAGGATGTGATGGTCCGGAATGTCTTCCCGGAAAGATCTTTGCAACTCTTCGGAAAAGGGTTTCCCGGTTTCTATCCTCAGGTAACCGAGGTTGGGGCCTAACAGTTTACCACCATTAAAGAGTTCATCCCCCACGATTTCATCGAGCAGGCGCACAAACTCCCGGGCCTGGTAGTTGATCAGGTCGTTCCCGCGTTTAAACTTGTCCAGTTCCTCCAATACCACAATAGGAAGGACGATGTCGTTATCCTCGAATTTATAGATGCAGGTGTGGTCGTGCAAGATAACATTGGTGTCGAGGATGAAAATTTTGGTACTTTTCTTTTTCTTGGCCATAACAGGACAATTGATTTTTGTAAATGTAAAAAAATCGGAATGGTTTTACGGGGGTCGCCCGATTTATTAATAAACTTGCAGCGGTTAATAAGTTTTTAAATGAACGATTATTCCGACGCCTTAAATTATCTGTATACCCAGCTCCCCATGTTTCAGCGCACGGGGCCGGCCGCTTATAAACATACTCTGGGTAATAGTCTGCGTCTCGATGAAATTTACAACCATCCCCATCGTCAATTCCGGTCCATTCACGTGGCCGGAACCAACGGGAAGGGATCGGTCTCCCACATGCTGGCCGCCATACTGCAATCGGCAGGTTACCGCACCGGACTGTACACCTCGCCCCATCTGAAGGACTTCAGGGAGCGCATCCGCATAAACGGGGAGATGATTGCCGAATCATACATAGCCCAATGGGTCCGGGATTTTCGACGTATCAACCAAACCGAGAAACTCGAGCCCTCGTTCTTCGAACTGACCGTAGCCATGGCGTTCGACTACTTCGCTGAACAGCAGGTCGACATGGCCGTTGTGGAGGTCGGACTGGGCGGCAGCCTCGACTCGACCAACATCATCACTCCCTTGCTGAGTGTCATCACCAACATCAGTTATGACCACACCGCCCTGCTGGGCGAAACCTTGCCCCTGATCGCGGGCGAAAAGGCGGGCATCATCAAATCCGGCGTCCCGGTGGTGATCAGCCAGCGGCAGCCCGAAGTGGAGCAGGTTTTCATTCAAAAGGCCGCGGAGGAGAAGGCACCCCTTTGGTTCGCATCCGACGAATACCAGGTTGGGTACAGTCTGCTCGGTATCGACGGCAGGCAGGTGCTCCACCTGAATGAGGGTAATCCGTCCGGTTACCATGCATTGGTGACCGACCTGGCCGGGATTTACCAGCGGCAGAATGTTCCGGGTGTGCTGAAGGGCGTGGATTTGCTGCGAAGTGCAGGATTGGCCATATCAGCGGATGCCGTAAATGCGGGACTTGCCGATGTGAAGGGGCTGACTGGATTGCTTGGGCGCTGGCAGGTACTGGGGGCCAATCCACGAATAGTATGCGATACCGGACACAATGAGGATGGCATACGGATGGTGGTGGAACAGCTCAGCCAGACCGCCTTCAAAAGACTGCATATCGTGATTGGGGTGGTTTCCGACAAGGATCCGGCAAAGGTGCTGGCCTTGTTACCCAGGGATGCCCACTATTATTTCTGCAAGGCCGACATTCCCCGTGCATTGGATGAAAACCAGCTGCAATCGAGGGCAGCAGAGGCAGGGTTGAGGGGAAATGTTTATCCGACTGTAAAAGAGGCCTTTGAAGCGGCAAAAGCGGCAGCCGATCCCGAAGATATGATCTTTGTGGGGGGCAGTACCTTTGTGGTGGCAGAAATTTTGTGACTTTTTTTGGCCTTTTTTTTGCAGAACTGAAATCATGTTTTATATTTGCATCGCTTTTCTGAAGCGCAGTTCAAAGAATAATGGGAGCTTAGCTCAGCTGGTTCAGAGCACCTGCCTTACAAGCAGGGGGTC
>DIFU01000004.1 GCA_002419285.1 Prolixibacteraceae bacterium UBA5740 | reverse complement strand
AAGGGTTGATCTCATCGGGTTGGCGGGGCGCACATAATGCTCCTTTCTTATGAAAATAGTGAGGAAGGATTTCATCATCCACAGTCTTGTCGGGATCGCCATAGCCGATCCTTTTGCCCGGGGCCGCGTTTCTGGAAGACCTTGAGCCACCCTGGATCAGAAATTGGTTAATCACTCTGTAAAACAATGTACCATTGTAATATCCTTCGGATGCCAGTTGCAGAAACGCATCCCGGTGCTTGGGCGTGTCATCATAAAGAACAAAGGTCATGTCGCCCATGTTTGTCGAAATGATTACTTTCTGGGTTTGGGCACTGGCAAATTCAGACAACAGGATCATTGTCAATCCTGCCAGCCACCACCCTGATCTTCTTTTCAATCTCTGCATCCGGATCTTTTTTGATTTATCTGCAAGAATTGAACCATTTACACATTTGGTTATTCTTCCAGTCGGATACTCATCCTGACATCTTTCAAAGGCCTGTTTGCCGGATCGGTTTGAACGGCAGCAATGTGGTCGATAACCTCGAGTCCTTCGATAACCTCCCCAAAAACTGTATACCCGCCATCCAACGAAGGATACCCCCCAATGGTGGTATAGATCTCGCGTTGTCCGGATGTGAGGCTGAATTTAGGAGAGGTCTGGAAAATGCTGTCTGCTTCCTCACGTAACCCGGCTACCCTGATCGAAAAACCGATCGAGTCATTGTTCTGTTTGAACAGGTTAAGTTCAGCCTGGGCTGCATCAAAGTGTTTCCGGAAGATGGTCTGCTGAAGTGCTGAATTCCTTTGCATCACCAGGGTGTCCAATTCGCCAGGTCGCCACACTTTGCCCTGCACGATATAAAACTGCGATCCGCTTGAGTTTTTCTCCGGATTCACCTGATCGCCGAGCCGGGCAGCAGCCAGGGCTCCCTTTTTATGAAAAAGTCCTTCCCTGATCTCTGCCGGGACAGTATAGCCTGGACCACCACTACCCAGTCGGGCGCCGGGTTCAGCCTGTCGCGACTCCGGATCTCCTCCCTGGATCATGAAATTTTGTATGACTCGGTGAAACAGAAGGCTGTCGTAAAAATTCTCCTTGACCAGCCGGATGATATTGTCACGGTGTTGGGGAGTTTCATCATATAAACGCAATCTTATATCACCCATCTCGGTTGATATTACAATCACGGTGCCTGTTGCAGGCTTTCCTGCGTTGGTACACGAAATGGAAATCGTAACCAGGATTAAGACCAGTATCCAATAGTTTCTTTTCATTTTTAATGATGCTTTGCGGGCAAATTTATAAAATAAAAAAGTTGAATCAGGTATATACTTATGGGTTAGCGTTGTTTCGCAATTAATAATTGAATTGCCGGAATGAATCCAAGAGATACAGGAAATGGGTACTTTTGCAATGGGTATTTGCCATGTCGAAATTGATGGACTGAAGTCCCTCATTGAAAGAGGCAAGTATGCCGCCTGATTGTTGATTAAATATTTAACCTGTTTGTATGAATAAAAATTCGATAAGCCATCAATGGGTTCTACTGCCGGTGCTGTTTGTCGGACTGGTTTTTTCCTTGCCTGTTTTTTCACAGACCGAAGTCGGTAATGAAAGCCAGGACCAGATTAAACCGGTTTCGCTGTTTAGTTTCTCCGATGAACTGAAAGAAAATTCAGGGATGGTGTATTACAATGGTTTATTGTGGACTTTGAATGACAGTGGAGGGGAACCGATCTTGTATGGTGTCGATGACAAGGGAGTTGTTCAGGCCCGGGTCCTGATCGAGAATGCCACGAATGTGGATTGGGAAGACATAGCCCAGGATGAGCGTTATCTTTATGTCGCAGATACCGGAAACAATGCGGGTAACCGCCAAAATCTCGGGATTTACCGGATTCAGAAGACACATCTTCCTTCGCATGGCGATAAGAAGGCATCGGCTGAATTTATGGGTTATACCTACGAAGACCAAACTGATTTTAACCTTGTCTCCCATGGCCATCCCTATGATTGCGAGGCTCTGGTTAGCATGAATGATTCGTTATACCTTTTCACCAAGGACTGGCAATCTGAAAAGACAGCCCAGTATGTTTTGCATTTCAACCCGAAAAAAAGTGTGGCGCGTAAACGTGGCGAGTTTGAGGCAGGCGGACTGATTACCGGCGTCGATATCAGTCCGGATGGAAAAATTCTCGCCTTGTCGGGGTATGCTCAAATGAAACCATTCGTCTGGATTTTCAGGGATTTTAATCCGGGCAAGCCCTTCTCCGGAAACAGCTCCCGGGTCGACCTGGATATGCTTTTTATGTCACAGACGGAAGGCATTACCATCTCCGATGATGAGCGGATTCTTATATCTTGTGAGCAAACCCCGGTATTTTCCGCCCAGGTATTTGAACTGGCAAGGAAAATCGCGAAGAGTGATGAATAGTACTGGGAATCACGATACTTTATGGTTATATTATGACGATAAACTAATAATGCTCCCAATGGAATACCTGGTTGTTGACGATCAGATACATCTTGACCAGATGCGGCTGTCATTTGCGTCAATCATCTTCGAAACGATCGACCGTGACCGTCATTATTTGAGAAAATGGCTGCCCTTTGTCGACCAAACACGGAAAATAGAGGATACCGAACATTTTGTCAAACATCTTATGAAGATTCGCAAGGAATCGGGCGATGAAGTATATACGATATGGTATAAGGGGGAATTTGCCGGTTTGATCGGATTTAAAGACAGCGATAACGTGAACCGTAAAACCGAAATTGGTTATTGGCTAGCTGAAAATATGCAGGGAAAGGGTATCATGATACGCTGCGTAAAGAAACTGACCGATTTTGCCTTCCGAAATCTCGATTGCAACCGGGTCCAGATCAAGGTGGCCGTCGGCAACGTGAAAAGTGCCGCAATTCCACGTAAACTTGGTTTCCTGCTTGAAGGAATTGAGCGCAGCGGGGAGTTCCATACCAATAAGTTTCTTGATCTTGAAATCTATAGTTTCCTGAAAACGGAGTGGATCGAACAATTGATTAACGAAAAATAAACATTGGCCAAATTTGCCGAAAGCCTTGACTGATGAGGCTTTGAGGCATATTAATAACCTAAGGATAAGTGTGTTAGGTTAAATTCTGTTAAGGAAAAGGACCTAGTAATTAAAAAAGATGTATTTTTGACCCCGAAATTCATTTGTTCGATACTTTGAATTGAATAAATGATAAAATTCATTGGGATATGGAAAATAAAAAGACCAGGAGGAATCTTTACCGAGCCCTTCGCAAAACCGGTGTCCGGAAGGAAAATATCTCCCTGGATGCCACCTTTGAGGAAGATCTCCATTTTGATACCACTGACTGGAAAATTTTTACCTATTACCTCGAAAGTATATTCAAGGTAAATATTGAAGATGAAAGTATCAGCAAGATGTCATCGGTGAACGATACATTGAAATTGTTACGACAAACTGCCTGATACAGTGCATCACGAAAAACAAGGAGCCACAGGTTCCTTGTTTTTTTTATGTGATAGTCACAATCTGACCCTCTGCCTCCACAACATCTCCTTTCCGTAATTTGGCCCGCTTGCGATATTCTGTAGTGCCGTTCAGTTTTACCAGACCTTCATCAACCATTATTTTTGCATGACCCCCTGATTCGGCCCACCTCAGGTATTTCAATAGCCTGATCAGTTCGATGTACTCTTCAGTTAGCTTAAATTCAACCATTGCTGCAGGTTTTTTAATTCTTCTTTCAGTTTTCGTGTAAGTCCTGAAATCACCAGGTGATATGAATCGGTGATCCACTCTCTCAGTTTGGCATCAGGCAGGGGGTGGTCAATCATGACTGTGTTCCAGTGCACCTTGTTCATATGGTAGGCCTCGATGACACAATCATAGTGTTCTCTCATTTCCAATATTTTATCAGGTAAGTTTTTCAAGGCGACTCCAGGGTCACCATCCAGGCTCATCAGGCAATACATTTTCCCCATTACCTTAAAGACCAACGTTGTTTCATCAAACGGGAAGCTTTCCGTGGTCCCCGGAAGAGACAGGCAAAAATCCCTGATTTCTTCAATATTCATATATTGGTTTCTTACTGGTTATTTTATTTGTCATTATGCTTCTGAATTGAAGGCATTTATATAGTGTTCGAGCTCATATCTTCCGTCACTTCCATCAAATACGACAGTAATCAGGTCGAACCGGGTATCCTTGTTCCAGTCGGTAAGCTGGATATATGCTTCTGCCGCATTGATCAGATGCTGCATTTTTTGTTGTGAAATGGCATCCAGGGGATGTTCAAATGCGAATCCTTCCCTGGATTTTACCTCCGCGATCACCAGCTCTTCCCCTTGCCTGGCAATGATGTCAATCTCAAGGTGATGGTACTGCCAGTTCACCTCAAGAATCTGGTAACCTTTGGAAACCAGGTGGGTTTGCGCAATCTTTTCGGCAATTTTGCCCGATTCTCTCTGATTCATGATGGATGGGTATAATCGGTCTTAGGATGATCAGGCTAAATTATCTTCAAAACTCAGTATTGTCTGATTCTCTTCGGTCTGTAAGGTACAATTCTGACCAAAAATCAGGGGAAAATTTGGTGAACCATGCCCTGAGGGACAACCAAAACTGATGGGGTAGTTATATCCCCTGGTTGCTTCCAAAATGATCTCATCAACCGTTTTTCCAAAAGGTTCCTCATTGTCTTTTACCCCGGTAAACTGTCCAACGATGAGCCCTTTCAGGTTCCGGAGTTTTCCTGCCAGACGCAGGCTGATTATCATGCGGTCGATGTGATAAAGATATTCCCCGATATCTTCCATAAAAAGGATTTTGCCATCGGTGTCCAGATCATAAGGAGTTCCCAGTAGACTGTATATCAGCGATAGGTTCCCTCCTGCCAGCGTTCCGTTTGTTTTGCCGGGCCGGTTAGCGACCTGGCTTCCGAATTGATATACAGGTTTTTTGCCCGATAGTACCTTCATCAGACGAAGGAAGCTTTCCGAAGGTTGTCCGTCTTTTTCCAAAAATCCTCTTAGCATGGGACCGTGGATTGACGGAGTATCCAATTTGACACAGATGTTGTGGAAAATCGTGAGATCACTGAAACCGACGAGCCATTTTGGATATTTACGGAAACCTTCCAGGGAAATTGATTCCAGAGTTCGTATTGTTCCATAGCCACCCCTGGCGAAAATAATGGCTTTCACTTCGGGATGGTCGAGCGCTGCCTGCAGGTCGGCAGTTCGTTCTTTGTCTTTCCCGGCAAACTGATAATCCGAGGAAAGGAGATGGTGCCCGGGAAGAACCCTGAACCCGTTCATCTCAAGCCAGTCGATGGCAGGAAGTACCTGTTCAGGTAAAATCTTTCCCGCCGGTGCAACTACAGCAATCAGATCACCCGGGTTCAAATAACCGAGTTGTGGCATTATTTTTTTTGGGAAAGGTAGCAATAACAGGGTGAATGTGAATAATGAAAACATAAAAATGAATCGAAAATCTTTCCCAAAACATGCATTCAAAACTTTGTTGGTTTATCTTTGCCGGTCTTAAATAAGTTGGAATCTCTGATATTCAAAAAGTTTGATACGATGAGCAATTATAAAAGGACTTTAATTACGTCGGCCTTGCCTTATGCCAATGGCCCTGTACATATTGGCCATCTTGCAGGTGTTTATGTACCTGCCGATATTTATGCACGTTATCTCCGGCTGAAAGGCGAGGAGGTGGTATTTGTGGGTGGATCGGATGAGCATGGTGTGCCCATTACCCTGAAGGCAAGAAACGAGGGAATTACACCCCAGGATGTAGTCGACAAATACCACGCGATCATTAAAGACTCCTTTTTGCGTCTCGGAATTTCTTTCGACATTTATAGCCGCACCAGCTCCCCGGTACATTATGAAACCGCCTCCGAATTTTTCAGGAAACTTTACGACACCGGAAAGTTTATCGAAAAGACCTCGGAACAGTATTACGATGAGGAAAATAAACAATTCCTTGCCGACAGGTACATTGTGGGAACTTGTCCGAAATGCAGCTTTGACAAGGCTTATGGCGACCAGTGCGAAAGTTGCGGTACTTCACTGAGCCCAACCGAACTGATCAGTCCGCGCTCCATGCTCAGTGGAAATACGCCGGTTCTGAAAGAAACGAAACACTGGTATCTGCCTCTCAACCAGTACGAACCCTGGTTGAAGGAGTGGATCCTTGAAGGGCATACCGAATGGAAACCCAATGTATATGGTCAGTGCAAATCGTGGATCGATAGTGGTTTGATGGCCAGGGCGGTAACCCGTGACCTCGACTGGGGAGTGCCCGTTCCCATCGACAATGCTGAAGGTAAGGTGCTGTATGTTTGGTTCGATGCTCCCATTGGATACATTTCGGCCACCCGCGAACTTACACCCGATTGGGAAAAATATTGGAAAGATCCCGAAACCCGGATGATTCATTTTATCGGAAAAGATAACATTGTATTCCACTGTATCATTTTTCCGGCTATGCTTAAAGCGGAAGGCACCTATATCTTGCCCGAGAACGTGCCTGCCAATGAGTTTCTGAACCTCGAAGGGGATAAGATTTCGACTTCAAGGAACTGGGCGGTTTGGCTGCATGAGTACCTCGACGAATTCCCCGGGAAGGAGGATGTCCTCAAGTATGTATTGACTGCCAATGCACCTGAAACCAAGGATAACGACTTTACCTGGAAGGATTTCCAGGCCCGCAACAACAATGAACTGGTTGCCATTTTGGGCAATTTTGTCAACCGGGCGATGGTCCTAACCGAAAAATATTTCAAGGGTGTGGTTCCCGAAAGGATCAACCCTACTGCGAATGATCTGGAAACACTTGCCTCCATTGGACGGATTAAAGCCGACATTGAGAAGAGTCTCGATAGTTTCCGTTTTCGCGAGGCATTGAAAAATGCAATGGATATGGCCAGGCTGGGTAATAAGTACCTTGCCGACGAGGAGCCCTGGAAAGTAATCAAGACTGACCCCGAAAGGGTGAAGACGATCCTGAATGTTTGTCTTCAGGTGACAGCAAACCTCACAATCGCCCTGGAACCATTCCTGCCCCTTAGCATGAATAAGCTTCGTCACTTCCTGAACATGGAACGGCTCGAATGGAATGATTTGGGATCCACTGAAATCATGACCAATGGAACCAGGCTGAATCCTTCGCACCTTCTCTTCGAAAAAATAGAGGATCAGGTAATAGAAAAGCAAATTGCCAAATTGCTGCAGGCCAAAAAGGATAATGAGAAGGCTTCTGCCGTGGCTGTGCCTGCCAAGGCAAATATTACCTACGACCAGTTTGATGCCATGGATGTTCGCGCAGGTACCGTTCTTGAGGCGGAAAGGGTGGCCAAAACCAAAAAGCTCCTGAAGCTGAAAATTGATACAGGAATCGACCAGCGGACGGTGGTTTCGGGAATTGCGGAATATTATACTCCGGAGGAGATGGTCGGAAAACAGGTCTGCATTTTGGTGAATCTTGAGCCTAAACCCTTGAAAGGTATTGAATCTCAGGGCATGATACTTTGTGCCCAGGATGCCGACGGGCGTCTTGTGTTGGTATCGCCTGTTGCCAATGTAAAGAATGGATCGGAAGTGAAATAGAAGGATTTTTTTTGAAATCAGATTATCAGAACATCATATTGATTCTAAAATGATATTTGTTACCGGGGGAACCGGTCTGGTTGGAAGCCACCTGATACTGGCTCTTCTTCAGAAGGGCAGTAGGGTGAGGGCACTTATCCGGGCAGAGAACCGCCTTCAGCAGGTGCGAAAGGTTTTCTCATGGTATGTGACGGATCCTGATATCTTAATTGACCAGGTCGAATGGGTTATCGGTGACCTTGATGAACTATCTCCCCTTGAATCTTTGCTGGAGGGCGTGGATACCATTTACCACTGTGCGGCCATGGTTTCGTTCGAAAAGCGGAATCACGGAAAAATGATCCGTAACAACGTGGAAGGAACGGCAAATCTTGTAGATGCCGCTCTTGCCAGGGGAGTGAACCGAATATGTCATGTAAGCTCTGTTTCGGCATTGGGCAAAACGAAGGATGGAGATCCGGTGACGGAAGAAATCAGTTGGGTCCCTTCCCGAAGAAATACCGGTTATTCCCAAAGCAAGTTTTTCTCCGAGGCTGAAGTCTGGCGTGGAGTAGCCGAAGGATTGGATGCCGTTGTGGTAAATCCTTCCATCATCCTTGGTCCCGGAGTATGGACTTCCGGAAGTCCGGCCATATTCCGTCTTCTCCACCCTGGAATGAAATTTTATACCCCGGGAGGAAATGGATACGTGGATGTAAGGGATGTGGTCGATGCCATGATCTTCCTGATGGAGGAAGAACGTTTTGGATTGGCTAAAAACCAACGGTATCTTTTAAATGCTGAAAACCTGACTTTTCTCGACCTGTTTAGCCGCATTTCAATGAAGTATGGAAAGCCTGCCCCGCGATTCCGCACTCCCAAATGGATGATGTCGGTAGCATGGAGGGTGTTGGCCCTTTATTCATTGGTAACCCGAAAGCCTGCGCAAATCACACGCGAAACTGTGGCAAGTTCAATGAAGGTTACCTTGTTCGACGGATCAAAAATTACCAGAATGTTTGGTTTCAAATATCGACCCATTCAGGAAGCCATTGACCATACTGCGGGCATCTTTACCAGAGAAAATTCTTAATCAGCATCCCTTTTTCTAGGCGTGGAAGACCAGCATTGGAATGTTGGTGTGGAAGAGCATTTTCTTGGCTATGCTCGGGTTGAAGATCCGGGCCAGGACATTGCGTTTACGTGTCGTTAAAGCAAGAACATCGATATGATTGGCAGTAATGAATTTGTCGATTTCTTCGAGGATGTCGTCTCCAACGACCAGACTGCATTGAAAGACCCTGTTTTCATATTTGTCCTTCAGGATTTCCTTCATGCCTTCCAACCGGGCTAAATCCCAAACAGGTTCTTCACTCTGGCTCACATGGAGGCATAACACTTCCGCTTCGTAAGGCTTTAAAATCCTCATCAGTTTATCAATCGCCACGAAGTCCTTTTCATCGAAGTTGGTGGCATAAAGGATTTTGCTGAATTTCTTGGCAATATCGTCCGGGGTATCGTGAGGAACCGCCAGGACTGGTAACCGGGCATCAGTGATAATTTCGGCCGTAACGCTTCCGATAATGTCAAATTCGCTGCCTGCTTTTCCCTGTGTACCCATGACAACCAGCATTACCTTGTTTCTGTGGGCGTACGAAAGGATGTCATCCCGGGCATCCCCGGCCTTGATGATGTATTCAGTCTCAACCTTGGTCCAGGTTTCCTTCCCGACGTGTTGAATCAGTTTGGTCAGGAATTTTTCCATGTTGTTCTGGGCATTTTTTTCTGCCGCCTCAAGATGCATGGTCAATCCCGAATCAAACGCGTACACGTCGCTGAAGGGAACGGAGTATACGATGGGGTTGGGATAGGCGTGAAACAGGACCATCTTCGCATGAAGATGGCGCGAAATGTCGAAGGCCACCAGGGCTGCTTTCCAGGAATAGGAGGAGAAATCGACCGGGACCAGGATCTGCCGCTCAACTTCCTTGTCGCCCGAAGGTTTTTCTCCCGGTTTCCCAAGGAACTCTTCCAGCACGGGAAAGGCCTTCTCAAGGTCCTCTTCCAGAATCTGTACCCTTACAGCCAAAGAGGAAGTCCCGTCAAGCAGATTGACATCTTCAAGCATACATTCAATGCCTTCTTTTTCAAACTGTGTTTTTAATACCTGAGCTTTAACGAAGGGCAATACGGCAATGGTAATCAGCTTCTTTTTCATGGCTGTTGCTGTTAAGGTTTACATGTACCTAAATATTCGTGAAAATCAGGAAGATGTTTCATTATATACAGGCTTTTTCAATAAAAAACCTTGTTTTGCTTTCATTGTGCCATTTTGACTCCTGGCTTCTGTCGGCTTTCTGTGCGGAAATGAAAAAATGAGGCACAACATCTACTTCTAAAACAACCAAACTTTGTTTCTTTACAACGAAATTCCTGGAATATGAATATTCTGTATGATCTGTTTCTCGCCAGTTACCGGATCCTGATCCGGGTAGCATCACTATTCAATGACAAGGCAAAGCTTTTCGTGGTAGGCCGTAGGAATTGGAAAACGAAGCTATCCTCCATGACAGGGGCGAATGATTCCTATATCTGGGTTCATTGTGCTTCCCTGGGTGAGTTTGAACAGGGTCGTCCGTTGATTGAAGCAATCGAAGCCAGTCATCCGGAATACAGGATTCTGCTGACTTTTTTTTCTCCTTCGGGATATGAGATCAGGAAGAATTACGACAAAGCTGCCATCGTAACCTACCTTCCGCTGGATTCGAGATCAAATGCAAGGGAATTCCTCGATCTGGTTAAGCCGAAGATGGCTGTGTTCATTAAATATGAATTTTGGCTTCACTATGTCGCCGGATTGAAGCATAGGAATATTCCCCTATACCTTGTGAGTGGAATTTTCAGGAAGGAACAACCCTTTTTCAGGAATAGCCTGTTTGGCCAATGGTACCGGGGAATCTTAAATGATTTTCGCTGGCTGTTTGTACAGGATCAGGATTCATTGGACCTTCTTCGAAGTGTGGGGATTACGAATTGCACAATTTCGGGCGATACAAGATTTGACAGAGTTCTGTCCATTGCAAATAGTTCACAAACCATCCCTCTTGTTGATAAGTTTGCTGCAGGGGAAAGGGTGGTAGTGGCCGGAAGTACCTGGAAACCTGATGAGGAGTTGCTTGCCAGGTTTATCAACAATAATGGGGATGTTAAATTCATCATTGCTCCCCATGAGGTGTCTGAAACAAATATCAACAGGCTAGGTCAATTGTTGAAAAAGCCCTGGGTCCGGTTCAGTAAAGCAGACGAAACAATGATTTCAGGCTTTCAGGTTCTGATTGTCGATTCAGTCGGGATGCTTTCCTCAATTTATAAATATGGGCAGATTGCCTATATCGGTGGCGGGTTCGGGGTGGGGATCCATAATACCCTGGAGGCTGCCACTTTTGGGTTGCCGGTGATATTTGGCCCGAATTATTCGAGGTTCAGGGAGGCCCGTGAAATGGTTTCACTGAAGGCGGCATTCCCTGTGGAAGATTACCATTCACTTGACAAAGTGTTGCTGGGGCTGCTGAATGACCAGCAAGCCCTTCGAAAATCTTCAGAAACCGCAAAAAATTATGTACAGGAGAAAGCAGGTGCAACAAGAATTATTCTAAATTATTTATTTCCAGGCGACAGGAAAGATGGCGATATTTCTTAATAAAATGTGCATAAAAACTGCACCGAAAATAGCAGAGAAATCTTGATTTTTTTGTTTTTATGTGTATATGAATTTGCAGTTTTTGTAAACTTTTCAGTCGAACAAAAATGTTAACCAACTAATAAACAGCATACTAACATTTAAAAGTTGAAAACTTTTGAATTAATTGGAATTAAAAGTCTTCCGAATTCTGTTTTGCTGGACTATATTGCATAGCACAATCCAAACTAAATTGCATACCCTGCAACCTTAGATATTCAGGCACTTATTAGTATTAAAATATAACGATACGGAAGTCAAACATTAATTTTTTAGACATGACTATGAAAGAGGTAACTGTTGAAGCCCCGGCGGGCAGGAAGATTTATTCTCAGGATGAAGCCGTGAAGGCATCACTGAAATATTTCAATGGGGATGATCTTGCTGCCAGGGTGTGGGTCAACAAGTATGCCCTGAAGGATTCATTCGGAAATATCTTTGAAGTAACACCGGATGATATGCACAGGCGTCTTGCAAGCGAAATTGCACGAATCGAACAAAGGTATGCCAATCCCATGAGCGAGGAGGAAATTTACGAAACCCTGAAGGATTTCAGGTACATCGTGCCTCAGGGTGGTCCAATGACGGGTATTGGTAACGATTATCAGATCGCTTCCTTGTCGAATTGTTTTGTTGTGGGTAACGACGGTAATTCTGATTCATACGGGGGGATCATGAAAATAGACCAGGAACAGGTTCAACTGATGAAACGTCGTGGCGGGGTAGGGCATGACCTGTCCCATATCCGTCCTAAAGGCTCACCAGTCAAAAATTCGGCCCTGACTTCCACCGGTATTGTTCCCTTTATGGAACGTTACTCAAATTCAACCCGCGAAGTTGCCCAGGATGGCCGCCGGGGCGCTTTGATGCTTTCCGTGTCTGTTAAACACCCCGATGCCGAGAAATTCATTGATGCAAAACTTGAGCAGGGGAAAGTGACCGGTGCAAATGTCTCCGTCAAGATTCTCGATGATTTCATGAAATCAGTGCAGGCTGAGGAAATGTATCTTCAGCAATATCCTATCGATGCCAAAAAACCCCAGTTTAGTAAAGAGATTGTAGCGGCCGACCTTTGGAAAAAGATTATTCACAATGCATGGAAGTCTGCCGAACCGGGAATTCTATTTTGGGATACAATTATCAGGGAGTCAATCCCTGATTGTTATGCCGACCTGGGATACCGTACCGTTTCGACCAATCCCTGTGGTGAAATTCCGCTTTGTCCTTACGATAGCTGCCGCCTTTTGGCAATCAACCTGTACTCATACGTCAACCATCCGTTTACCAAAGATGCACGGTTTGATTTCGACTTGTTTAAGAAGCACGTGCACGTAGCCCAGAGAATCATGGACGATATCATCGATCTCGAACTGGAAAAGATTGATGCCATCATTAAAAAAATTGACGATGATCCTGAAACGGAAGAGATCAAGGCAGTTGAACGTAATCTCTGGATAAATATCCGGAAAAAGGCACAGGAAGGCCGTCGTACAGGGATTGGCATCACCGCCGAAGGTGATATGCTGGCAGCACTCGGTCTCCGTTATGGTACCGACAATGCCACCGATTTCTCGGTGGAGGTTCACAAAATAGTGGCAATCGAAGCTTACCGGTCATCCGTGAACCTTGGACGTGAACGTGGTGCCTTTAAGATTTACAGTGCCGAACGCGAAAAGAATAACCCGCTGATCAACCGCATCAGGTTAGCCGATCCCGAACTTTATGAAGAAATGACACAGTACGGCAGGAGAAATATCGCCCTGCTGACGATTGCCCCTACCGGGACCACCAGCCTGATGACCCAGACCACTTCAGGCATCGAACCGGTATTTATGCCGGTATACAAACGTCGCAGGAAAGTCAATCCTAACGATAAGGATGTCAGGGTCGATTTTATCGACGAAGTTGGCGACCACTGGGAAGAGTTCACCGTATTCCATCACAAGTTCAAGACCTGGATGGATGCCAATGGGCACGACTTGCGAAAATCATATACCCAGGAAGAACTTGATGATCTGGTGAAGCAATCTCCCTATTACATGGCTACATCAAACGATGTCGATTGGGTTGCCAAAGTACATATGCAAGGCCGTATCCAAAAATGGGTCGACCATTCCATCAGCGTAACCATCAATCTGCCTTCCACCGTGTCAGAAGAGATGGTTGGCAAACTCTATTTCGAGGCATGGCAGAGCGGTTGCAAGGGAGTAACCGTGTATCGCGATGGTTCCCGCTCAGGTGTTCTCATTTCTGATAAAAAAGAGGAGAAAAAAAGGAATGTTCCTTTCCCGACCAAACGCCCCGAAATTCTTGAGGCTGAGGTTGTCAGGTTTCAGAACAACCGTGAAAAATGGGTGGCTTTCATCGGCCTGATCGATGGTATGCCCTATGAAATCTTCACAGGGTTGAGTGATGATGAAGATGGCATTCTTCTTCCAAGATCTGTGACTAAGGGGAACATCATTAAAAATTATGAAGACGAGGAAAATTCCCGATACGATTTCCAGTATGTCAACAAAAGGGGATACAAGACAACCATCGAAGGTCTGTCGTACAAATTTAATCCTGTCTTCTGGAATTATGCCAAACTGATTTCAGGTACCCTGCGCCATGGAATGCCTATCCACAAGGTGGTTGAACTGGTCACCAGCCTTCAGCTCGACAACGAGACCATCAATTCATGGAAAGCCGGGGTGGCACGAGCCCTGAAAAAATATATTCCCAACGGAACCATTGCCGAGGATGCCAAATGTGGTGAGTGTGGTTCCAATGACGTGATTTACCAGGAGGGTTGCCTTACCTGTGTGTCCTGTGGAAGCTCAAAATGCGGGTAATCATACAATCTTTTCAACCTTTTGGGCCCGGGGAAATCTTTCTCCGGGTCTTTTTTTGCTCACTTCACCCCAATAAAAAAGGTACCCAAAGGTACCCTTTCATATTTTCAGTAATGGCTATTGCAGTCCAGACAGCTGGTTAACCAGCCCGCCTATGCTTTCCCCATCAGGCTTCAATCATTTTTTTGTATTCTGCTACCGACATCAGATTTCCGATTTCTGATTCATCCGATAGCTTAATCCTGATCATCCAGCCATCTCCATAAGGATCCTTGTTGACTACTTCCGGATTGTCGGCGAGCATTTCATTGACTTCGATCACTTCACCGGTTACAGGCATAAACAGATCGGAAACGGTTTTTACTGCTTCCACTGTTCCGAAAATTTCACCTTTATCCAGGTTCTCGCCTTCTGTTTCGATTTCCACGAAAACAATGTCTCCCAATTCACCCTGTGCAAAATCCGTGATTCCAACAGTGGCTACATCACCATCCACCAGAATCCATTCATGATCCTGCGTGTATTTCAGATTATCAGGTAATTTCATAATACATCTGGTTTTTAAAATTAGGCTTCAAAGTTAAGTATATTTTCCGGACAGAAATATGAACTGCATCAGAAATCAGGAACAAAGATTTCTTTTCAACAGGCGGACGGGCGGAGGTTCGCAGGGGGTATTTTCACCGGGAGCCGGGAGATGGTAATCTGATGATTTGGTTGTAATATTGTAAAAAAGTTATTCCACATGTTTGAGAGATTTCTGGTAACACCCGACAGGCTGAAGGAAGTGGCAGATGATTTGATCCGTGAATTCGGGAATCAGCGGGTCTTTGCCTTGTATGGTGCCATGGGTGCCGGAAAAACTACCTTTATCCAGGCCATTTGCCACCAACTTGGTTCCAACGATCCGGTGACCAGTCCGACCTTTGCGATTGTGAATGAATATTCAGCAAGCGGGAGTAGTTCGGTTTTTCACTTTGATTTTTACCGGATACGCGATCTGGAGGAGGCTTTTGACCTGGGGTACGAGGACTACTTCTACAGTGGGAATTATTGTCTGATAGAATGGCCCGAAAGGATTGAGCCCTTGCTTCCAGAGAGATATGTACAGGTCGAGATCATCGTTGCCCCGGATGATACACGCCGGATCAGGGCCTTTTTGAATGAGGCGTAGTTTTGAAAATTCAGAGAATGAAAGTAACTTAACACTTTTAAATCCCAATTGAATGACAGCTAGCGAAAAAACCAGATCAGGGTATCCCGTATCCAAAACCATGCTGCTTCCGAAAGAGGAAATGCTTGAAATACAGCGCAAGGAGAAAAAGATTACCGTTGGTGTCCCTTCAGACCTGCCCAATGTGGAGTACCGGGTTCCCCTGACGCCCCAGGCTGTTGACCTGTTGGTTTCTTATGGCCATGACATCTTCATAGAACGTGGAGCCGGCAAATATGCCAACTACTCAGATGAGGAATACATTGAGGCTGGCGCCTTCATCACCGAGAACAAGGAGGTGATTTTCAACTGCGACATCATTATCCGAATTGCTCCTTTCAATTGCCAGGAAGTGGATTTACTGAAAGGTAACCAAACGATTTTTTCAAACCTCCAGATCGAATCCCATACCACGGAGACCCTCGAAAAGCTGGCCCAGAAAAAGGTGACTTGCATTGCATATGAGTATTTTGAAAATGATAACGGATATATGCCGTTTGTGCACCAGATGAGCCAGATTTCAGGGATCGCTGCCATCACCATTGCCAGTGAGTACCTAAGTACTTCAAGGGGTGGCAAGGGTGTCCTGTTTGGCGATGTTTCAGGAATTACGCCTGCCGAACTGGTGATCATCGGCTCGGGCACGGCTGCTGAATATGCAGCACGCGCTGCACTCAGTCTGGGTGTTGTGGTCAAAATCTTCGACACTTCGGTCGAAGACCTGAGCAGGCTCGAAGAAAAGCTTGGCCAGAGAATCTTCTCGTCGGTTCTTTATCCGAAAGTACTGAAGAAGTCACTGGTTTCTGCCGATGTCGTTATTGGGGCCATGCCCTTTAATTCGACCATCAAGTTTAAGGTGTCCGAAGAACTGATTGAACAGATGAAGGAAGGAGCCGTCATCATTGATTTGAATATCAGTCAGGGAGGCTGCTTTGAAACTTCCCGCCAAACCAACCTGGAAAATCCGATCTTCAAAAATCACGGCGTGATCCACTACTGTGTTCCAAATATGCCCTCGCTGGTGGCACGGACAGCCTCCATTGCAATGAGTAATATCCTGATTCCCACCTTGCTGGCAGTAGCCGAAAATGGTGGTGTTGATCCTTACTTGAAGAATTCAAGAGGATTCAGAAAAGGGGTTTATCTCTATCACGGGATTCTGACCAACCGCGATATGGGATTCAGGTTTAACCTTCCGGTAAAAGATATCGACCTGCTGCTTGCAGCATTCTGATCATCTTCCCAGAATCATCATGGTTACCGGCTCAACCTGAAGAGTGGTGTCGTTTATCGTTCCCAGTCCGTCTTCGCTGATTTCGCTTCCTTTGGCAATGAGTGTTAAATCTCCTTCGGGTAGAGGAATGGAAACCGTCTCCCGGTTGGCATTGAAGACCACAATCAGGAAATTCCATTTTCCCATTTCCTCTTTTGCCTTCAGACAATAGGAAATCACCCCGATCTGGTATTTCATGCAAAAGTTCAGCTGTTCCCTGATCATTTCTGAAGTGGGAAGCCTGAACAGGGGGATGTTCTTTCTGAGCTGTATCAGCTGCCTGAAATAGTCATACACTTCCTTGTAAACCGATTTCCTGACCCAATCAAGCTGATTGATCTGGTCAGGGGCATTGTATGAATTCCCGTTTCCATTTTTGGTTCTGCAAAATTCAACACCGGCATGCAGAAAGGGGATCCCCTGAGAAGTGAGAACAATGGCTCCCGCCAGCATGACCATCTTTTTGAGCTCTTCATCGGAAGCTTTTGGAACACTTAACTTGAGCTTGTCGTAAAGGGTGAAATTATCGTGGCAATCAGCATAATTGATGCATTGGGACGGTTCCGAAGCCCAGGGTTCATGGGATGATTCCACATAACTGTATACAATCTGGGGATGCCAACCCGATCCAACAATCCCAAACTTGATTGCTTCCTCCCTGAGAGAAAGCCCACTTACAAAACCTCTGGATATTTTCTGGCTGTGATTACCTTTCAAGGCATCCCGCATATCGTCACTAAAGGCTGCTATACCCGGCAATTGCGCGATGTTTCGTTTGACAGCCCGCTTTGATTCGGGCATGGGACTGTGATCGGCTGCCCAACCCTCACCATAAATCAGGATTCCCGGCTTGATTTTGTCAATCTCATGCCTGATCATCTTCATGGTCTCCATATCAATGATTCCCATCAGGTCGAACCTGAAACCGTCGATATGGTATTCCTTGATCCAGAACCGGAGAGAGTCAATAATGAATTTACGTACCATGCTTCTTTCTGAAGCTATTTCATTACCGCATCCGGATGCATTGGAAAATGATCCGTCGGGGTTCTGACGATAAAAATAACCCGGGACTGTCTGGTTAAAGACCGAACCTTTGGTGAGCCATGTGTGGTTGTATACCACATCCATAATGACACCCATATTCCTTTGGTGAAGGCTTCTGACCAGTTGTTTGAATTCCCTTATGCGTACCTTTCCATCATAGGGGTCGGTGGCATAGGATCCTTCCAGAGCATTGAAATTCTGGGGATCATACCCCCAGTTGTACTTTTTGTCTTGACTCTCCTCGTCGACCGATTGGAAGTCGAAGACCGGCAAAAGGTGAACATGGGTAATTCCCAGTTCGCTCAGATGGTCAATCCCGGTTTTCTCTCCCAGCGGGGAAACTGTTTTGGTTTCCTGAAAGGCCAGATATTTCCCCTTATTTCGCATACCTGAATTTTCGGCAATCGAAAAATCCCTGACATGCAATTCATAAATAATCCAGTCGGTAAAGTGAGGGAGATTTGGGCCACGGTCAGTATCCCAACCCGATGGATTGGTTGATGCAAAATCAACAATCATTCCCCTTAATCCGTTGACCCCAACTGCATTAGCATAAGGACCCGGATTCTCCTGCAGCCAACCGTTATCGTTCACCCGAAATGTGTAAAAACGGTTGACCTGATTTCCGGGTTCAATGTGGTACCAGGTACCGTTCTCTCCTTTCGACATTTCAATGATCCTGGAAGGACGGCCATTTTCCCCGTCATTGTATAGTCTTAGTTCAACCTGGGTGGCCGTGGGTGCCCAAATCCTGAAGGAAGTCCTCAGCGATGTCCAGAAGACTCCCAGGTCGTCACCCGTATAGTGAGGGTATGTCGAGAAATCAATGTGATTGAAATGCCAGTTTCGCATGGGGTTTACCTGAAAAGGGTTTTTCGCAGCATGACGCTCTTTGGGGGAAATTTCTTCCCGTTTACGTCAGAAACTACCAGTGTGATCCGCGGATATCTTTTCAGCCGTTTGTCGTGGCGGTAAAAATGGTTCAGGTCAATCGCCAGATCATGGGTTTTCCCAGGCTCAAGAAGCAAGGGATAAAAAGTGTACCGCGCAGTTCCTTTCAACCTGAATTTCCGCTTTGTCCAGAAATTTCTGAATATCAGCAAAGGCCTGTCAAGATCTACATCTGTTTTTCCGATGTTTTTAACAATCAGGTGAATGGTGTCGGGGTAATACATCCGGTCTTTTTCGAGCTCAACGGTAACCTTTTTCCTTGTCCAAAATCCCTGTTTGCTTTGGCCGGTTGCAGGCCTCTTCTTTCCAAAAGTACTCCTGAATGCCATATAGAGTAACGGAATGGCTATCAGTACGGCGAGGCCAATCAGGAAGATATATCCATCAGGTCCTTTGACCTTGGTGGTTGTTGCGGTTACATCAAGTAACCAAAAAGAAGGGATATGATTGATTTGCATAGTTTTCTTAAACTGCGTAAAAATAGCGATTTCGCTTCGCCTTGCAAATTTTCAACTTGTAAGGTTTCCGGCTTTCAGAATCATTTTTCAAGACTGAATCGATCTTATTCTTTTACCTGTGTAAATGTCACACAGGTAATTGTTTACGTGCTTTCATGTTCGGTTCTCCTGATGATTTCCTCCTGAAGATCTTCACCCAGGTCATTAAAATAATCACTATACCCAGCCACCCTGACAATCAGGTCCCTGTGTCTTTCAGGATTTTTTTGCGCATCACGGAGTGTGGCGGCATCAACCACGTTGAATTGGATATGGTGACCGTCCATTCTGAAATAACTTTTGACCAGTGCTGATACCTTTCGGATTGCTTCATCGTCTTTAAAAAACGAAGGAGAAAATTTCTGGTTGAGCAACGTTCCCCCTGTCCTGAGGTGGTCAATTTTTGCTGCCGAACGGATTACCGCCGATGGTCCGCGGGTATCTGCCCCCTGTACCGGTGATATCCCTTCTGATACTGGTAATCCTGCCTTCCTGCCATCAGCACTGGCAAGCGTTACGCTGCCAAAATAGACATGACAGGTGGTTGGCAACAGATTGATGCGGTAAGTTGCTCCCCGGGGCGATTTCCTGCCTGTAACAGCATCATGGTAAATGTCAAACAGGTCCCTGAGTTGGTCATCGGCCCGATCATCATCATTGCCGTATTTTGGCGTTTTGTAAATCAGTCGGAACCGTAGATCTTCAAAGCCATTGAAATCTTGTTGGAGAGCCCCGACAAATTCCTCGATCGACAGGTTTTTCTCCCCGTAAACATGCAATTTGAGTGCCGTAAGGCTGTCGGTAACGGTTCCCATACCGACTCCCTGGATGTAGTTGGTGTTGTACCTGGCCCCTCCAGCCATGTAGTCTGTCCCATTTGAAACACAATCATCGATGATCAGCGACAGGAACGGAGTAGGCACATGTTCCATGAATATGCTTTCGATAATGTTGCTGCCTCTCAATTTTACATCAACAAAATGTTCCACTTGTTTTCTGTAGGCTTCCAGAAGCTCTCCGTAAGTCTTGAATGAAGCGGGTTCGCCTGTCTCAGGACCGGTTTTCTTCCCGGTTCGTGGATCCATACCGTTATATAGCGTGATTTCCAGAATCTTCGGTAAGTTAAAATAGCCGGTAAGTATATAGCTTTCCACTCCAAAAGCCCCCGTTTCAACACAACCGCTTGCCCCGCCGTTTCGTGCATCCTTGATGTCTTTGCCCTGGTTTATCAGTTCCTGCACAATGGCATCGGTATTGAAAATGGATGGCTGGCCGAACCCGGTTCGGGTTATTTTCACTGCCTGATCGATAAACCGGTCAGGATTCTTCTTGCTCAGCTGTACCATCGATGAGGGCTGAAGTAACCGCATCTCTTCAATTACATCGAGTATGACATAACTGAGTTCATTGACTGCATCAGAACCATCTTCACGAACCCCTCCCAGGTTAATCAGCGCAAAGTCGGTATAAGTGTTGCTTTCGAGGGCGGTAACGCCAACCTTCGGCGGGGCGGGATGGTTGTTGAATTTGATCCAGAATGCCTGCAACATTTCAATTGCCTGTACCCTGGTCAATGTGCCCGCTTCCAGTTCCCTTTTATAAAATGGATAAAGATGCTGGTCGAGTCTTCCAGGGTTGAAGCTGTCCCAGGGATTCAGCTCGGTAACTACACCCAGGTGGACAAACCAATAGTACTGCAATGCTTCATGAAAGGTGGAGGGCGCATTTGCCGGAACCCGCCGGCAAATGGCTGCCATTTTTTCAAGTTCGGCTTTCCTGTTGGGTTCATCTTCGGCATCCGACATCTCCGTGAGTTTATCGGCATGTCGGTTTGCAAAATGAATCAGGGTTTCGGCTGCCATCCGCATTGCCTTTAGCTCTTCTGCCTGGCTGAATGCGTTTGGATCATTCAGGAAATCAAGGGCCTGATTAGCCTGGTTGATATCCTCGATGATGTCGAGCATCCCTTTCCGGTATATCTTGTTCCCGGCGACCGTATGTCCGGGTGCCCGTTGCTCCATGAACTCAGTGAAAATCCCTGCTTCGTAGGCGTCTTTCCATTCAGGCGACATCGCTTGCATGATCCTGTCGCGGTTCGATCTGCCCTGCCAAAAAGGAATGATAATGTCACGGTAAGCATTCCTTGTCTCGTCGTCCACTCGAAACCACACTTTTTCCCTGGAATTAAGGATGTCCAGATCCTGAAGAGAATGTACCGTGATTTCAGGGTAGGTTGGGGTGGCTTTGGGTTCAGGGCCACGTTCCCCGACAATCAGTTCGTCGGGGTGGATATAGATTGATTTGCCCAGCATGATGTGTCTGAAGGCCTTGGCAAGCTGCACAGGGGTGGAATCACCAAATGCCTGGTGGTTTTTATAAAAATCGGTGATAAGCAAGGCTCTTTCCGCTGAGATCCTGTGGCTGGCCTCCATGCTAATGCGGCGTAAACGGCTGATTCGTGGTGTCATGTTGATATGGGTTGTGGTAATGGTTGGTGATGAACTTCGCATCTAACTTTGGGTTACTGTAAATCCTTCGTTCCTGAACATGGAGGTAATTTTTGTAACCTCCGACTGGCTGGGAGTGGGGTCAATTCCTGAAAAGGCATAGGGTAATCCCAATTTTTCAAATTTACTTCTTCCCATCTTGTGGCAAGTAAGAAAATCAATCTGCTTCAGGGTATCCTGGTAGGGTATGAGGAAGGTCAATAGCTGTTCCAGATTATCGGGAGTATCCGTAATCCCCCTGATCAGAGGGGTTCGTACGATAATTTCACAATCCTGTCGCACCAGCCATTCGAAATTCCTGAGAATGATTTCGTTATTGCACCCCGTGAATTTCTTGTGTTCTTCCGGATCCATGATTTTCAAATCGTAAAGGAAGAGGTTGGTATAGGGTGCAATCTTCCTGAAAATCTCTCTGTCAGCATATCCCGAAGTGTCGATGGCTGTGTGAAACCCTGCTTGGCTTGACTGAATGAGTATTTCCTTTGAAAAGTCTGGTTGCATCAGAGGTTCTCCTCCCGAAAGGGTGACCCCTCCTCCGCTTTCTTCCATGATAATTCTCTCCCGTTCCAGTTCCTGCATGATCTCCTCCACCGTGGTCAGGACACCAATTCTCTCAGAATCGTTGTGAATATGACCGTCAAGCCTGATCTGCCTATGGATGGAAACCGGCTCAGGAGTCCAGCTTTCAGGGTTATGGCACCACCGGCAACGGAGCGGGCAGCCTTTAAGGAACAGGGTAGTCCGGATACCCGGACCGTCATGTACCGCAAATTTTTTGATGTTGAAAATTATCCCGGACATAGGAAATCATCTGGAAAAGAAAATTGAGTGGAAACAGGAAATGAATATTACACTAGCCCGACCTAAAGGATCCAGCATTCAAACAATCCTTTACCGAAGTTGTGGTAAAGATTGTGGTGATATGCAACGGGATGTTTCATCTTTGTTTATGGTATGCAAGATAGAAAAATATACAATGGGTTGATTGTCACGGGCAGAAATCGTTCTTTGTTGAACCAAATATTAATTCTTGCTGTTTAAGACTTAATTATACAGATAAAAAGGGTATAAACGTCTTGTATTCCTATATTTGTGATTATAACAACCTTGAGCAAGTAAATTATGAATCCCAAAGAATTAATATGCCCCGTTTCCAACGAGAGGGTGAATGAACGTGTAGTCAGGTGTACTGCACTTTTTATGATTATTTTAGCTGTGACCGGCCTCTATTTCCAATCGGTTTTGATCTTGCTTTTGCTGGCAACTGATTTCTTTATCAGGGCTTTTACAAACCTGAAAACATCTCCTGTCGGTTTTATCAGCCAAAACATAATCGAGATACTGGGTTTGGAAAGAAAGCCCATCGATAAAGCCCCTAAAATATTCGCTGCCCGTCTGGGTTTTCTCATGAGTTTTCTGCTGGTGATCCTGGTGGCTTCTGGTTCAATGGTGCCGGCATACGTAGTTGGGGGAATTCTGACTTTGTTTGCAACACTCGAATTGGTGATCGGTTTTTGTGCCGGGTGCTTTCTTTACAGTTATGTAGTGCTTCCACTGACAATAGGCCAGAAGGATTAATGAAATATGAATACATGATGATGCCTGGGATCACATATCACTGATCCCAGGCATTATTTTTCTGTGGAATTATTTAGAGTCCTGATTTGGCATGGCCTGCGGCATTTGGAGATCGCAGTTTTTTTGGTTATATTGTCCTTAATGGTATATTTCCAGGAAGCTATGAGAAACATTCAGATTTTACTTTGGGGTATCATCCTGTTATTTTTTATATCAGGATCTTCAGCTCAGGAGAAGCCATCTAACCCGTATGAATTTCATGAGGTTACGTTATACGTGATTCCTTCAATTGTCGAATTCGACTGGACCTCTCCGTCAACTTTACTCAGTTCATATATAAAGGGTTATGCTTCAAAGCCTTTTTCTGCCAATAAGTATGTACTCGGGCATATGTTTGTCGGTCTTACGTCTCCCCGCCTTGAAGAACCTTATTTCACTGGCATTATCAACTCTTCAGGGAGTGAACTTCGACAACTGGTAACGAAGGATAAAATCGGTTTGGGTATCCTTGGGGCAGATGTCGCCGGTGAGCTTGAAGATGGCAGGGCTGTTGCAGAAACCATTCGAAACTATGCCCGTATGGGGAAAATTGCTTCGCTGGTATACCGAGTCGGAGATCAGGCCTTCGACCGTATCGTCGAGTTCTTCGACTATTTTTCAGGCGAGGATGACCAAGGTTTTGTGCCTTCAGGCAGTTATGGCGGAGCCTTCTGGCCGTTACACCATTATGAAGGGGCTGGTTGTACCGCCTTGGCTCTTTCAATGCTGGAGATCATAGGCCGTAAAGACTTGATCCTCGATGAATGGGCCGTCAATGTTAAGATTCCCATGAATCTTATCGGCGGATCCATGAATGATGGCAGGAGAATAAAAATCATGGATATTCACAAGTGTGACAATTGGTTCGAAGGAGAGGGGTCTGCCAACGAAGACTATGTATCTTTCCGGATTTATGAAACCAATTTCATCTATCGCTGGATTATTGAAAGAGATAATGGTTTGAACAAGTTAGAATCTGGGCCCAATATGCAAGCTTCGGGGAGCTTGGTTCCTACACTGTTTACCGACCTGAGGAATCAGGAAGAGATTGCCAGACCACTGCTTCAGCCAAGGGAAGACAACAACTTTTTCATTCAGTACTTCATGGGTGAAAAGGGATTGTCAATCAGGGAATTTCGCGAAAATAAACCGTAATCTTGATGGACAGGTGAAACATTAATGCCCTGATTTTATAATATTTGTTAATCAGAACTGGTTTTTTTTGCTTTTCAGTATCTTTGGGCCTCTTATCACAACTGTCGGTTGCACGAATTTTGTAGTTATCCGGAAATCTATTTCCCCGGCGGGTTGTTATAAGCAAAGTTACCCGAATCTCCTGGCACATCCCGGGAATTCAACTTTTTATGCACGAAATGAGTATTCAAATGAAGATCAGGATAATTAACCGGTCAAATAATGAATTGCCGTCATACAGCACCGAGCACTCGGCTGGTATGGACGTCAGGGCTTTCCTGGAGGAGGATCTGGTGTTGAAACCCTTGGATCGAAAACTGATTCCCACAGGACTCTATCTGGAGATTCCCGAAGGTTTTGAAGCCCAGATCAGGCCACGAAGCGGTCTGGCCATCAAAAGCGGTATAACGGTGTTAAATTCCCCCGGAACCATCGATGCTGATTACAGGGGCGAGGTGCGCGTGATTCTTGTCAATCTCTCGGCCGACGACTTCATTGTAAAAAGCGGTGAACGAATCTGCCAGATGGTGATCGCCCGTCATGAAAAGGTGACCTGGGAACTGAGTGATGAATTGGAAAACACAAACCGGGGTGAAGGTGGTTTTGGACATACCGGTAAAAACTGATTCGATGAAACAGAGTTCATATGCCATTTTAATATTTCTCGCCGCTCTCCTTTTTGCCTCCTGCGGTGGGCCCAAACAGATTACCCGCGACAATGATTCGGCTGCCACTAAGGATACCGTATCGACTGAGAAGCAAAAAGAGTTTGAATATCTTTTCGTGGAGGCCTTGAAACAGAAAGTTGTCGGTAACCAGCAGAGAGCTGTTTCCCTGCTTTCATCCTGTCTTGAAATCGACCCTAATTCATCTGCTGCCATGTTTGAGCTGGCCAATCTACACCTGGCCAACAATGACCTGACGAGTGCTTCGCTTCTCCTTGAAAAGGCGACTGCTGTGAATCCTTCCAACAAATGGTACAAGCTTCAATTGGCCAGAATCTACGCTCAACTCAACAAGTTTGAGGAATCAGCGGTTCTCTACGACCAATTATCGAAAATTGAACCTGAAAATCAGGAGTATCTCTATATGAAGGCAATGACGTTATCGTCGGCCAAAAAATTTGATGATGCCATCAGGGCTTTCGATGACCTTGAAAAGAAGGTGGGCATCAATGAGCAGATTGCCTTATCGAAAGAACAGGTTTATCTGGAAGCCGGGAAAACCAAGGAGGCTTTTGCCGAAATCCGAAAACTCATTGAGTTCAATCCTGCCGAGCCCAGATATTATGGATTGCTGGCTGATGCATACCTTGATCAGGGAGACACTGAAAATGCACTGAAGAATTACCAGAAGATACTGGAGCTCGATCCCGATAATGGATATGTCCATTTTTCTCTTTCCAATTTTTACCGGATGCAGGGCGACAAGGCCAGGTCATTTGATCATACGTTAAAAGGTATCAGGAGCAGCGAAGTGGATGTGGAAACCAAGCTTCAGTTATACCTCATGTTCTCAGGTGATGTGGAGGAAGTAAGATTAACGGATGAGGAGACCGAAAAACTCGTGATTACGATGGTTGAAACTCATCCCGACGACTACAGGGTGTATACCATTTATGCCGAATTCCTGATAAAGGCTAAGCGTTGGGCCGAGGCGCGTGACCAATTGATCAGCGTTACCGATATGGGCATCAACGATTATATGATCTGGGAGCAAATCATGTTCCTCGATAATGAATTACAGGACTGGCAGGCGCTATATTATCACACAAAGTCAGCCATTGATCTATTCCCCAATCAGCCTCAGGTTTATTTCTTTCACGCAGTCGCCTGCGTTTCGCTTGAGAAATATGAGGAAACCATAGCCGTTAGTGACGAGGGATTGCTGATTGTAGTCGAAAATCCCAGGATGTCGGGACAACTCACCTTTATTAAGGGTGAAGCCTTGTATAAGCTGGGGAAGATGACCCAAGCCTATGAGTTTTTCGACCAGGCCTTGGTACTCGACCCCGAGAATTTTATCGCCATGAATAATTATGCCTATTACTTGTCACTTGAGGGTCGCGACCTTGAAAAGGCTGAACGAATGAGCGGAAAAGTGGTGGAAAGATTTCCCGACAACGCCACGTATCTGGATACCTATGCCTGGGTCTTGTTTAAGAAACAGAATTATTCGCTGGCCAAATTTTATATGGAGACTGCCATCAATAAGGGAGGAAGCGAAAATCCTACTCTGTTGGAACATTACGGCGATATTCTTTTTATGCTCGATAGGATAGATGAGGCTGTAGCTAACTGGCAGAAAGCCAAAGAGATGGGAGGGGACTCCGAGACGCTGGAAATGAAAATTAAGGACAGAAAATATTACGAGGAAAAGAAATAATGCAAAGGTCCGGGGTTGGCCGGAATATCATTCTGGCCCTGTTTTTATACACCTTGATTTATTCTTGTAAACCCGCAGAGACTGTCTCTGAAATGCGACTCAAGCCCATGAGTCCGGGACGGCTTATCCGCAATATTGAGGAGAATGCCTTCAATTACTCCTCATTCCACGTGAAGCGAATTAATATCCAGATGGATGACGGGAAGTCGAAAAACAGTTTCAGGGCTACCATGCAGGCCATCAAGGACCAGCAGATCCTGCTGACTGTTTCCAAATTCAATATCCCGCTGGGCCGGTTGTCGCTCACTCCCGATTCCATCCTTTTCGTAAATTACATGGAACGTACTTTTATGACCGATGGCTATTCGGCACTGAGTGACCTGCTGAATTTTGATCTCGACTTTTATGCAGTCCAGGCGATCCTGTCAGGGAATATTTTTTCATTTTTCGAGGATGAGGATGAGTTGAAATCCTATAACTCTTATGTTTCCGATGGGTTATATATGATCCAGTCGGAGACCATGCGCAAAATTCGCAAAATTGATGAAAAGGGAAAAATGCAAAAAGCCGATCGGATAATTCGCAGAAACGATGAAGAATCGCTTATGGTGAATACTTTCTTTTTTGACCCAAAACTTTTTGTCATGAGAAAGATGGTTCTCGTGGATAAAACCTGGTCTCGTAATCTGAGTCTTCAATTTAATGAATATCAGAAAGTTGACCATAAATATTACCCTGGGTCCATCCTGCTGACCCTTGATAATGGAGGTGAAACTATGCGCCTCGAATTAAGCATGTCAGGGTTTTCAACAGAACATAGTGAATTGTTACCGGTCAGGTTACCTGATAAATACCAAAGGGTTTATATAAATTAGCACGATAAACCGGATTACCATGAAAGGTTTGTTGATCTTTTTTGCTATGTTTTTGATAGGCCTGCACGGTTATTCGCAGTCATTGGAAGAGTTACGCCAAAAAAAGAAACAGGCCGAAGACGAAATCCGGCTGACCAACCAGTTACTGAACCAGGTGAGTACCTCCCAGAAAGAAACCGTTAACCGGTTACGTCTCCTCAACAACCAGATTGCACAAAGAAACCAGCTAATCAATACCATGTCGGGCGAGGTATCCTTACTTCAGGAAATCATTAATACCAATGTGCTGGTTGTTAACATGATCAGTGAGGACTTGGTCGATATCAGGGAAGAGTACTCATTGATGATCCGGTATGCTTACAAAAACCGTGGGGCATATGATAAAATCCTTTTCCTGCTTTCAGCCGAAAATTTCAACCAGGCATACCGGCGGTTTATCTATATAAAACAATATACCGAAATAAGACAAAAACAGGCAGAGACCATTTCCCTGCTGCAGAGTATCCTTGAACAGAAAATCATTGATCTCGAAAATCACCGGAAGACACGACAGAACGTTTTATCGGCACAGCTTGATGAATCGCGGAAACTCGTTGGGGAAAAGAACCAGCAGAATTCACTGGCCCGCAAACTGGAAGGCCAGCAGCGTGATTTAAGGAATAAGCTGGCCCAGCAAAGACGTATTGAACAACAACTGGAGAATGAAATCCAGAAAGTCATCGAGGAGGAAGCCCGGAAAACCGGAAAAAGTGAAGAAGCAGGCTTCGCCATGACGCCTGAACAGAAACTGACCGGGACCAATTTTGAACAGAATAAACGACGCCTTCCCTGGCCTGTCGAAAGAGGGGTCATTACCGAGAAATTCGGGGTTCATCCTCACCCGGTACTTCGGAATGTCACGGTCAATAACAATGGGATCAATATTGCCACCAGTTCCGGCTCTAAAGTACGTTCGGTCTTTAATGGCGAGGTTAGCCGGGTCTTCGGGATTACGGGAGGCAATATGGCGGTCATCATCCGTCACGGGCAATTCCTGTCGGTCTATTCCAACCTGGTCGACATCATCGTCAAGAAAGGAGACAAGGTCGAAGCCCGCCAGAATATAGGCTCCGTGTTTACCGATCCGGAGGATGGGAACAAGTCTATCCTGAAGTTTCAGATCTGGAAGGAAAGTACCAAACTGAATCCTGAAGAGTGGCTCGGTCGCTGATTTTTTAAAGCGGTTGGATTGTCACTTTCTTTATAAAAAGTTCTGCCCCTTCCGACTGAATCTGTATTTTTCCTTTCGATGGTTTTACTGCCGAAGCCTGGTTTACCAGTTTTCCGTTCAGGTAAATCAACAGGTTGTCTCCCTTTGCCTCACAAACTACGGTATTCCATTTGCCAATGGGTTTTTCGACATCACGAACGCCACGAAATCCCAAGGTATCTTTCCATGCAGGATCCCTGTGTTGCCAGTTTACGCGACCTGCATTGACCGTTACGGGTTCGCCTCCGGGCATGAAAACAGGTGAACTGCCTTGTTTTTCAGGTGCGGCAGTTACGGTTACCGAAAAGTTCTTGCTGCCATCGCCGACTACGATGATATCTCCGGTACCTCCCTCAATCATCTGACATTCGATCGAGTGCATCCATGTATTATCAGATCCTCCGTCCTCTCCAACCGAATGCAACAGGATTCCGCTGTCCCTGGCCCTGTCAATACGGGGCGCCCAGGTCTGCCTGCCCCACTTGAATTTCACCGTTAACCGGTAGTTCTCGAATTCATCGATCGTGGTGATGCAGCCAAATTCTTCCCCTGATATACGTATCACGCCGTTCACGACGGTAAATACCTGGTTGGGATCATTGCCTCTTCCTTTGTCTTTCAGGAAGGTGTACCAGCCATCGAGATTTTTGCCGTTGAATAGGGCTTGTTTAGTTTTGGCTTTTTGGGGAGAACCATTTTTTCCTGAACCTGCTGCCGGCATCATGAAGATAGCCAGCAGCAGAATGATCAATGTTTTTTTCATGGTATGTGGATAAGATCGGATTATCCGGTGATTTTTTCAGGCAACCCTTTCACCAAAACAGGCTTCAGGTTGTGGGGTTTGGGCATAAAGATATCACTGGGGGTGAGGTTGCACTCTTCGATCATCTGAATGCAATACTCGAGGCGCCCAAGATCTTTGCCCGTGTTATTTGTGCCGAATGAAAACTTCAGACCGGCCTCTTTGGCCATTTTAATCATTTCGGCGCTGGGTGTTTTGTACCTTGCGTTGATTTCAAGTGCAATCTGGTTGTCGGCCAGCACTTTTATCACCCGGGCCATCCGCTCTTTTGTCCAGAGATCGGCATGCTCGGGCATCAGTTCGTCGGGAAGGACGGTAGGGTTCACATAAATATCGACAGGCTCCTGCGACATGATGGCTTCAATTTTCCCTACCATCTGGTCCATGAACTGCTGTTTGTCATCAACCCAAACTTCCTCTTTTATCCAGATCCGGTTCCTACGTCCTTTGGAATCCGTAAAGGTCATAGCATCGGTGAATACGTAGTCAAATTTTGCTATCGCTTCAGGTGAAAACAGGGTGATCCATTCACGTCCTTCGGCTTGCATACCCCTGAAAATGGGTTGTCCCCTTACTGTGTCCATATAGGTGGCCAGTGAAGCATCGTCGGTCACCGGGAAGTGCAGTCCGCAATTGGGTGCCAGTCCGTAGTTGATGCCCTGGGTCAGTGAATATTCTTTCACGTCCTCAATGGTAAGACCTCCTTTCAGGTGTGCATGAAAATCGACCAGAGGATATCCGGCTGCCATCAGTCTGGTAACCGTCGCATCCCATTCTTCCTCCACTTTAAGGGCAGTTTTCTCTCCGTCAGGCAGACTGCGAACCTTGATATCCTTGTAGTAGACCTTGCTGTTTTCATCATGGGCCTGGATGGCAAAAGTACCCGATCCCAGAAGCCGGTTCTTAAATTCATCGTTCCTCCACGGGGCGTCAGGTTGGATGTAGTCGACTACCTGGTAATCGTTTACGAAAACCTCAACCCTGTTTTCAACAACCCTGATGAGCAAGTTGAACCATTCATCATTTTGCGCGACAGGGTAATAAACGTTACGGATACCATAAAGGCTGCCGGTTTTCTTGCTTTCATGCATGTTATTCTCGCCAACCAGGGTATTGTTTACCTGGACTTCATATCCCGTCGATGGCCAGCCTTCGTCCTGAAAGTTTGTGTGAAAGTAAATACCTGAGTTTGATCCGGGTACCGATTTGACACTGGCGGTCAGTTCAAAATTGCGGAAAGGCTTTTTCGCTTCCAGGAAAAGGTGGCTTCTGGAGCCCGATGCGACAATCGCGCCGTCCTCAATCTGGAAACTTTCAGGATTTTCGTTAGCCTTCCAGCCAGTAAGGTCCTTGCCGTTAAACAATTCCTGCCATTCTCCTTCCGGAGTGTTGGTGCACGAAACAAGGGAAATCAGGATAATCCATATTCCAAGGTAAATGGTTCTCATAACGGATGGTTTAATGTTTATTATCAATACATTCAAAACTAATATTAATATGGCGGATTTCTGAGCAAACCTGCCTAAAACTTCCTGCTGGCCGAATTTTATTAATTTTACACCAAAATGATGATACAATGAAGTGGCTCTCAATCATTCTTATGGCGTTTCTATTAAACGCCGAATCATATGATGCCAAAGTAATCAGGGTGGCCGACGGAGACACCATAACCGTTCAGGATTCGAAAAACAAACAGATCAGGATAAGGCTTGAGGGAATCGACTGCCCGGAAATCGGACAACCTTTCGGGAATACGGCAAGGCAATTCACGGCCTCCTATTGTATGGGAAAAACCGTAAAGATCGAGAAAATTGGACAGGACCAGTATGGCCGGACCCTGGCGATTGTATGGGCTGGCGACGTCAATGTCAATAAAGCACTGCTGAAAGCCGGACTGGCATGGCATTACCGGGGTAACAAGAACCGGTCACTGGCCAATCTCGAACGTGAGGCCAGGAATACCCGTAAGGGACTGTGGCGCGATAAAAACCCCATGGCTCCATGGGACTGGCGCAGGGCAAATCGTTAACAGGCTGGGTTTGTTTGCGTAACACGTAAAGCCATTTGTTTGTTTTTGGATGAAATTTCATAGTTTTGCAGCAATTTAAAATCATTTTAATTTAGAAGCGTTGAATCGTCACCAAGTTCTGTCTGTTCGCGAGATCACACCCGAAACTTTCGTGATTCGCATGGAAAAAAAGGGTCTGCAATTTCAGACCGGACAGTTTATAACAGTTGGGGATATACGGACAGGTGAACGGCGCGAATACTCTGTTTATAGTGGCGAGCAGGACGATTACCTCGAAATTCTCGTCCGGGAAGTTCAGGGAGGTAAGGTTTCGGGCAGGCTGAAACGACTGAAGCCCGGCGATCAGCTGGAAGTGGACGGTCCGTTTGGATTTTTCAAGTTTCATCCGGGAATGTTTTTGCCACCCGATTTTCTGTTCATTGCCACAGGTACAGGGATAAGCCCGTTCCACAGCTTTGTAAAGACCCATCCGGGTATGGATTACAGACTGGTACATGGTGTCAGGTATGCCAATGAAGCTTACGATCATGCCGATTTTGATTCACAACGGGTGGTTTTATGCACCAGCAGGGATGAAGCTGGCCATTTCAAGGGGAGGGTCAGCGATTATTTGCGAACTTTGCAACTGAAGCCGGCAACGCATTGTTTCCTTTGTGGAAACAGCCAGATGATCGGCGATGTTTTTGATATATTGACTGGGAAAGGGATTCCCGTTTCCAATATTTATTCGGAAGTCTATTTTTAGACAGGTTGGGGATATGATGTGAGTGTGACCGAGAAATTGGATAAGTTTAAAAAAGAGGAAACAGAAAATGAAATATCATGTAATCACACTGGGTTGCCAGATGAATATGTCGGACAGTGAACGGGTTTCTGCCGTTCTCGAAAAGGCTGGATATGAGTGGACAGACAATGAAGAGGAAGCCGGACTGATTGGCATCCTCGCCTGTTCGGTCAGGCAGAAGGCGATCGATAAGGTATACACCCGCATCCATAAATGGAACCAATGGAAAGCCCGTAAAAACCTGATCACGTTTATTTCAGGGTGTATCCTGCCAAATGACCATGAGCGGTTCCTGAAGCTTTTTGACATTACCTTCCAGATGAAGGATCTGCCTAAGTTACCACAGATGATCAGCCAATATGGTATTACCACTCCAACCCACCTGAAGTCGGGAATAGATCCGCACAACGAGAATATCGAGGCTTTTTGGAGTGTTAAGCCTTCCTATAAGTCCGAATTTGAAGCCTTTATTCCTATCCAAAACGGTTGCGACAAGTTCTGTACATTCTGCGCCGTGCCTTATACACGGGGACGTGAGGTTTCACGTGCTTCGGGTGATATACTGGCTGAAGTGGAACAACTGGTCATGGATGGCTATAAAACGATTACCCTGCTGGGCCAGAATGTAAATTCATACGGTCTCGACAAGAAAGGGGAAGAGATCAGTTTTGCGCAGCTGTTGAAAGCCATCGGCGAGCTGGGTAACCGGCTTGACAGGGAATTCTGGGTGTACTTTACCTCTCCCCACCCGCGCGACATGAGCGATGATGTCATCGAAACCATAGCCGCTTACAAGGTACTCGGCAAGCAGTTCCACCTGCCCATGCAGAGTGGCGACGACAAGGTGCTGATGCGGATGAACCGCAAACACAATATGGAAAAGTACCGCCAGATTGTTCATTCCATACGACGACTGATTCCCGAAGCAACCCTGTTTACCGATATCATCGTCGGTTTTACGGGTGAGACTGAAGAGGAATTTGAAAACACACGGTTGGCCATGGAAGAATTCCGTTTCAACATGTCCTATACGGCCATCTATTCTCCTCGGCCCGGGGCTGTCAGCCATCGCTGGGCTGATGACATCCCACTGGAAGAGAAGAAGAAGAGATTACACATACTTACCGACGAATTGCGCAAACACAACCTGGCATGCAATGAGAGCCTGGTCGGAAAGAAAATGCGTGTACTCGTGCGTGGTAACGACCGCAAGGAAGGTTACCTGAGCGCCCTCACTGAGGGTAAGCTAATAGTACGCTTCGCCTCAGATGACGAATCGTTGATCGGTCAGTTTGTGGACGTGGAAGTTACCTCGGCGACCGACTTTTCGATGGAAGGGAAGATGGTCGGGGTGCCTGCAGGTTTTGCAGTATAACCCTGCGGTAGCTGACTAAGGAGGGCGTGCCCTGGTCACGGACCTCAAGTATCAGATGGATTTCCTTGTCTCCCAGATCTTCAGGCATTTTGAGGTTCAGAACCGCATTTTTTCCGCAGTCCAGAGCATACTTACCCGTATAGGTGCCGGCTGTTTCATACACAAACCATTTGATAGCCAGCTGGTCTCCATCCGGGTCAAATGATCGCGATGCATCCAGTTGCAGGGTCTTCCCGGGTTTTGCTTTGATTCTGATGATATTGTTACTGCGATCCTTGCCAATCGCGGCTACGGGTTCGTGATTTACTTCTTCAGGTTCCTTGAGTGACCAATCCAGTCGGTTCATGAAGTTGTTCTTTACTTCAGGTACCCATCGCATCATCTCATTGACATTCACATTGCAGGTCGAAAAATAGGAATCCGGAAAGGGTCCTTGCATCTTTGTGAACATCGTTCCCCAGCTTCCCATGGTCGGATCGGCTGGGTCATTCAGTCCAAGGGCTGCACTAACCAGATACAGAAAGGCCGGGGTGTCTCCTTCGCCGCCATGATCATATAGGTTCGACATGGGACCGTGCCCGTTAACTTCATTCTGTTTCATCACCGAAATATATTTCCAGAAATGACCTTCATCCAGAAGGAGCCAGCCGGGACTAAAGCGTTCTCCGGTGTAGGTGGATTTGGTATCGCCCATATTCAGGCAGCCATGGGTTTTTACGTCATCCAGACTGATGAGGTAGTCGAATGTAATGTCCTGTAGAAGAATGCCAAATACATGAAGTTTGGCCAGTAGTTGTGAGAACTTTTTATCCCCGTTTTTTTGCCTGAAACGATACAAGGCCTGGATCAGGGTGATGGGGCCTCCCCAGGATTGTACATAAATCGGCCTGTCATCTTTTTTGCTGAAAACTTCCAAAAGGTATTCGCTGCCTTCCGAATCCTTGGGCTCACCGTTTGGATTCAATCCTTCTCCGATCCAGTCATGGAAATGGATGTCTCCCCAGCTGCTTTCGACATGCCTACCTGCAATCTCTCCCGAAAATTTCCGGGCATTGGTCAGAAAGAGAATGGGAATGGCACCACGCCCTTGTTTGGTAACCTTGCGCAGTTGCTCTGGGGTGATCAGGTCTGACTGGTGTTTTTTCAAGTGCGGATACTCCTGTTCATAGGCATTGATGATTGATTGCGCCTTGTTCCATGGCCCCGGGTCGTTGTGATTAAAGTCGGGTAGCTGAGGGGTTACAATGATCGCCTCCGTATCGAAGAAATGGGAATAATATAGGTATCGGATCAGTGAATTCCCGTCATCGTGGGTCTGGTCTGTCAATATGACCACCCGGTACTTGGGATGGTCTGCACTGACTGATGCAACGAACCCAAAAGTAAGGATCAGTAAAATTATTGCTGTTTTTTTCATAGTATAGGTTCATTATGGTTTTTCAAAGCTATTGAATGACATTTTGATTTCCAAATGGACTTTAGTGAATCAAACAATGCCCATCGAGATTGTTTATGCGAAATGACCCTGGTTTTTGAAATTGATTTGTTTAAGGTTAGATCCATTGCAATAAAATATGGTTAATCTCATCAAACATCCATTCCGATCCCCTAATTTTGTATAAGAGGTGATGGTGATAATTTCTGTGGGTAGTAAATCATTCATTTAAGCGAATCAAATATCCCGGATATGGGAGTAATGGATTTTGTCTGATCTTGCATTTCAGCTGTTGCGGAAGTTACATCATTTATCAATGAGAATCCTGGAAAGTGATAGATTCCCGACTGACAAGCCTAAAACTTTTTAACCGATATGAAACTGACAGAATTAGGATATGGTGATCAATTCGAGCAGTACAGGGCTGAACATCAACTTCTTCAATTTGACGTTGGCAGAGTAATTTTGGAGCACAAGGAACGCTATGTGGTAGCAACGGAAAAAGGGGAATATGATGCCGAAATCACCGGCAACCTTCGCTTCTCGGCAAAGAGTCGCGAGGATTTCCCTGCCGTGGGCGACTGGGTTTCCCTGACCATTTATGACCCCGATTTCTCGATCATCCACCATATCTTGCCCCGATCCTTAGTTCTTACGAGGCAGGCTGCCGGACAACCGACCGAAAAGCAAGTCATCGCTGCCAATATTGATTATGCACTTTTGGTGCAGGCCACCGACAGGGATTTTAACCTCAACCGGTTGGAGCGATACCTGACCATCTGCCATGCCTCCGGGGTTTCCCCCATCATTGTCCTGACCAAGACCGACCTGATCGACAAACCTATCTTGACCGGACTTATTGATAAGGTAAGGCAGCGTGAGAAGGGTATTCCGGTATTTGCCATCAGCAACGAAACCATGGAAGGACTCGACGCGCTCAAAAGAATCATTGAAAAAGGGAAAACCTTTTGTATGCTGGGTTCCTCTGGTGTCGGAAAATCAACGCTCATCAACCGGCTTTCCGGCAGGGCTGCCATGCAAACCGGGGCAATTAGCGACAGTACCGGCAAAGGCCGGCATTTGACCAGCCACCGCGAATTGATTGTACTGGAAAATGGTGGTATTCTGATCGACAATCCCGGAATGAGGGAGGTTGGAATGGCCGACCAGGAAGAAGGCCTCGATTTTGCCTTTGACCTGATTCTTCAACGGGCTCCGGATTGCCGGTTTAAGGATTGTACCCATGCCAATGAAGCGGGATGTGCTGTCATTGCAGCTGTTGAATCAGGTGAACTCGACAGCGATGTGCTTGACAATTACCTGAAATTACAGCGTGAGATCTCCAGATTTGAAACATCAGTGGCCGAAAAAAGGAAAAAGGACAAGCAGTTTGGGAAAATCCTGAAGGATTACCTTAAACGGGATGTGAAGGGAAAGGGAATCTGATCTCTTCCTCCTTGTGTATTGTGGGGAAGATTGATACTTTTAATCCCTTTAACTGAATACCCATGAAGCTCCTTCATACGTCAGACTGGCACCTGGGAAAGCGACTCGACGACTTCCCCAGAATCACGGAACAACAGGCTGTGTTACAGGAAATCTGTGAAATCGCTGATCGTGAACAGGTGGATGCCATCATTTTGGCGGGCGATTTGTTCGATACATTCAATCCTCCCACCGATGCGGTTGATCTTTTATACAAGACATTGAAACGGCTGACTAACCAGGGACGGCGGCCGGTGATTGCCATTGCAGGTAACCATGATTCGCCCGACAGGATTGAATCTCCCGATCCGCTTGCCCGTGAATGCGGAATTATTTTCGCCGGCTATCCCGATTCCCGGATCCTCCCTTTTGAACTGGATTCGGGCCTTAAGGTGCTGCGAAGTGAGGAAGGTTTTCTCGAGATACAGATGCCGGATACTGATGTGCCGCTGAGAATCCTTTTGACACCTTATGCCAATGAGTATAGGATAAAAACATGGCTGGGGGTAGCCGACAAGGAAGAGGAGCTGGGTTTGGTACTCCGCGACCGCTGGAGTGCGATTGCTGGGGCCTTTTGTGATGACAGGGGCGTGAATATTTTAGCCACGCATCTTTTTATGGTCCGAAGGGGCGACGAATTACCCGAAGAGCCTGAGGATGAGAAACCGATCCTGCATGTGGGTGGGGTTCATGTGCTCTATACCGAAATGATCCCTCCGCAAATTCAATACACGGCTTTGGGGCACCTGCACCGGATGCATCGTGTCGATCAGCAACCTAAAATGGCCTATTACAGTGGGAGTCCCTTGTCCTATAGTTTCGCTGAAGCCAACCAGGACAAGTTCGTGCTGGTGGTTGAGGCCGATCCGGGGATGCCTGCGGTTGTACGTGAGGTGCAATTGTCCGGGGGAAAACGGTTGTTGCGAAAGCGTGCCGAAGGCCTGGAGGATGCATTGCTTTGGCTCTCCGATCACCAGAATGCGCTGGTTGAACTGACGCTGGTTACCGAAACTTTCCTCACCGCCATGGAAAGAAGGCAGATCCAGAACGCCCATCCGGGCATCGTTGCCATCATCCCTGAAATCTCCGGGGGTGACTTCAATTCCGGATCCCAACATAAGCAGATTGACCTGTCGCGAAGCATGGAGGAGCTTTTCAGGGATTATTTCAGGCATGAGAAAGGACAGGATCCCAATCAGGAGATAATGGATCTCTTTACTGAGATCCTCTCATCAGGTGACGAATAGCTTTTTAACCACAGATTACACAGATTTTCACTGATGAGGAAGTACTTCAATACCTTTTAATAAAAAAGATGGAAGAACTCAACGACATAACTTATGATATAATTGGTGCGGCTTATAAAGTTCATCGTGAGCTGGGTCCTGGATTACTGGAATCAATTTATGAAACTTGTCTTGAATACGAACTTTTGAAATCTGGATATCAAGTGAAAAGGCAGGTATCAATACCTGTCTGCTATGTCAAAATTGTTCTGGATGGTGGTTACCGAATTGATTTATTGGTAGAAGATTCAATTATTCTTGAGCTTAAAGCAGTTGAAGAAATAATGCCTATTCATCAGGCACAACTCATGACTTACCTGAAATTATCAGGATATAAGCTGGGCTTGCTTATGAATTTTAACGTAACTGACATGAAGCGGGGAATTAAGCGGGTTGTCATGTAAACCCGTCTAAATTGAAAGCTGCCATTTGTGGCTGGTATAAGGGAATTAAAAAATTATGAATCTGTGTAATCTGAGTAATCCGTGGTGAAATTGAAATAAAGTATGATACCTATAAAACTTACAATACAAGGCCTGTACTCCTATCAGGAAAAACAGACCATCGATTTTACCAAACTGACTGCCGCGCACCTTTTTGGCATCTTCGGGATCGTAGGCAGCGGCAAGTCCACCATCCTCGAGGCCATCACTTTTGCCATCTATGGGAAAACCGACCGGCTAAATCAGTCGGGCGATAACCGCTATTATAACATGATGAACCTGAAGGCGAACGAGTTACTGATCGATTTCATCTTCGAAACCGGCAAGGATCAAATGTCTTATAGGGCCACGGTCAGGGGAAAACGCAACAGCAAAAATTTTGAGGACGTGAAGACCCTTGAACGCACGGCATACCAAAAATCGGGCGAGTCATGGATTCCCATTGAAATGAATGAGCTGGAGCGGGCAATCGGATTGAGTTACGACAACTTCAAACGCACCATCATCATTCCCCAGGGACAGTTTCAGGAGTTTCTTCAGTTGGGGAACAAGGACCGCACGCAAATGATGAAGGAGCTGTTCAATCTGGGGAAATACGAGTTTTTCCACAAGGTGACTTCACTGGAGTCAAAGAACAATGACAGCAGTCTGGTGATCAAAACCAAACTTAATCAACTGGGCGATGTGCACCCCGACCGGCTAACGGAGTATAGAGCTCAGCTTGAACAACTCGGCAATGACCTGAAAGAAATGGATGAGGGTTTAAGTGTTTTGCAGAAGGAAGAAGAGGAATACCGAAAACTCAGTGACCTGATGATACGGAAGGATGCGGCTGAAAAACGAATGCAGTCATTGCATGAAGAAGAACCTGAATTCAGGAAGCTCGAACACAAGATTGCCAGGTATGAGCAGTGTGTGAACCAATTCAAATTCCTGCTGGAGCGTTGGAAACAGAACAAAAAAGCATTGGCCATTCGTGAAAATCAAATCGGGGAGGAGGAGCAAAAGTTGATCCTCCACGATGAGGAAATCAAGACTCTTACAATGCGCCTGGATGAACTGAATCCAGCATACCAAAAGCGGGAGGAGCTCAGGCAAAAGTCGGAGGAAATGGGAAAACTGGTTCAGATAAAGGATCTGGAGAAGAAACTGGCGAATGAAGAAGTCAGGTTCACCAAGGGAGACGGTTTATGCCGCGATCTGGAAAAGAAACTGGAGTCATTATCTAATGAAAAGAATAAGCTCGAAGGACAACTCAGGGAACTTAAGGTGAAGCTGCCCGACCTGAAGCTTCTGGCGGAAGTGAAAGCCTGGCATGTCGAGAGGGATCAGCTGGAGAAGCAGGTCGTGGAAGTTACCAAGGCGATTGCAAAATCTGACCTGGCCTTAGGAGAGGTGGGTAAAGAAAAGGTTGCCTTGTTGGTGGAGTCCCGGCTCCAGCATCTATCCGGGGCCGGCTACACTGAAATTCTGCTGAAACTAAAGGAAAAGGCGGAGGTCCTCAGGAGGAACCTGAAAGGCTTGCAGCAACAGGAGGATCACCTTCGCGTCAAGGCAAAACTGAAGGAATATTCCGACGACCTGATGGAGGGTGACCCTTGTCCGCTATGCGGGTCGTTGCATCACCCCGGTATTTTCAGGGAAGGCGATATAGATGAGGCAATCGCGAGCCTTGGGACTGAAAGAAAATCTTTCGAAAAGGAAATGGAGTTGATATCCGGGTGGATGGGTCAGATTACCCTTCAGGAGGGTAAGTTAAAGATGATCAGGGACCAGCAGGATGAATTGAACCAGAAGAAACTAGGAATTCATAATAGCATCGGTGAGCATGACCTGAAGTTTGTCTGGGATAAATATCAGGTTAAGTCTGACCTGGAGGAGGCATTTCGGGAAGCTGACCGTATTCAGAAAGAGATCGGTGCGACTCAGGAAACCCTGGATGAATTGGTTAAGAACCAGGAAAAAGAGTCTGCCAACCTCAGGAAATACCAGTTGGAACTGGATAAAATTCGAAATACAATTACCGGCTTCAAGTCGGAATCCTCCACGCTGTTGCGGCAGTTGAAGGTGGTGAATCCCGACAGTTACCTGAAAGCCGGACCAGAACAACTGGAGACTGAAAGATCAGCATTGCTGGACAAGTTCAATGACCTGGAATTATCCTTCGGCAATCTCAATCGCCAGATGGGCGAAAAAAATAAAGTCCGCGATACCCTGCAGGGTAGCCTGCAGTCGAACCGGAATGAGCTGACAAAGGAAAAGCAGACGCAGTCGGAACTGGACCAACAAATGATGGATCAGCTCGAAAAGTCTCAGTTTGTGTCAATGGATGAGGTCGCAGTCATCTTGTCCGAAGTTTTTGATCCACAGGCTGAGAGGCTAAGGCTTTCACAATTCAGGGACAATTTCACACGGAACCAGTCGCTGCTGGATCAGTTACAAAAGGAGGTCGGAACCCGGGTATATTTTCCGGAAAAGCATCAGGAATTGTCTGTGAAGCTGGCAGGTATGAAGGAGCAGATTACTTCGAAGAACCAGGAGCAGGGAAGCATCAAGGAACTCTGCAACAAGTTGGTGAAGGACCTGGAAAGCCAAGCTGAACTATACAAAGAGCTTGAAAGACTCGACCTGCGGACTGCCAATCTCAAAACGATGAAGTCGCTTTTCAAGGCAAGCGGTTTTGTGAATTATATCTCCTCGGTTTATCTGCAGAATCTGTGCAGTTCGGCCAACGACCGTTTCTTCCAGCTTACACGGCAAAAGCTGAGTCTGGAAATTACCCCTGACAATAATTTCCAGATTCGGGATTATATGAATGGGGGAAAAGTACGGAGCGTCAAGACCCTTTCTGGCGGCCAGACCTTTCAGGCAGCCTTGTGCCTGGCCCTCGCCCTGGCCGACAACATCCAGAAGATTACGGAGTCGAACCAGAACTTTTTCTTCCTGGACGAGGGCTTTGGATCCCTCGACAAGGAAACGCTGGACGTGGTGTTCGATACCCTGAAGTCGCTCCGCAAGGAGAACCGCATAGTAGGAGTCATTTCCCATGTCGAGGAGATGCAGCAGGAGATTGATGTCCACTTACGTATCCGGAACCACGAGGAACGTGGAAGCCTCATCGAAACCAGTTGGACGGTATAAATTGCTAAACAGACTGTTGATTGACGGGTAATTAGAGATAATCTCAGATACCTGCCCGAAAGCTGGCTGTCTTTTTTTCAGAGGATATTGATTCTTGGTGTGTTTAGTGGTAAATTGTATCTCGTTTCAGAGATTTACTGATGTTAAATTCTGGCATGAATTTGGCGCAAGTAGCTTTATCTTCAATATGATTCAATATGAAATCTTATCAATACCTGGCTTTGATTCTGGTGGTCCTTTCGGGTTGTACCACTCCTGTTTTTCTGTATCGAACCAATCCACCCGAAATGGTTCTCACCGAGAAACCTGCTACTGTCGTTTTCGCGAATCAATATGATTATAGGTCAAATCCTGATATCAAGGACAAGCATGAAGTGGCTTACGAATCTGCCATCCGCGATTTTGGGCGGGCACTATCGTTTAAGCCAAAAGAGATAGATCCTGTTGTGGTCTTTGTTGCCGATACGCTATCACCCCTTCCTGCAAACGATTCAATACTGATTCGGGATATCGGTTCAACCCAGATTCTTTCCTTTCTCAAACCTTATTCTGCAGATTACTTGTTGACCCTCGACAGCCTAAGCCTCTTTTTTGACTGGGAAGTCATCAGGGAAGAGAATCCAGAGGACGGCTCTGTTTCCAAAACCAAGGATTTCTACCTGATCGGTCGTTACTTTGTCTCTATGTACGACCAGAAAGGGAAGGTGGTGAAGCAAACCCTGCTCGACCGTTCCATGTTGTATGCCACCCGAGGGACACTGGGTGCACTGGTAACAATTCAACCAAATATGTCCAACGGACTGGATAAGATTAAGGTTCTTTCGCAGGATGCCGCGGCAGAGTATACCACCATGTTTTATCCGGTGAGGGAGCAAACAGGTTACCGCGTATTGCATGCCGGCCAGAAGTTTGCCGTGTCTAACGCCCACATCATCGGCGGCCGATATGAGGAGGCCATTCCAATCCTTGAAGCCA
>DIFU01000099.1 GCA_002419285.1 Prolixibacteraceae bacterium UBA5740 | reverse complement strand
TCTCAATAATGTTGGTTGTATAGATCATTTTCGTGATTTCCGGGGGAAACTCAAAAAATACGGTGAGGTCTTCCCAGTTTTCGCGCTAGCTTCTAATGGCATAAGAATATTTGCCTTTCCACTGGGTAGCAAAGTCCTCTAAAGCGGCAGCAGCCTCCTCCTTTGTCGGAGTGCCATAGATTTGCTTCATATCCTGTGTGAAGGCTTTCTTATCCTTCCAAACCACGTATCGGCTGGCATTACGGATTTGATGGACCACACAAATCTGGGTCTTTGACTGGGGAAAAACATTACGGATTGTATCGGTAAACCCGTTCAGATTGTCTGTTGCTGTGATCAGAATGTCTTCCACACCCCGGGCTCGCATACCCGAACATGCCTGCCAAAGTTAAAATTTATACGAATAAATAGCCGGTTGATACCGATATCGATGGTGTTACCGATTACATCGACTNNTCGCTTAGAGAAACTCAACTTGCTGTTACAAACCATTCCGACGTAGGTCGTGCATTAAACCGAAGAGTTTCATTTGAAGTCATTAAAGCACAATATTCAATCAGTTCAGTATTAAAAAGTCCATGCCGGTATTCTGGTATGGACTTTTCTTTAGCCCTATCATCCGTTCTTTTGTTGTCTAATTACCGGGGATGATCAATTCCTGGATCCTGACGCATTCCTCCTTTTCTAATTTCGGCTGCAATATTCTAAATGTGTGATAGATGTAACAATTTGCCAATGCGATATAAGACTTTCTGTCATAATCGGCGGCTACTTTGCATGATTAGTGATATCCAATTTTTTTAAATAAAAAACAATAACAATGAAAATGAATAAACTAAAACTTTTAGCAATTCTTACCGTTGCTTCGGTTGTGTCTTTTACTAGTTGTAAAACAGACGATTATGAAGCAAAGGTCGGCCTTTGCCCACTTGTGGTATCCACGATCCCTACAAACAATGCCATTGACGTGCCGCTTAATCAGGTAATTTCGGCAACTTTCAACGAAAAGATGGAACCATCAACCATCAATCAGGCATCTTTTATTATTCAACAAGGAACAACCACGATCGCCGGAACCGTTACATACAATGGATTAACTGCGTCGTTCACCCCAGCAAGTCCACTTTTACCTAACGTACTTTATTCGGGTACAATTACCACGCTTGCCAAAGATTTATTCGGACAGGCCTTACAACAAGACTATAAATGGTCGTTTACTAGTATAGCACAAGTAAATTTGGAATCGAGTCCAACGGCTGGCGGAACAACCACAATGACAGGCACATTTGCCAAAGGTTCTTCTGTTACTGTAACCGCCACTTCTAATATGGGTTATTCATTTGTCAACTGGACACTTAATGGAACTCCTGTTTCAATAAATCCAAGTTATCAGTTTACAATGGATGGAAACAAAACATTGGTTGCAAACTTCTCGCTCCAGTTTGTGGTTGGGCTGTCATCGAATCCAGCTGAAGGGGGAATTACAACCGGAGCCGGTACCTATACTGCTGGTGCAAATGTTACTGTAACAGCAACTCCAAATTCCGAATATACATTTATTAATTGGACAGAAGGTCTTACCGTAGCATCTACCGATGCCAGCTATGCTTTTCAGTTGAGTGAAAGTAGAAACTTAGTTGCCAATTTTGCAGCAAACACCTATACTCTAAATGTAAACGTCGAAAACGGAACAGTTACGAAAATTCCAGGCAAGACCTCATACAATAGTGGCGAGATTGTAGTTCTCACTGCAACACCTGCAGCTGGTTATACATTCACTGGATGGAGCGGCGACGCAACAGGTTCACAAAGTTCAGTTTCGGTTACCATGAATGCGAATAAGAATGTAACTGCAAACTTCGCTGTTATTGCAACCACCTATACCTTAAATGTTACTGCTATCAACGGAACTGTATTGAAAGCTCCAAGCAAGACGAATTATAATAGTGGGGAAATTGTTGTTCTCACTGCAACACCTGCAACTGGATATACATTCACTGGATGGAGTGGCGACGCAACAGGTTCACAAAATTCAGTTTCGGTTACCATGGATGCAAATAAGAATGTGATCGCGAACTTTGCTGCCATCATTTCGAACACGTACTCATTAAATGTAAACGCCATTAATGGTAATGTGGTCAAGAATCCGGACGAGACAGCTTACAACAGTGGAGATATCGTTCAGCTAACAGCAACAGCTAATTCAGGATATATTTTTAACAACTGGAGTGGTGATGCAAATGGCTCATCGAATCCATTGTCTGTTACCATGAACTCGGATAAAAATATTACCGCGAACTTTATTGCTCAAAACCCAGTTAGTCCCGCGGCCATCAATCTTGGTTCATCCGGTAATTTTTCAATATTGACAAAATCAGGAATTTCATCTACAGGAATTACTTCAGTTCAAGGTGATATTGGCGTAAGTCCTGCCGCCGCCGCTGCAATAACCGGATTTGGATTGATCATGGATACCAATGGGCAGTCGTCGCACACTTCGATTGCAACTCATGTAACCGGGAAAGTATATGCTTCAGATTATGCTCCACCAACGCCAAGTAATTTGACGGTAGCTGTTTTGGACATGGAAAATGCTTATACAACAGCCAATAATTTAGTTACTCCTGCACCTGTTTTGGAACAGGGTGCCGGAAATCTTAGCGGCCTGACATTAGCTCCTGGTTTGTACAAATGGAGTACCGGAGTTTTGATTAACCCTGATGCCAGCGTTACGTTATCGGGTGGTGCAAATGATACATGGGTTTTCCAAATCGCACAGGATCTTACCTTACTTTCAAGTGCAAAAATTAATTTGATAGGTGGTGCGCAAGCCAAAAATATTATCTGGGTAGTAGCAGGACAGGCCGTACTTGGTACGAACACAGTTCTTTATGGAACTATCCTGAGTAAAACCCTTATATCACTCAATACGGGATCAAAGGTTACCGGAAAGTTATTGGCGCAGACTGCTGTTACGTTGAACGCATGTACTGTTGTTGAACCGTAGTTAAATTGAGTTTATCTCCTTAGGGGGAATTTAAGAAAGACCATATATTTTATAAAAATAAAAAAATGAAAAATAGTATATCAAAACCAAGTTGTAAACTGGGATCGCGTATCGAGTGGCTTCCTTTAAGCATGATCGTAAAAAGTGTTATTGTCGTTTCGTTGATGTTGGCTACGGTTCAATCGCCTATTCAGGCTCAGGAAACACAGTCGGCTAAGTTTACGAAACCATCATGGTGGTTTGGTGCAGCTGGTGGAGCAAATTTCAATTTCTACCAGGGAACCACCCAGCAGCTCACCAACGATTATATGGTTCCAGCAGCTTTTCATGATGGCCAGGGAATCGGGCTTTTTGCCTTTCCCGTTATGGAGTTTCATCGTCCTGGAACAATTTTCGGATTCATGCTTCAGGCTGGTTATGAAAGCCGCCGGGCCGCATGGGAGCAAGTAACAACTCCCTGCAATTGTCCGGCAGATCTGGAAACTGATCACTTGGCATACATTACAGTGGAACCAAGTATACGCATCGCGCCATTCAAATCAAATTTCTACATTTATGGTGGCCCGCGTTTTGCGTTTAATGTTGACAAACGATTTTTGTATGAACAGGGAATCAATCCTGACTATCCGGATCAGCCTGTTACGCCCGATAGAAATGGTGAATTCAGCGACATGAACAAATCCATTATCTCAATGCAAATCGGTGCCGGGTATGACATTTCGCTTTCAGCAGAAAATAGACAGAACCAGGCTGTTCTTTCTCCTTTTGTTGCCTTTCATCCTTATTTCGGACAGGATCCGCGTTCAATCGAATCGTGGAACCTTACAACTGTTAGAGCAGGTGTTGCGCTTAAATTCGGACGCGGTAATAAAGTAGAAGCTTCCAAAGAGCTTTTTGTACCAATAGTAGCTGTTGTTGAACCTGAAGTTAAATTTTCTGTTACCGCACCTAAAAATGTTCCGGTAGAACGCAATGTAAGGGAAACATTCCCGCTTCGCAATTATGTATTTTTCAATGAAGGATCGACTGAAATTCCGAGTCGTTATGTATTACTTCAGAAAGATCAGGTAAGAGATTTTAATGAAGACCAATTGGAAGTTTTCACACCCAAAGATTTGAATGGGCGTTCAAAACGTCAGTTGACTGTTTATTACAATGTACTTAACATTTTGGGCGACCGTATGTTGAAAAATCTTTTGTCAACAATAACACTCACCGGATCGTCGATGGAGGGTGTAAATGATGGAAAGGCGATGGCCGAATCGACAAAAAAATACCTGGTTGATGTTTTTGAAATTGCTTCTGCCAGAATTACTACAGAAGGTCGAATAAAACCAGTTATTCCATCGGAACAGCCTGGCGGACAACTTGAATTGGCCCTCCTTCGTGAAGGCGACCGCAGGGTTTCAATCACAAGCGGTTCTCCTGAACTATTGATGGAATTCCAGAGTGGCAATGAATCACCACTAAAACCCGTTTTGATCAAAAATATTCAGGAAGCGCCAGTTGACAGCTATGTGACTTTTAATGCTGATAATGCTGATACTGCATTCACTTCATGGAATTTAGAATTAGCCGACAAACAGGGAAAAGTTCAGAAATTTGGACCACATACCAGAAATTCGGTCAGTATTCCGGGTAAAAACATTTTAGGCTCAAATACCGAAGGTGATTACAAAGTTACCATGATTGGTCAGACAAAAAGTGGCAAGCTTATCAAGAAAGAAACTACTGCTCACCTTGTGCTTTGGACTCCACCGGTTGAAGAGGAAATGATGCGGTTTAGTGTTATTTACGAAATCAATAACTCTGATGCCATAACAATGTATGATAAATATCTCACCGAAGTGGTTACACCGAAAATTCCTAAAAACGGTTCAGTAATTATTCATGGCCATACTGATATTATTGGAGGTGAGGATAATAACCTCAATCTTTCGTTGGCGCGTGCAAATGATGTGAAAGGCATTATCCAAAAAACTTTGTCAAAGACTAACCGGACTGATGTCAAATTTGAAGTATACGGCTTTGGCGAAGACAAAGATTTAGCTCCGTTCGACAACAAATTTCCAGAAGAACGTTTTTATAATCGTACGGTAATTATCGATATTCTTCCTGAAAAATAGGTTCAAAAACAAATCTACTTTTAAGAAGGAGGCCTCTATATGGTCTCCTTTTTTTTGAATCTAAAAATCAATAAACCGATTAAAAATATGTGAATTATGTAAGATTATTCACTTAAAATGTAATGCGCTGAAAGTTGAATGTATCCATCTTTGACTGCAAGGAAGTCATCGATTAACAGCAATGGTTTGATCTATTTGCCGATGCCTTATGGTGTGTTGGCATTTTGACCCAATTTTTTTGACGAATTTGAAAAGTAATTCAATGCAGATGCAAAACATTGAGAAATTAGAGGAAATTTCCGAGAAACTAAAGGGTTATATACAAACGAATTACGAATTAATCAAACTCCAGACTATCGAACGTTCATCTGTAATTCTGGATGATTTGATTAGTAATTTCCTTGTGGGACAGGTCGTCATGCTATTCATTTTCTTTTCGAGCATTTGTGTTGGTTTTTACTTTGCATCTCTTATTGGCGAATACTATATAGGCTATACAATTATTACGGGTTTCTATTTTATGTGTAGTCTCATTCTGAGATTACTTCGGAGAAAACTGATAGAAGGGCCAATACGTGATAAAATCATCAGTAAGATCTTAACATCCTAAAAGTTTCAAAAATGGGGAATACGGAAATAACCAATTATACCGGAGTGGCCATTCGCATCATGCACCTGAAACAAGAAAAACTCAGGCAAGAAGATGAACTCAAATATGAGTTAAAAGAATTTGTATATAATCTTAGTCCCGTTTCAATGGTGAAGCAATCGCGGCACAAATTGGCTGAAGACAGAGAAGTACAAATAGACCTTACAAAAATTGGATTGAATTGGGGCGCTAATTTTTTGATCGATCGTATTCTGGGTAAAAACAGCAGACTTAATTGATTTTTAAGTGCCTTACTTGTCGGAAAAATTGAAAGGCTTGATGGAAACTGTATCATCAGTCAAACCTAAAAAAAATAGTTCTTACAGCCGAAGATGATGCAAATACTCAATATCCCTCTTCGTTTTCGGACATTAGATTATCAACAAATAATTTTTAGATATTCAAAACAGAATTTATGAAAAATTTACTTTTAATTATTGCCTTTATTTTTGTTACGGGATTTGCTTTTGGCCAAAATTCCACGCGTGATAGAAGTAACCAGTTTAATCTTGGAGTTGGGTTATCAGGATGGGGCGTTCCGTTTTATATCGGAATTGATCACTATGTATCACAGGACATTACTATTGGAGGTGAATTCTCTTATAGAAATTACAACGAGCATTATAAAAACTATTATTACGACCATAGTATTATGGGATTTTCAGGTAATGCCAATTACCATTTTAACAGAGTTCTTAATATTCCAAGTGACTGGGATATATATGCCGGTTTAAATCTGGGATTCTATGTGTGGAATTCTCCAGACAGTTATGTCGGAAATCATAATTCTGGCTTGGGTTTGGGCGGTCAGGTTGGCGCGAGATATTTCTTGTCAAACAAAGTCGGATTAAACCTTGAATTTGGTGGCGGTAATGCTTTTGGTGGTGGTAAATTCGGAATAACCGTTAAGTTCTAAAATCCCATACGACTTTTAATTTTTTAATTTTAAGGGTTAGTTCCTGGTTATTAGAAATAAGAGGACTTATTCCTCAAAAACACTAATATAATTCATTGAAGGCCGAATAACCCTTAATCTTAAAATATTAATGGACGACTCCCTGTGAACTAACGTGTCGGGCATATCCATGCCATATATCCCTTTAGGATTTTCCCGTTGATTCTGCGGTTTTTTACCTTTACATTACCATTTTGGTATGGTGCAACAATGGTGTTTATTCGGTAATGATATGGAAATAGTCAAAAGGGTTCGTGACTTGGTTAAGATTAGAAATTATGCACAGGAATTATTCTGCGAGATTGAATAACAAATGGTCAACTTTTGTTGCGTGAAAATAGCAATTTTTCTGAAACGAACCGCTCTTAAATCACAAAGTGGGATATGGATAGCCCAAAACAAAAAATGCAACCGTCTGTAAAAACGATTGCATTTTTATTGGTGCCCAGAACAGGACTCGAACCTGCACATCCTTACGAATACTAGTCCCTGAAACTAGCGCGTCTACCAATTTCGCCACCTGGGCAATTTCTTTGTTGTGAACTTGGTTTTGCCTTTCTGAAAGGCGTTGCAAATATATAAAAAATCCCTTTCCTCCAATTTGTGCCGAAATAATTTTTAATGGTTTCTCTGATATTTCGTGCTAGTAAGAACTGGTTAAATGTTGAATGCAGGTTGCTTTTCCCGATTTTTGATTTTTTAACACCAAAACAGTCGAAAAACGAGCACCTACAGGATACCACAGGTTAACCAATCGAAAAATATTGACATTTTTGAAGGAGTTTTTAGCATTAAACCAAGATCATAACCGATTACTATGAAATCCGGAAAAATTTCAGTGGTGCCAAAATATTTTCTGGTGCCTTTTATCTTAATTACTATTTGTTTTGCCTTATGGGGTTTTGCCAACGATATTACCAACCCTATGGTGAAGGCCTTTTCCCGTATCCTGATGATGAATAACTTCGAAGGATCTCTTGTGCAGTTTGCATTTTACGGGGGATATTTTGCCATGGCCTTCCCAGCCGCACTTTTCATTAAAAGGTTTTCATATAAAGCTGGAATACTGGTTGGACTGGGACTTTACGCTGGCGGGGCCCTCCTGTTTATACCAGCAAGCATGGCAATGACCTTTTGGCCTTTCCTGATTTCTTATTTTATACTTACCTGCGGTCTTTCTTTCCTTGAAACCAGTGCCAATCCCTATATTTTATCCATGGGGCCACAGGAAACTGCAACCCGAAGGCTGAATCTGGCACAGGCTTTTAATCCAATTGGTTCATTGATGGGAATGTTCACCGCCCAGCAACTGATCCTGGCACGACTCAATCCTGCCACTGCTGAAGAGAGGGCTGTAATGGATCCGGGAGTATTGAATGAGGTGACACTTTCTGACCTGGCCATCATTCGTTATCCGTATGTGGCCATCGCCCTAGTTATCCTGGTTGTGTTTGTGATCATCGCTCTGGCGAAGTTGCCCAAAAATGAGGATAAGGATAAGGAACTCCATTTCATGGTGACCGTGAGACGGCTTCTGAAGAACAAACGGTACTACGAAGGTGTGATTGCACAGTTTTTTTACGTAGGGGTTCAGATCATGGTATGGACATTCATCATTCATTATGCGACCTCAGAACTGGGTATGACAGAGGCTGAAGCTCAGGGATACAACATCATTGCCATGGTGATTTTTGTGACGAGCCGTTTTATCAGCACCTTTCTTTTGAAGTATATTTCTCCCGGACATTTATTGATGTGGCTGGCAATTGGAGGCATGGTAACCACGGTCGGGGCAATCGTAATTCCGGGAATGGCTGGACTCTATTCTCTGATTGGCATTTCAGCCTGTATGTCGCTGATGTTTCCCACGATCTATGGAATTGCCCTCCATGGAGTTGGAGAGGATGCCAAAATTGGGGCTGCTGGGCTGATTATGGCTATTCTGGGTGGCTCGGTCATGCCTCCGCTAATGGGCAGGGTAATCGACATGGGAACCATATTTGACGTTTCTGCCGTGCGCATATCATTCCTGATACCGCTAATATGTTTTGTAGTTATTACAATGTATGGATATCGTAGTTTCAGGATGCAAGTTTCTGGCGAAACTGCCGCCTGCTGAAAATAGCATTATGAAGCTGGTCGGAAACCAGCTTCATGAATTACTCAAGCCAGGAGGTTTGAAGCTTGTCAGATAATCTGTAAATGTTCTTTGTCAGTAATTTTTTCGCAATAGCAACATTTCAGCGCAAGCGGTGATTTATTGATTACCTTAAATTTGGTGAAAATAGCCTCATTGTTGGTAATGCACTTTGGATTGAAGCATTTTACAATCCCCTGAACGCTATCAGGGATTTCCACAATTTTCTTTTCGGTAACCACATAGTCATTGATAATGTTTAGCTTGGCATGAGGAGCGATCAAGGCAATCTTGTTGATCTCGTCGTCGGCAAAAAACTTGTCGCTTACCTTAATGATAGCCTTGCTTCCCAATTTCTCGCTTTCCAGATTCGTTCCAAAAGTAATCTGGTTCTCAATTTTGTTTAGTCCGAGGATAGTAATGACATCGAAAAGATTGGATGCGGGTATGTGGTCTATGACGGTACCATCCTTGATGGCACTGACTTTTAATTTGAGTTTTTTCTTATTTGTATCTTTCATGGGTTGTTTATTTCAGGTTAAGGGTGTGGGCAATGATGGCTTCCCGTGTGAACACTCCATTGAGCGCCTGTTCGAAATAATAGGCTTTTTCACTCTTGTCAACATCTGGATGGATTTCATTGACTCTTGGCAACGGATGCAATACCCTGACATTGGGTTTGGTATTCCTTAGCATTTTTTCCCTCAGGATATAAACGTTCTTGACCTTTTCGTATTCAATGGGATCCGAGAATCTTTCTTTCTGCACACGGGTCATGTAAATGATGTCGGCAGCATTGATGATATCGGTGAATTCCCTGTGTTCATAATACTTGATTCCTTTGTCCCTCAGGTGAATCTTGTATTCTTCAGGCATCAGCAATTCTTCGGGCGCAATAAAGTTGAAGATTTGGTTTTCAAACTCCGACATGGCCATCAACAGCGAATGGACTGTTCGTCCATATTTAAGGTCACCAACCATGAAGATATTGATATTGTCGAGCCGACCCTGTGTCTTGAGGATTGAATACATGTCCAAAAGCGTTTGGGTTGGATGCTGGTTGGCACCATCTCCGGCATTGATCACGGGAATGGATGCCACTTCGGCAGCGTATCGTGCGGCCCCTTCCAGCGGATGGCGCATCACGATCAGGTCTGCATAATTACTGACCATGCGTATGGTGTCGTGGAGGGTTTCCCCTTTGGAAACGCTGGAGCTTCCCGGATCAGCAATGCCAATGATTCGGCCACCTAAACGGGAAATGGCAGTTTCAAAACTCAGTCTTGTACGTGTGGAAGGCTCAAAAAACAGGGAGGCAACAACTTTTCCCTTTAACAGATCCTGGTTTGGATTTTTCTCAAATTCCGCAGCCAGGTCCATGATCCTCAGATAATCATCCTTGGTGTAGTCCGTGATGGATATCAAGTCTTTTTTATTCATAAATATGGATTTGTATTTTGTTGGTGTTCAGATTAAAAAAAAACCAACAGCCCTTTCAATAGCCTGTTGGTTTTTCCTTTTAAATGGTAAATAGCCAATTCTTTTATTTTTTTTCAGCGGCACCATACAGAACAGGTACAACCGTGAAAAAAAGAAATTTCTTATGAGGTGGTGCATCCCACTGTTGGTATGGTCAGGTTCTGATGTCATATAAACGATCATGGTGTAAAGTTAGAAAATTAGCTTTTTCAGTTTGTTCCCTTCCAGGATGGTTTTTTAAACAGTTATCAACAACCAAAAACAAAATTGTATTCAATTAGGCCTGTTTTATTTCAACCCCGTATATCTGGCTGAAAATCTGTTCGACACGTTCAGCCTCACTTTTTCTGACAGAAAATCCGATTCGGATTTGTTCCTGCATATCGATATGGGTGGTATTCAGGTTTTCGGACTTAATGATTTGCATAACAGTGTTGAGTTCCTGATAAGAACATCGAATATCATAGGTCAATTCAATGATCCGTGTCTCGATGTTGGCAGCCTCAATTGCACTGACTGCTGCGAGACGGTAGGCCTGAATCAGTCCACTGACACCAAGCAGGGTGCCTCCGAAATAACGGACGACCACGCAAAGTACATTGGTCAGGTCATGGCTGACCAATTGTCCAAGGATAGGTTTGCCAGCAGTTGATGAGGGTTCGCCATCGTCGTTCGCCCTGAAACGGATATCCTCCATTCCAAGTCGCCATGCATAACAGTGATGACGTGCGCTGTAATGTTCCTTTTTGATTGCAGCCAGTATGTCTTTGATCTCATCCTCAGTTGTGACTGGATATAAATAGGAGATGAATTTACTTCCCTTATCTTTAAATAATCCCTCGGCAGGTTCTGTTATAGTCTGATAGGTGTCACTCATGATATGCGCTGTCAATCCGAAATATTAAAAAAAAAGCAGGAATAGACCTGCTTTTACATTTTAAGTTTCTTTTCAATCTCGTCTACATAATGCCTGAAACTTTTATCGGTTTCCTTTAGGTTGTTCACCGTTTTGCAGGCATGAAGTACTGTGGCGTGATCCTTATTGCCGATTTGGGCGCCGATGCTTGCCAGGGAGTATTTAGTCATGGTTTTTGAGAAATACATGGTCAGCTGCCTAGCCTGCACTATTTCCCGCTTACGGGTTTTAGTCTGCAGGGCATCGACTGGCATATTGAAATAGTCGCACACCACTTTTGAGATGTATTCGATGGAGAGTTCCCGTTTTGAATTCTTGACCAGTTTGTTGATGAGTTTGCTTGCCAGATCAAGGGTTATCTCTTTTTTGTTGAGCATTGACTGTGCCAGAAGAGAAACGAGGGCTCCTTCAAGTTCTCTGACATTGTTCGTAATGTGAGAGGCGATGTACTCAAGGACATCGTCAGAGAGATCGATACCGTCTTTGTAGACTTTGCGCTGGAGGATTTCCATTCTGGTATCAAAATCCGGTACGGTAAGGTCGGCAGTCAGTCCCCACTTAAATCGCGAGAGCAGACGTTGTTCCATTCCCTTAAGTTCAATCGGAGGCTTGTCGGAGGTAAGAATTAGCTGTTTCCCTGTCTGGTGGAGATGATTGAAAATATGAAAAAATGTTTCCTGTGTTTTTTCCTTACCCGAAAACTCGTGCACATCATCAAGAATGAGGACGTCGATCATCTGGTAAAAATTCAGGAAGTCATTTCGGTTGTTATTTCTGGTAGCTTCGGTGTATTGAGTGACGAATTTATTTGCATTAACGTACAGTACCACCTTGTCGGGAAATTTCTCCTTTACTTCAATTCCAATTGCCTGAGCCAGGTGTGTTTTGCCCAACCCAGAATTTCCATAGATCATCAGAGGATTAAATGCAGTTCCGCCCGGCTGCTGTGCAACGGCGTATCCGGCACTTCGTGCCAGTCGGTTACATTCGCCCTCGACAAAGTTTTCGAAAGTGTTTTCGGGTTTGAGTTGCGGGTCAATTTGCAATTTTTGGATTCCCGGAATTACAAAAGGATTTTTGATTGGAGTCTTTTCCTCTGAATTCATGGGAATGGTGAGTGGTTTGTTCTGTAGTTTAAAGTTGTTGCTCGTAGGATATTTCACGGTGTAGGGTACATCATTGTGATTGGTGCCCATCACAACATTGTACTCCAGCTTGGCTCCGTTGCCCAATACCATACGAAGAGTCTTCCTGAGAATGTCAATGAATTGTTCCTCGAGATACTCATAGAAAAAGGCACTCGGGACCTGGATGGTTAACACCTTATCCTCCAGTTTGACTGGCACAATTGGCTCGAACCATGTTTTAAAACTTCCTGCAGGTACATTGTCGCGAATGATGCGCAAACAACTTTCCCACGAAGTCCAATGCTCGTTGTTCATAAAAGGAAGCTGGTTTTTAGAGTTAGACGTAAATATCCGTTTTTGTAAAACCCTCAACAAAATTTGTGAAAAAAAACTATATAAAAAAATCTATTTGCTCTTGGGTTTTACAAAAAAGGTTTATTGGTTTCGTTATCAGGGGATTAAATTTTGAATAAATTTTTAATTCGGCAAAGTATTGATATCCAATATGATAGGGATAAGGCGTTGACTTCAAGGTTTATAACATATTGGTAGTGGTAGGTGTCTTTGTTTGCTATTATTATTGGTGATCCCCTCCATTCTGTTGATATGACCGAGTTGTGGCTTTATTTATCAATAATTTTCCGGGATATTAAGATCTGAAATCAGCTTTAAACTTTAATCACGGTTTATAAAAATTATCAGGCAAGTCTTCTAATAGGTAATAGAAAATATTTATAACCGGTAAATATCCGATCCAAATTCTTGGGTGAAACTGGATGACCTATTTATTTTAGGATTTTCAAGGCCCTTTCCAGCTTAATGACTTTCCCATCCCGAAAGGCAATGATGGATGCATCCGGAAAATTCCGATAGGCTGTTTTCATCAGTTTTTCTGCCTCTTCATAGCCCATAAACTGCCTGCTGATATATGAGAAAGCGCCGCTTACAGCAATTTCATCAATTTCACCCAGGCCTTCGAAGAGTTCAGAATTCAATGGAAGCTGATCCTGTGTTGATATGAAATGAACTTTAAAATTGATCTTGCTGCTATTGTCAACCGGTGCATTCCCTGTGTTGATATAAACTTCTCGTCCTAAGTCCATGGCCGAGAAGTGTAAGTATCGTTTCGGATTTACCCTGATGTCTGTCAGAAGGTTTCCAAGACTTGCAGTCATGTCATTCAGCTGCGTGTATAGCTTGTCATCGTTAAACAGCAGTCCGATGCTGTTGTCATTATTCTCGGCCTTTTCAACGAGGGTTTTCATCTGATTGATAATGGTAGCCAGGTCATCAACGATGGGGGTCAGCGGCATCGCCGCCAATGTATCACTAATGGATGACAGATTTCCGATGATGTTATCGAACTGTTCCGAGTTCTGGCTTAGAGTTCCGGAGAATTGCTCCAGATTTCTAGTAAGTCTGCTGATGGTGGCTTTTTCTTCCGAAACGAGAAGAGCCAGGTCAGCCGATGTCCTTTCAATATTGGATATTGTGCGGTTGATGTTTTCAAAACTTTCTGCCAGGTTTTTTCTGGCATCTTCATTGAATATAACAGTAAGTACCGTAATTGCCGAATCGAGTGAGCCGATCAGTTCCTCGGCCTTGTTTTTCAGAGGGAGTACCTGCATGCTAACCTGATCCTTCAGGTCACTTTCAATACTGCTGGGAATGGTATCGCCTGAAGCATAGAACTGGCTCTCACCGCTGTATACCATTTCAATAGCCCTTGTGCCCATGATGTCGCTACTGACTATTCGGGCCACGGAATTCCTTGGAATCCGAAAATTATTTTCAATCATCAAGGTTACGATGAGTTTTCCACTCAGGTCAGGTGCAAAGTTAATTGCCTTTACAGATCCAACCTTGTAACCGTTCATGGTAATGTGGCTTGATTCCTGAAGTCCGTCAACCCTTTGGTAGACTGCAAAATAATAATTTACAGGCTTAAAAAAATCGTGGCCTTTCAGAAAGCTTAAGCCCCAAACCAGGATGGTGATGGAAAGTGCCATTAGCAAGCCGAGCTTTGTGAATTTTGTAAATTTCATCACTTGGTTTATTTAATTTTTTCATGCAGTTCTTTTCTCGCAATCAATTCAGTTCCGGGCCAGTGAAGGAACACCGTTTTCCACGACAACCACAAATGCATCAGGGAACTTACTCCTAAGCCGGTTTCTTTCTTTAACCGCAGCTGCAAAACTACCATATTTCCCGCTAACATACTTGTTAATGTTCCCAACTTTTAATCGGGTAATGTTTTTTTCATTCTTGAAATTGGCAGGGGTTGTATCGATAACTTTTTGTGTAGCTGCTATTTGCACTGCATACCACCTGTTCTCGACAGGATTAGTTAATGTTCCTTGAGCGGTTGATGGTTTTTCGGCAGGTTTCGCGGCTGCCGGTCCGGATTGGTTGCCCATGTTCTCCGGCTGAGGATTGGATTCAGCTTTGGTCGAGCCATTTGAAGGTAAAATGTGGGTTTCCGTTTTTGTTTCGTTCTCAGCCAGAAGTACAAAATTGCTGCGACTTTCAATGGTCTTTTTGTAACTTTTAAAAGCCTCGAATACCGACTGGGTAATTTTCGTCTTTCCATCTTCCGAGAGCATGAATTTTCTTTCAGTTGGATTGCTGATAAAGCCTATTTCGACCAGGACGCTTGGCATGGAAGCCCTTCTGAGTACCAGAAATCCGGCTTGTTTTACTCCACGGTTGTTAAGCCGAAGGTTTTGGCTAAACTGGTCCTGAATTCTGGCGGCAAAATCAATGCTCTGCTCCTGGTACTCCGAATGCATATTTTCAAACATGATGTAGGATTCAGATTCTTTTGGGTTGAAGCCTTCATAATTCGCAGAATAATCGTCCTCGAGCAGGATTACAGAATTTTCTTTACGAGCCACCTCCAGGTTCTCCTGGCTCCTGTGTAACCCAAGGGTGAATGTCTCTGTGCCTCCAACCGATGTCGTAGACACGTAGTTTGCATGCAGCGATATAAAAAGGTCGGCCTTGTTTCTGTTGGCTATGTCGGCACGCTGGTATAAAGGAATAAATATGTCCTTGTCCCTTGTATAGATTACCTTCACTTCCGGATAGGTTTCCCTGATTTTTTTACCCAGGCGAAGTGCGATGTCCAGTACGAGATCTTTTTCCTGGACCCCTCCGGAAACTGCTCCCGGATCCATTCCCCCATGTCCGGGGTCAATGACGACAATCCGGAGAGAGCCAGTCTGATCACCGAATGTTGGGGAAATTACCAGAAGCGAGAAAAAAAACAGGGCAATGATGTGGAGATTGTATTTTTTCATGGCAAATTGTCATTTAACGAATAACTAAATTGATGTTACGGGTGCCCGAATTCATCTACTGATTCCAAACAAACTGTATTTGTACTACAGCGGGCTTTATTGCTTTAATTTTAATCATTACTGGCAAAATTAGAAATATTAGGATTATTTTACATTTTACAAGAGTGAAGTCCATGCCATATTTATATTTTTGCACACCGTATGCCGCAGCATATAACGGTATAATGAAACCTTGGTTTGTTAAGAACGCTGATTACATATATAAGTTGTCTTCTTTGGGTACTTCATTCCTCAGGGCAGGAGCTTCCCGATTCGATCAGGCAACAACCCTATCAACTGGACGACACCACCGGATTTTATAAACTGGTTGGCGATACCACCGCGAATTTTCCCGAAATGGTGGCTGATTCCACTGTGGTTGCCAAAAAGCAGGAAGTTGTCATAGAGGCTCCCATTGATTATCAGGCAAAAGACTCCATCATTTTCTCTTTTGATGGGCAAAAAGTATATATGTATGGAGAGTCGAGAGTTAAATATCAACAGATCGAACTGAATGCTGCCCATATCATCCTGGATTTGGAAACCAAAGAGGTTTATGCTGAAGGGGTGCCGGATTCTCTGGGGGTATTGCAAGGCAAGCCTATTTTTCAGGATGGAAGTGAAAAGTTTGAATCCAAAACCCTTAGGTATAATTTTCAGACACAGAAGGGGATCATTACCGATGTAGTTACCGAACAGGGCGATGGTTTCGTCCATTCGGCAAGGGCCAAGAAAATCACCAAGGATGCATTTATTCTGCAACAAGGAAAATATACTACCTGCGATGCCGATCATCCCCACTTTTACCTGCATCTTTCAAAAGCCAAAATTGTTTCCAACAATAAGATTATCACTGGTCCTGCATATATGGTTCTGGAGGATTTTCCATTATATTTTCCAATAATTCCTTTTGGATATTTCCCCAGTTCACCTCGTTATTCTTCAGGAATTTTGGTTCCAAGTTATGGTGAAGAGGCCAACCGTGGTTTCTTTTTAAGGGAGGGAGGCTATTACTGGGCGGCCAATGATTATTTTGACCTCTCTGCCAGGGGCGATATTTATTCAAAGGGCTCCTGGGCTGCTAAAATGCACACCAACTATCGGGTGAGGTATCGGTTCAACGGTGGATTTGACTTCCGTTATTCCATGAATAAATATGGTGAGAAGGGAACCAGCACTTATACTGAATCTCCTCAATTCCAAATTATGTGGTCGCACAGTCAGGATCCAAAGGCCAATCCCAGCCGTACCTTCAGTGCAAACGTGAATTTTTCGACCAGCGGCTATGACAAACAAAATGCGCTATCGGCTGATAACTATTTAAGGACCCAGAAATCATCAAGTATTTCCTATGCCAAACGTTGGGAAAACTCACCGTTCAGTATGTCGGCCAACCTTAGGCATTCGCAGAATTCAACCGATTCGACCCTTACACTTTCATTACCCGAGATGACATTTAACGTGACCAAATTTTATCCTTTTAAGCTTAAGAACCGAGCTGGTCGCGCTCGCTGGTACGAGAAATTCGGCTTGAGCTATTCGGCCAATATGCGTAATACCATCACGGCAAAGGAGTCTGAGATACTTCAGAAATCCTTTGCGACCGACTGGAAGAACGGTATACAGCATAACGTTCCGATCACATTGCCAAACTTTAACCTGTTTAAGTTCATTAACGTAACGCCTAGTTTCAGCTACAGTGAAAGATGGTATTTCAAGAGTCTGGAGAAGACCTACCACGCCGACAGGACCTTCGTTAACGAAAGAGGAGTAATATCTCATATTGAAACAGATACCATTACGGGTTTGAAAAGAAATTATAACTACTCCTATTCGTTGAGTGCCACCACAAATATATATGGGATGTATATGCCCGTCAATCCAAATTCCAGGATTAAGGGAATCCGTCATAAAATTACTCCTCAACTTCAGTTCAGCTATACCCCTGATTTCAGTGATCCCCGATTTGGTTTCTGGCAGCAGGTTCAGGTGGACTCGACAGGCAAAACGGAATACTTTAACCGCTATGAGAATGCGATATATGGTTCGGCTGGCAGGGGAGAGGCAGGAATGATTTCTTTCTCTTTATCAAACAACCTGGAAGCTAAGGTGGTTGATCTCAAGGATTCCACTGCCTCGGAAGTGTTTAAGAAAGTCAAAATAATCGATAACCTGAGTATAAACGGATCTTATAACCTCATTGCCGATTCTTTGAAAATGTCCAATATTTCGATCAGGGGGAGAACTACCGTCAAGGGAGTTGGGATCAATTTTGGATCAACCCTGAATCCCTATATGACCAATGAGAGAGGCCAGGTAATCAACCAGTATGCCTGGAATCATAAAAAAGGATTGGCAAAATTGGGGCGGATCGAAAACACGAATCTATCCTTTGGCATGCAGTTTAATTCAAAAAAGGGTGAGGAGAATGCTGTTGCAGCCGAGGAAGCGATTGAAGGTGAAAACCTTCTTCCGGGCGATTACAGGGATTATGTGGATTTTAACATTCCCTGGAATTTCAGTTTTGATTATACATTCAACTATGCCCGGAGAAATCCTTATGAAAAGGCAAAAATCATCCAGACCCTGAACCTTCGGGGAAGTTTGTCTCTTACAAGCTCATGGAAGCTGAATATGAATACCAATTACGACATTACTGCCCGCGAGTTTTCACTGACACAGTTCAGTATATACAAAGATCTGCATTGTTGGGAGATGTCGTTCAATTTCGTGCCTTTCGGGTATATGAAAAGTTACAGCTTTACCCTCAATGCAAGGACTTCCATGCTGAAGGACCTTAAAGTGACCAAGCAGCGGAGTTTCTACGATAACTTCTAGGAAGATCTTAACCCTGTCCCCAACACAATTTATGACTATCTTTGATATTGGATCATTCGATTCAAAAATGGATCATTAATTAAATAACCATTCAAATGAAGAAGATCGTATTTACTGAATTGGCTCCACAACCAGTCGGACCTTACAGTCAGGGTGTAGAAGCCAACGGGATGCTGTTCATTGCTGGTCAGGTGCCACTTGATCCAGCCACTGGAAAACTTGTTGAAGGAGGGATTGCTGAGCAGACTGCCCGGGTTATGGAGAACATCGGTGCCATATTGAATTCAGCAGGTTACAGCTTTTCTGACGTTGTAAAGGCTACCTGTCTGTTGTCAACCATGGCTGATTTTAAGGCAATGAATGAAGTTTATGGGAAATTTTTCGCGTCAGATCCTCCGGCAAGGGTTGCTTTTGCCGTGAAGGAACTTCCCCTTAATGCCCTGATTGAAATTGAAGTGATGGCTTCCAGAAAGTGAAAAAAGGCACCTTGACGGGTGCCTTTCTTATTTCGAAAGCGTAAAATTCAATGTTATTTATTCGGCAACAACCTCCAGGTCCACTTCCACATATACATCTTTGTGGAGTTTTACCTTTACTGTATAGTTTCCGACATCCTTGATATGGTCGTCTGACGCAACAATTTGTTTGCGGTCAACTTCGTAGCCACTTTTGTTAATCGCTTCGGCAATCAGCAACGGAGTGACTGAACCAAAAATCTTACCTGTTGTACTGGCCTTGGCCCCAATGGTAATTTTCAGGTTAGACATGCGGTTGGCAAGTGCCTGGGCATTTTCTTTGATTTTTGCCTCTTTGTGTGCTCTCTGCCTGATGTTTTCGGCGAGAACTTTCTTTGCCGATGAGGTGGCAATGATGGCATACTTCTGGGGAATCAGATAGTTTCTTCCATAACCATCTTTGACGGTTATGATATCATCCTTGTGACCCAGCTTCTCAACGTCTTGTATTAATATGATTTCCATTCTGAATTCTCCTGATTTATTATTTTAACATATCGGCTACGTAGGGTAGCAATGCCAAATGACGGGCACGCTTGATCGAACGGGCGACTTTGCGCTGGAACTTCAGGGAAGTCCCGGTAAGACGGCGGGGAAGAATTTTTCCCTGCTCGTTCAGGAATTTCTTGAGGAACTCCGGGTCTTTGTAATCTACGTATTTAATACCGTTCTTTTTAAAGCGACAGTATTTCTTCTTTTTGATCTCCACGGAAGGGGGAGTCAGGTATCTGATTTCACTTGAATTTGTAGTCATTGTTTAAGCCTCCTTTTCTGATTTGTCCTTCTGTAAATTCCTTCTTTTCTGACTGTACTCCGCAGCATATTTGTCAAGTTTAACCGTCATGAAACGGATCACTTTTTCATCGCGGCGGAATTCAATCTCAAATTTGTCAATAAAGGCCGGATTTGCCTTAAATTCAAAGAGGTGATAGAAACCTGTGGATTTTTTCTGGATTGGGTAAGCCAGCTTTTTCATGCCCCAATCTTCTTCATGGATCATATCTCCACCATTTTCGGTGATGATGTCCCTGAATTTTTTTACCGTTTCCTTTACCTGTGGCTCAGATAAAACGGGTGTAACAATGAAAACGGCTTCATACTGATTCATCATTTGACATCAAGTTTTAATTAAACACTCATTTTTTTAGTGGCGCAAAAGTAGAAATAAAATGTTATTATTCAAAGATATGGGCCATCTTTTGTCTATTTTCTTCATGTAATGTTAGCTGAAATTGTTTTTTGGTCCTTTTTGAACTCCCGTGGAAGAACTTGTGTATCTTTCTCCTTTCTGAATGGCCCAGAATTTTAAATGATTCATTCAGGTGGATTTTCTTGGAACTTCATACATTTTGCTCATTTAAAGCAGGATATACCATTCCATTTTATCCATTTTCAAAACTATTTTTTAACTTCGTGTTCGTACACGGAATGACAATTCGCAAATCCAGTAATTCAGCAACCATGATTCAATTAGGAAAATATAGTTTTGGCATTGGCGATCGTTTTGAGCACCAGGGTGAGGCGTTGCTAAAAGCCATAAATAAAGCTTCAGAAGCAGGAATCCATGTCATACCAGTTTGGAATAAAAGCAACCGGGAGCACCATTATGTGAATACCGAGCCGATATCGACACGAAAAGAAGCTGATGCGGCCGTGGCTTCGTTGGGTTGGAATGCTCCCTATCTGGTGGATGCCGATCACATCAATCTTTCGAATGTCGATCGGTTCATTCCTTTCTGTGACTTTTATACCATCGATGTTGCCTCCTGGATAGATAAACCGGCCCCGCCTGAATCGGTTGATGCATTTAAACAGGCCTGCGGAATTTTTGGTACATCCATTTCGGTGCCAGGACTGGAAGTTACGGTGCAGGTAAATAATGAGTTAATTACCCGGACAGCTGACAAGTATCTGTCAGCAGTTCAGGAAGCCAGCAGGATTTATCGTCATATTGAAGCTGTAAAAGGTCACGGGACCTTTGTGGCCGAGATATCTCTCGACGAGGTAGAAGTTCCCCAAACCCCGGTTGACATGCTCTTTATACTGAAAATGATTGCTGATCTTGGGATTCCAATACAAACCATTGCCCCCAAATTTACCGGGCGTTTCAATAAAGGAGTTGATTATATTGGCGATACTGAAAAGTTTGCCCTGGAATTTGAACAGCATTTACTGGTAATTGATTATGCAGTCAAAAACTTTGGACTGCCCGAGAACCTCAAACTCAGTGTCCATTCAGGTAGCGATAAGTTCACCATTTACCCGGTGATGGTCCGATTGCTCCGAAAACATGACAAGGGGATTCATTTGAAAACGGCCGGAACCACTTGGCTCGAAGAGGTAATCGGATTGGCTTTGTCAGATGGGGATGCTTTGATGGCAGTGAAGGAAATCTATTCAATTGCCTATTCTCGCAGGGAGGAGTTATGTGCTCCCTATTCCGACGTAATTGACATCACCGAAGCTGTTCTTCCCTCTCCTGATCTGGTAAACGGTTGGACAGGTTCTGAGTTTGCCGGTGCTTTGCGTCATATACAGGAGCACCCTGGTTATAATCCGGATTTCAGGCAACTAATTCATGTCGCCTATAAGGTAGCTGCTGAAATGGGACCCCGTTTTTTGTCGCTGCTTAAGGAAAATCGGGAAGTGATTGGTAAATGTGTCGAAGAGAATATTTGGGAAAGACATCTTCAGAGGTTGTTTCTTCCTTTGTTGAAAAGCGTCGAAGATTAGTCGTCTCCTATCATCACTCCGGCAGTGATTGCTCTTCTGAAACCGCATACAAGAAAGGGTTTTGGAGCCTTGAGGTAATATATAGGTTTGATTCATATTTCTGTTTTATAAAAATTGCCCTGTTCATATGAAAACTTTTATCCACGATGATTTTTTGCTGCATTCCGAAATGGCCAGATTCCTGTACCATCATCATGCCTCGAAGATGCCGATTTTCGATTACCATTGCCACATACCTCCAGGCGATATTGCCAGTGACCGGCAGTATTCCAACCTCACCCAGTTGTGGCTGGCTGGCGATCATTATAAGTGGCGCGCCATGCGGACCAACGGCGTGAATGAAAAGTATTGCACAGGAAATGCCAGCGACTGGGAGAAATTTGAGAAATGGGCAGAGACAGTTCCTTTTACCTTGCGGAATCCGTTATATCATTGGACGCACATGGAGCTGAAACGGTTTTTTGGCATCGACAAGCTTCTTAATCCCGAAACCGCCAGGGAAATATGGGAGACCTGCAACGAGAAGCTCAATACTCCTGGTTACTCCGTCAGAAATCTTATACGAATGGCCAACGTCCATACCATATGCACGACTGACGATCCGACCGATTCACTTGAACACCACCGGTCAATCAGGGAGAGTGGGTTTGAAGTCAGGGTGCTTCCTGCATGGCGCCCTGACCGGGCCATGAATGTAGAAGATCCGGAGACCTTCACCGCATATGTTGATTCGCTTGCCGAGGTTTCGGATACGGATATCCGGTCATTTGGCGATTTTATGGAAGCACTCGACAAACGTCACCAGTTTTTTCATGATCAGGGTTGTCGCCTTTCGGACCATGGACTTGAGACTGCTTATGCAGATGATTTCGAAGAAGGGGAGATTGAAACTATTTTTACCATAGTCAGGGATGGTGGACATCTTGCACCCGACGAGATCAGGAAATTCAAATCGTGTATGTTATACGAGTTTGGCATCATGGATCATCGCCGGGGTTGGGTGCAACAGTATCACTTGGGAGCACTACGGAACAACAACACCCGTCTTTTTAAAGCGATCGGACCTGATACAGGATTCGACTCTATTGGCGATTTTGAGTTAGCACGTCCGCTCTCTAAAATGCTCGACAAACTGGATGCGGAAAACCGTCTTGCCCGGACGATTCTTTATAACCTGAATCCGCGTGATAATGAGCTAATTGCCACGATGACAGGGAATTTTCAGGATGGTTCTGTTGCTGGGAAAATGCAGTTTGGAGCGGCCTGGTGGTTTCTTGACCAAAAAGATGGAATGGAGAAACAAATCCAAACGCTTTCAAATCTGGGTTTATTGAGTCGCTTTATTGGTATGCTTACTGATTCCCGTAGTTTCCTATCCTACGTCAGGCACGAGTATTTCAGACGAACCCTTTGTAACCTCCTTGGACAGGATGTGGAAAGGGGTGAAATTCCCGATGACCCTGATTGGTTGGGGAAAGTGGTAGAGAACATCTGTTTTTACAATGCAAGGAACTATTTGAATTTTCCGTAACAGAGGCAGTTTGTTCTTTTTATCAAACCCATGGGGCAATGAAGGGAATTTCTGGAATCAAAAGCTAGGCCTTCACCCAATCTGACATTGATCCAGCCCGGGTTTGAGCAGAGCGGTAAAAGTATATTAACAGAGAGGAAAACTTGAAATAAGGATTCAAAATGCAAATGAAAAGAGTTGTCACCTTTGGAGAAATCATGTTGCGGTTGGCGACACCTGATTTTTTGCGCTTCGGGCAAGCCGAAAGCCTGACTGCAACTTTTGGGGGAGGAGAGGCTAACGTCGCTGTATCACTTGCCCAATTCGGAGTATCGGTTGATTACGTCACCCGGTTGCCGGATAATGATTTTGGAAAGGCATGTATGATGGAACTGCGCAAATTTGGTGTTGGCGTTGATCAGATTGTCTGGGGAGGTGATCGTCTTGGAATATATTTTCTTGAAACCGGGGCAGTTTCCAGGGGGAGCAAAGTCATCTATGACCGGGCACATTCCGCTGTTTCCGAAATCAAGCCGGGAATGGTTGATTGGGATCAGGTATTTGAGCATGCAGATTGGTTTCATTGGACCGGAATTACCCCTGCCATTTCGGAAAGTGCTGCCGCAGTTTGTCTGGAAGCTATCCAGATAGCTGGTAAGAAAGGAATTACGGTAAGTTGCGACTTGAATTTCAGGAAGAACCTTTGGAAATATGGGAAAAAGGCATCTGAGGTGATGCCTGAATTGATTGCCGGAACCGACATCGTTTTGGGGAATGAGGAAGATGCCGCCATGGTGCTTGGAATTCATCCTGAGGGTGTGGAGGTAACTTCGGGACATGTGGATGCCAGCGCCTATATTTCAGTTTCACGGCAAATTATGCAACGTTTCCCGAAGTGTAAAAAAGTGATTACCACCCTCCGGGGATCTCTCAATGCCAACCATAATACCTGGTCAGGTGTCCTGTGGGATGGCCAGAAACTTTATGAAGCCCCGGTTTATCAGATCACGCATATTGTTGACCGCGTGGGGGGAGGAGATTCTTTCATGGCCGGCCTGATTTACGGACTGTTAACATGGCCTGATGACCAGCAAAAGGCCCTGGAATTTGCAGTTGCAGCATCGTGTCTCAAACATACCATTTATGGGGACTTCAATAGGGTGACGGTCGATGAGGTAATGAAACTAATGGAAGGTGATGGAAGTGGAAGGGTGGCGAGATAAAGTACGATATGATTATATTTGTCAGTTAGTGAATTGAAACAATGTGCCGGCGTTGACGGCATTAAACCGAATCAAACCAAAATTATGGCTCAGTATACCAGAATTGAAGTCGCCCGAGAAATGGGAAAAACCGGCATTGTGCCAGTTTTCTATAATGGTGATCCGGAAATATGCAAAAATGTGATCAGGGCATGCTATGATGGAGGAATCCGGGTTTTTGAATTTACAAATCGCGGTGATTTTGCCAGCCTGGTCTTTGCCGAAGTAAACCGATGGGCTATTCGTGAACTCCCGGGCATGATACTGGGTGTTGGATCCATTCTGGATGCCGGAACCGCCTCGATGTTCATAGCGTTGGGAGCCAATTTTATTGTCTCTCCGGCCCTTGATGAAGGGATGGCGAGTGTTTGCAACAAAAGAAAAATTCTATGGGCGCCTGGGTGCGGTTCTGTGACAGAGATTGTCAGGGCACATGAACTGGGAGCCGAGATCGTAAAGATTTTTCCCGGACAGGAAGTAGGCGGCCCTGAATTTGTCAAGGCGGTGCTTGGACCAATGCCATGGACCAGCATGATGCCAACCGGTGGCGTTTCGCCCGATGAAGATAATCTGAGGGAATGGTTTAAGGCAGGTGTCTTCTGCGTTGGAATGGGCTCCAGGTTGTTTCCGGCCGAATCGGTAAAATCAGGCGATTATGCTGCCATAACCAAGATATGTGCTGATTCACTGTCGATTGTCCGCAAAATTAGAACCCAGAACTAACACAATAATGATGGCTTATCTTTCCAAAATCTCCTTGTTCTTCAGTTTTGTGATCCTTTCCTCATGCCAGATACGTGAAGGCCGGGAGCTGAAGCTTGCCCACGGCCTGCCAACTGACCACCCGGTTCATGAAGCCATGGTTTTTATGGCTAAACGAGCCGCTGAATTGTCGCAGGGAAAGCTGACAATTGACATTTATCCTGCCGGCCAATTGGGATCTGAGCAACAGTGTGTCGAGCTGCTCCAGATTGGAAGTCTGGCCATCACCAAAGTGTCAGCGGCGACAATGGAGAGTTTTACGGATGCATACAAGGTCTTCGGACTCCCTTATGTTTTCAGGAGCAGGGAGCATAGTTTCAGGGTACTCGATGGGGATATTGGCAAGGAACTGTTGTTATCGACCGAGAATAAGTGGATCAGGGGACTTTGCTATTATGATGCAGGGTCACGGAGTTTTTACACCAAAACCAAACCGATTGAAAAGCCGGAAGATCTGGCCGGATTGAAGATTCGTGTTATGCAGAGCATAACCGCCGTTGAAATGATGCGAACCCTTGGAGGATCAGCAACCCCGATTACCTGGGGAGAACTTTATACGGCCCTCCAAAGCGGGGTGGTCGACGGTGCCGAGAATAATCCTCCCAGCCTTTATACCTCCCGCCATTATGAGGTTTGTAAATTTTACTCACTCGATGAACATACCACCATCCCCGATGTCCTCATTTTCAGCCAGAAGTTATGGGACAAACTTTCTCCACAGGAGAAGGAATGGATACAACAGGCTGCCGATGAATCAGTGATTCTGCAAAGAGAACTCTGGGCAGCTTCAGAAAAGGAATCCCTCGACGAGGTGATCAAGGCGGGTGTTCAGGTAAATTACCCCGAAAAACAGCCATTTATTGACAGGGTGCAGCCTTTGTTGGAAAGTTATGCATCCCATCCTATAATCTATTCTTACATCAAAAGAATCCAGGCAACCGAATAAATCTGAATCATGACCATACGAAATAAAATTGAGAAGGGGCTGGAATGGACGTTGGTGTTCATCATGACTATACTGGTCGTGGATGTGACATGGCAGGTCATCAGCCGATATATCATGAGTTCCCCAAGTAGTTTTACAGATGAGTTGGCTGGGTTTCTACTAATTTGGGTGGGTCTTCTGGGGGCGGCTTATGTTGCAGGTAAGCGTGAACACCTTGCGATCGATATCTTACTTCAAAAGAGTTCTCCTTCGCGCAGGTATAAACTGGAAATGACCATCAGTATCCTGATTGTAATTTTTTCAATCGCGGTATTGGTCGTAGGAGGTATCTGGCTGTCGTATACCCGGTTTTACCTGGGGGTAAGATCTGCCGCACTTGGACTGCCTCTTGGGTTTGTTTACATGGTACTTCCAATCAGCGGAATTCTGATTGCCTATTTTGATATTGATCACATTTTTCAACTCGTCAGACTAAACCGGAAAAACCAAACCCATGGAATTCTTTGAAATAATTGTATTGGTTGTCAGTTTTATCTTCCTCTTGGTCATTGGTGTGCCGATAGCGTTTAGTATCGGCATTTCAGGCATTTTGACCATGCTGGTAAGTATTGATATTATAGCTGCCCTGACGACGTTTTCACAAAGGATGGCAACTGGTCTCGACAGTTTTGCCTTGCTTGCCATTCCATTCTTTGTTTTGGCCGGTAACATCATGAATAGCGGAGGTATTGCCATCCGGCTCATCAACCTGGCCAGGGTACTGGTCGGCACGGTCCCGGGAGGCCTTGCGATGGTAAATGTCCTTGCCAACATGCTGTTCGGGGCCATTTCGGGTTCTGCTGCCGCATCGGCATCTGCTATTGGAAGCATCATGGGACCGGAGATGAAGAAGGAAGGGTACAAGGATAATTTTAGTGCGGCTGTCAATATCACTTCAGCCACAACGGGCCTGTCGATTCCTCCCAGCAATATCCTGATTGTTTATTCATTGGCCAGTGGGGGCGTTTCAATTACGGCACTCTTTCTGGCAGGCTATATTCCCGGATTCCTGACTGGTCTGGGTATCATGGTAACTGCTATGACCATGCTGATTTACAAGCGAAAGGGTATCATGGCCGCGATCAGGGCATTGATCATTGTGGTTGCCCTTATTGCAGGTGTACTTCTCGCCATAAAAGGGATCAGTTATGCCAGGAGCCATTTCCTTCCTCCTATTAACCGGTTTTTGATAGGTTTGCTGATTGGTGCTTTTCTGGCCTGGATAACCTTCAAAACAATCCGTAACCGCGAAAAGGCGAAATTTGGTGCCAAAAAACTGTTGGATGCCTTGCCCAGCCTTTTGCTGCTGGTCATCGTTATTGGAGGTATTGTTGCCGGATATTTTACCGCTACTGAAGCATCAGCCATCGCTGTTCTTTACTCCCTGGCCCTGGCATTCGTGTATCGCGAAATAAAAATTAACGACCTGCCTGATATTATTTTAAGGTCGGTTAAAACCACTGCCATTGTATTGCTGCTTGTGGCCACAAGTATAGGGTTAAGCTGGGTGATGGCATTCGAGAATATTCCGCAAAATGTAACTGAAGGATTGATGGGAGTGACATCCAATCCATTTATGATTCTTCTGATGATCAACATGATCCTTTTGTTTGTGGGTATATTTATGGATATGACACCTGCCGTTTTGATATTTACCCCCATTTTTTTACCGATTGTTTCTGCCATTGGGGTAGACCCGGTTCACTTTGGGATTATCATGACCCTTAATTTGAGTGTGGGATTGTGTACCCCGCCTGTCGGTTCGGTTCTCTTTATAGGCTGCAGTGTTTCCGGACTCAGCATTGAAAAGGTAATCAAGCCATTGATTCCCATGTTCATTGCCATGGTTGTGGTTCTGTTGCTGGTAACTTTTCTGCCCCAAATTTCATTGTGGCTTCCCCGATCGCTGGGATTCTAAAAAGTTCACAATCCACAAAATTCTGCTTTTGACCGCAAAACTAGTCTTCTATCAGATTTATGATTTCATCATAACCGTTTATGATCTGGTGGGCCGCTGACTGGTCCTGGTATTCGGCTCCGGGACCGTTATAAGCAATGCAATACATTCCAGCAGAAAGGGCAGCCCTGATGCCATTGGTTGAATCTTCAATCACTAGGCACTGTTCTGGTTCGACACCCAAAAGGTTCGCAGCCATCAGGAAAATATCCGGGGCAGGCTTGCTTTTGCCAACCATTTTGCTGTTAACTGTTATTGGGAAAAATTTCCGAAGTCCGGATTTGTCAAGAACAATGTCGATGACCTCTGGGTAAGAGGATGACGCCAGGGCAAGCGGAATGTTTTTGCTTTTCAGAACTTCCAGGAGTTGAGTTATTTTTGGCATTAAGGGAATTTCATCCATCTCGCGAAAAGCAGGAATGGTCAGGCTTCCGGTCATTTCCACCAAATCTTCGAGAGGATGGGGCACTCCGTGTTTTTGCTTGATAGTCCGCCACATTTCATCAGTGGCGGTTCCCTGGTATGTGATGTGTTCTTCGTGCGTGATGGTTAAACCGAGCATTTTAAAATGCACTTGTTCCATATCACTGTAAAAGGTCTCACTGTTTATAAGGACCCCGTCCATATCAAAAATAACCGCTTTAAATTCAGGCAATGGTTTCATTTAAGCAAAGTGTTAATCAAATAAAAATAATGCTGAGGATACATACGGTGATCATGGCCGTAATCCCTTGTATCAATGTGGCCATGGTATGGGTTTTATAACCGGTGGATACATCCATTCCTGAGAACTGGGTAACTACCCAGAAATAGCTGTCGTTGGCATGCGAAACCGTCATGGCACCTGCACCGGTTGCCATGACTGCGAGTGTGGCACCAGTGACAGAATCGAGTCCAAGGGATGGTAATAGTGGCGCAATCAAGGCCGACGTGGCAACCAGGGAGACCGTACTTGATCCTTGGGCTGACTTGAAAATGGCTGCAATGATAAATGGCAGAAAGATGCCTAACTCATATTGTGCCAGAGCTTCACCCAAAATATCACCTATGCGTGTCTCTTTCAGAATCGCCCCAAAAGAGCCACCGGCCCCTGTAATCAACAGGATAGGGGCTGCGAGCACGATCGATTCACCAACCCAGCCAGAGAGGGTGTCTTTATCAAATTTTGGAAATAACAAGAGTGAGAACAGGAATCCGGCAACCAAGGCATTGAGAGGTGATCCCACGAAATCAAATATGGAATACAGATATCCTTCCCCAAAAGGTTTAAAAGGCATGCTGCCAAACGAACGGATCGCGATCAGGACGATGGGAATAAGGATGGGCAGGATGGCCTTAAATGTCGATGGAAGTTTTCCAATATAGGTAGATGAGGATTCACTCTCTTGGTGCATCACTTGCTCAATCTGCCTGGATTGCCGTAACGACCAGAAATATCCCGCCAGCATGGCTGTTAAACCTACGACCAGTCCGAATCCGATCACTGTTCCCAGGTGATCGTTGAGCCCAAGGTTACCTGCAGCCGCGATAGGCCCGGGCGTAGGAGGGACAAACGTATGTGTGGCGTAGAGTCCGGTGGCAAGCGCTATGGAAAGTACAATGGGTGACTTACCGGTTTTAAGTGCGAGATTTTTCTTTAGGGTGGTTAGGATTATGAATGCCGAATCACAAAATACGGGAATGGATACGATATAACCGATGATCGACATGGCCAAGGCCGGATATCGGGGCCCAATGATGCGTATCACCCATTCTGCCAATTGGATTGCAGCGCCCGATTTTTCAAGGACAGTACCGATGAGGGTCCCGAATACAATCACCAACCCAATGCCAGCCATGAGGCTTCCAAATCCTGAAGAAATCACTTCGGATATCCTGCCAACAGGCATGCCAGCGCTTAATCCCGTGAAATAGGATGCAGCGATCAATACCAAAAACGGGTGAATCTTAAAAAGCGAAGTTCCTGCAACAATCATTGCAATGGATAGCACAAGAATAATTAAGAGCCAGTAATCGGGTTGCATCATTTCGTCTTACGGTGATTATCTATTTGAACTGTTATGGAATCCAGAATACCTCCTTGTTGCCGATAAAAGCAACAGGAACTGATGGGATGATATCTGAGAGCCATTCGGCACAATATTCCATTCCGGCTTCTTCGGAAGCTATATGTCCAAGAAAAATGACGGCTTTCTTTTTGTCTTGCTGGCGGGCATCGTTGGCATACATATAAGTTTCCCACTCGCTGGCTTCCCCTGCCACCAACACCTCAACATCGGATTGTCCCAATGTCGCGATTTGCCGGCTTCCTCCGGGAGCACCTGCACTAAAGGCAACCCTGCTGAATTTCATTTCGGGATCACCAATTATCCGGAGTGTATTGGTTTTAAAAAGTTCCTGCAACTGGCTTGCAAGGTCCTTCAGACTGGTCTCCGGCAGGATGAATAATTGTCGGTTTGGTGTGGTCCTGTGCTTTTCCCAACCCAGTTTGCGGATCATTCCCACAGAAATTCCATCAGGTGATGTCATGTGCCAATGGTCGTGGAATCTCCAAATGATTAATTTGTGTTTTTCGATGAAACGCATTTTTTCTGCAAAAACAGGATCATTCTTTATGGGATCGGTTGCATCCAAATGACTATAGAATACGGGTTCGTGGGTGACGATGAGATTGCAATTCTGATTCACCGCTTCCTTCAGGGTCTCCATGTCGGCAAACATGCAAACCGCTACCCCCGTGACTTTATCGTCCGGGTTGCCGGCTTTAAATGTGTCAACTGTTTCCGTTAGCCACGGACAGGTCACCGCTTTCTTTATTTTATCGATAACCTGATTGGCCGTATGATCATTGGTTTGTGCCATCATCTGGAACGATAGGCCAGCCAGAAGTATGGTCAGCATGATTTTAGTTTTCATAGGATTGATGATTTTGAAAGGGCTAAAAATAGGGCATTTCTTTCGATCATGAAGTATGGAGATTAAAAATATGTGACAAGGTTATGGATCAGGAAGCCCGGCCCATCCCCCCTAAATATGATCCGGCTTCCTGATAAACTGGATAAATATGTAGCCCTTGACCATTTGGTTCGAAGATTTTAAGAAATGACCTCTCCAATATGAAATTCATAATGGGGAATGCACTAGTCTGAACCCAATACCGGATTTTTTTGTTTCTTTAGTCACCGGCATTTTGGTCCGGAATTTGATATTTTAAGTTTTATGATTTATCACAAGGCATTTATCCATACCGATTCATCCACCTGGGTGGTGTTTATCCATGGTGCGGGTGGCAGTAACGTGGTCTGGTTCCGCCAGCTCAGGGATTTTAAAAAGCATTTTAATGTTTTGCTGATTGATTTGCGAGGTCATGGAAAATCAAAAATGAAGAACATTACATCTGCCGATCAGTATCGTTTTGACGACATAGCCAGGGATGTCATCTACATTATGGATCATGTTGGTATTAAGAAGGCGCACTTTGTAGGTATCTCATTGGGCTCAATCGTCATCAGGGCAATTGACAAGCTGGTCCCGGGACGTGCCGAATCGATAATCCTTGGTGGTGCGGTTGTGCAGTTTAACAAGAAGATCAATGTTTTAGTCAATACAGCCCGCCTGCTCAATACCATACTTCCCTATATGTGGCTTTACAGATTGAATGCGCTGATCCTGATGCCATCAAAAAGAAGTGCCCAGGCCCGAAAATTGTTCGTGCAGGAAGCGATCAAGCTTGGCAAGGCCGAATTTGGAAAATGGCTTAAGATGTCGCACGAGATCAAGGATCAGCTTAATGATTTCATCCATCGCGAAGCTTCTGCCCCGGTTTTATACCTGATGGGTGAACGTGACCACATGTTTCTTCCCATGGTGATGGATTTGGCTCGCAGGCACATTAACTCAAAACTTGAGATCATCCGAAACAGCGGACATTGCTGCAATCTCGACCAGCCTGATGTTTTCAACCAGTTATCTATCCTGTTTATCAAGGACCAGTCAAGGAAGAAAACTGAAAACGAAGCTGTACCTCAGTCGATGCTGTCACTGAGTGTCTAAGGTCAGCTGAACCACCATTTTTGTCTCTTTCGTAATCTTGAAACGGTTGTCGATCCGATGACCGACAATCCAGACTACCTTTCCTCCACTGTATAGTATCCAGGTGTTTTCCTTTTCCGGAATGGACAGCTTTTGGTCAATAAAGAAGTCGCTGATTTTTTTGAACCCGTGCATTCCCAAAGGCTGAAAATACTCTCCCGGCGACCACTTCCGAAGTATAAGCGGATATTCCAGCTTATCTCCATCCAAACAGGCAGTCCGTGGATCTGAGATAATCCTGAATTCGGAGGCTGCATGCCTTGTTATGGTCATTTGAATGGGGTGGCCCAGCCATGTGTCTGAATTTTCGAGGTAAAAGATTTCTTCACTGCTTTCAGGGATTGGGGTTACAATCAGTTTGTCCCGATCGGTGACCAGTCGGTGGGATTTTGAAAAGAATTGCCTGCCGGGTTCTCCCTCGAGATGGGAATAAACTTCCTTAATGATGGAGGGGTTGAATCCATAACGGGTCATCCATGCAAACAGCAACTGGTCAGGGAAAGCCTGCTTTACCAGCGAGGAGATGGTGATTTCGTCAGGATTCTGGGGCGAACTGATTTTCCTGATTTGACGTGCGGTTTCATAATCATTGAATTCCTCTGCCTGTCGAAGGTTTTCCATGGTTTCCGCCAAATTGTTCCTGAATGCAGGATTGAGCTTTTCCAGTTCAGGAATGATCCGGTGACGGATAAAATTTCGTTGATAGACGACATCCTCGTTGGTGATATCGGTTCGGAATTCAATTTCTTTCGATCGCGCGTACGCTTCGATCTCGCTCCGACTGGTAAATAACAACGGTCTCACCAAATAGCCCGATTTGGGCTTTATTCCTGTCAGTCCACGGATGCCAGTCTTGCGAACGAGGTTGATAAAGAATGTTTCCAACATATCATCGAGGTGGTGGGCAGTGGCGATCCACCTGAAATTCCCCTCTCTTCTGATCTCTTCAAACCAATCATAGCGCAGTTGCCTGGCCGCCATTTCGATCGAAATGCCAGCTGCTGAGGCATATTCCTGTGTGTCGAAGTGCGTTGTATATATCTTTACTCCCAAATAGTTTGCCGTTTCTTTTACAAAGACTTCATCCTGGTTGGAGTCATCGCCCCTGAGATGAAAATTGCAGTGTGCCACGGCATAGTTCAGTCCTGCCTCTTCGAACAATCGCCACAGTACCATAGAGTCGATACCACCGCTTATAGCCAGTAAAATCTTGTCGGAGTGCTGGAATAACTGGTTTTCTGAATAATATAGGTTAAATCGGTTGATCATTTTTTTGTCTGCATCCCCGGAATCATTTGACTGATATTAAGAATGACCTCCACAGCTTTTTCCATATACTGAATGGGAACAAACTCATAAGGTCCGTGAAAATTCATGCCACCGGCAAAAATGTTGGGGCAGGGGAGTCCCATGTATGAAAGCCGGGCTCCGTCAGTTCCACCTCTTATGGCTTTTACTTTGGGTTCGATTCCAGCCTGGAGCATTGCATTTCGCGCAAGGTCCACAACATACATTACCGGCTCAATTTTTTGGCGCATGTTATAGTATTGGTCATTCATCCCGAGCCGGATCACCTTATTTCCGTATTCGGAGTTCAGCATCCTGACCACATCGGTCATCAAGGATTTCTTTTGCTCGAATTTTTCCTGGTCATGATCCCTGATAATCAACTCCAAAGTGGCATTTGATACATTGCCCGACAAGGACACCAGGTGGAAGAATCCCTCATAACCCTCGGTGTGTTCGGGTCGCTGGGAAGCAGGCAACATGGATATGATCCGGTTCGCCACGATGAGGGCATTGATCATCTTGTTCTTTGCCGTGCCGGGATGGACACTCTTTCCCTGGATTTCAATCACGGCATGGGCAGCATTGAAATTTTCGAATTCCAGTTCTCCCAATTCGCTGCCGTCGAGGGTATAGGCAAAGTCGGCTCCGAATTTCCCCACATCAAAATGGTCAGCCCCATGGCCGATCTCTTCATCGGGTGTAAAGCAAATCCTGATTTTGCCATGTTTGATCTCCGGTTTACGGATCATGATTTCCATGGCCGTGATAATCTCGGCTATGCCGGCTTTGTCGTCTGCACCAAGAAGGGTTGTCCCATCGCTCGTAATAAGGTCGAGACCAATACAGTTGGTGAGTTCCGGAAATTCAACCGGATCCAGCACGATGTTTTTATCCTTGTTTAATACCAATGTACCGCCATCGTATTTTTTGATGATTTGCGGCTTTACGTTCTCGCCCGAAAAGTCAGGACTGGTGTCCATGTGGGCGATGAATCCCACAACAGGGAGCTTTCCGGAGACATTGGCTGGCAAGGTGGCCATCACATAGCCATATTCATCCACTTCCACATCTGAAAGACCAATCGATTTTAGTTCAGCAGCAAGTGTCGCCGCAAAAGAGAGTTGCCGGCTGGTACTTGGAAACGATTCGCTTTTAGGATCCGAGGTGGTATAAGTCCTGGTATATTCAATGAATCTGGTGACCAGATTTTCCATAATTTCAGTTTTAAATGTTTTTTAATTTTTCCGATCGAAAGAATGTTTGCGTCAGACATCATCAGTACGGAAGGTGAATCCCAATCGCTTACCTGTGGTCATGCGCGAATGGCTGATCTTTTCCTGCATCTGGTCGACTGTGGCAATCTTGACTTGTTCATAGGGTGGAACCAATAAATCGAATGAAATGGCATATTCTATCGCGGTTTCCACGATTTCACGAAGAATTCCGGGGGATATGGTGTCAACGGCAAAATCTTTAACCAATTCACCCGCCTGTCTTTTCCCTTCCACGAAAAAGTGTTTTTCGCGATTGATAAATATTCGTGCAATCAGATATCCCAGGTCGTTAACACGTCCATATTTGAAGGAGTCAGCCAGAAAGTTATAGATCATGATCATCCCGCAATAACTTCTCAATGGGTCTTCCAGTACGTAGGGTGTCTGGTTTACCGGATGCTTGTTGTCGAATTCGAAAACGTTCGAATGCATGCTGAATACCAGAAGATCTTCGCCGATCCGGAATTCCATTTCAAAAGGTCCTCTTTCCTGGTAATGTGGAAGACTCTTGTCGGAGACATGCCCCTTCAAGGCATGGATATAGTCTTTTTCCAGTTGTTGCAGGACTTTTTTCAGTATCAGGAAAGTTTCAGAGGTGTTCTGAAAGACTTTATCCTTCACATTCGTCTTAATGGTATGCGCATCGAGGAAGGAGGCGCGGTATTCCTTTTGATTCATCAGGCCCTTTCGTTTTTGGGTTTATACTTTAATAGCCACGAATGTAAGATTTTTTGACGTTACCCGAGAACGCCGGATCTGAATTTCAGATATGCATCGGGTGAAAAATAGAAACCTGTACCGGATTTACCGATACAGGTTTCTATTATGGATAACCCTTAATTTCTAATAAGCGATGGCAAACAGAACCCTTCGCTCTGATGGCTTGCCGGTGAGGATACATTTTCCGGCTTCAGGCTGGCTGTCGAGAGGAATGCATCGGATCGTAGCCTTGGTTTCTGTCTTGATGATTTGTTCGGTTTCTTTGGTTCCATCCCAATGAGCAGACACAAATCCACCTTTTTCTTCGATCAGTTGTTTGAATTCATCCCAGTTATCAGCATTGCGGATATTCTCATTCCTAAAGTTCAATGCTTTGCGATAGATGTTTTCCTGAATCTCTTCCAGGAGTTTTTCAATCTGCCCGTCGATATTCTCTATGGGCATCACCTGTTTTTCAAGGGTATCTCTTCGGGCGACTTCCACGGTGCCATTGGCAAGGTCACGCGGTCCCATGGCAAGTCTGACGGGTACACCCTTGAGTTCGTATTCGGCAAATTTCCAGCCTGGTTTCTTGTTGTCGTTATCGTCATATTTGACGGTAATTCCCCGGGCCTTCAGTTTGGGGATGATTTCGTCAATCTTTTCTGAGATGGCCGCCAGTTCTTCCGCTTTCTTATAGATTGGAACGATCACCACCTGCAGGGGTGCCAGCTTAGGAGGCAATACCAGACCGTTATCATCGGAATGGGCCATGATCAGGGCTCCCATCAATCGGGTGGAAACGCCCCATGAAGAAGCCCATACATATTCCTGGTCCCCTTCCTTGTTAGTGAACATTACATCAAAGGCTTTGGCAAAGTTCTGTCCGAGGAAGTGGGAGGTGCCGCTTTGCAAGGCTTTACCATCCTGCATCAACGCTTCGATGGTATAGGTATCCAGGGCTCCCGCAAACCGCTCGTTTTCAGATTTGACCCCTTTGATTACAGGCATTGCCATGAAGTTTTCAGCGAAGTCGGCGTACAAATTGATGATTTTTACCGTCTCATCAATGGCTTCCTGTTTGGTGGCATGGGCGGTATGACCTTCCTGCCACAGGAATTCGGCAGTGCGCAGGAACAGGCGTGTGCGCATTTCCCAGCGAACCACGTTGGCCCACTGGTTAATCAATAAAGGTAGATCGCGGTGCGACTGGATCCAGTTGCGATAGGTATTCCAGATGATGGTTTCGGATGTCGGCCTGATGATCAGTTCTTCTTCCAGTTTGGCATCCGGGTCAACAACCACACCGTTGCCGTCGGGATCATTCTTGAGGCGGTAATGGGTTACTACGGCACATTCTTTGGCAAACCCTTCAACATGGTCCGCCTCCTTGCTAAAGAAGGATTTAGGGATAAACAGCGGGAAATAGGCATTCACGTGCCCTGTTTCCTTGAACATCTTGTCGAGTTGAGCCTGCATTTTCTCCCAGATCGCATATCCGTATGGCTTGATCACCATGCATCCGCGTACAGCTGAATTTTCGGCCAAATCAGCTTTATTAACCAGGTCGAGATACCATTGTGAGTAATTTTCGCTCCTTGAGGTCAATTCTTTTGCCATTTTTCTATCTTTGGTATAAAATTTGCTTCTTTTTACGTGTATTTTATGTTGCAAAATAAGCAAATTAAATTGATAAAAAGTAGAGAAGGAGGACCTGTCATGAAAAGTAAAATGATCATAATTCCGGTTTTGGCCCTTATTTTAGGGGCTTGTACCACTGGATCCCAATTATCTACATCCTGGGTCGATGATGTCTATTTCTCTCCCGGTGATGTTCCGCCTCCTGTGGTGATGGCCAATAATACCTACGAAAGCTCAAAGGTTCAGCAAGAATCCAATGAGCGAATCATCATAAGCGAAATCAGGAACAATGACGAAGGATCCAAGACCATGGATAACTATATTTTTGATGGTCGGGATGCTGGCAGCTATGCCGATGCCCAGCGATACAACATGGAACAGATGGAGCTTGCCGCAAGCGATACCACCGTCTATTACGATGAAAATGAAGTGAAATATGTCATCAACAATTACTTTGAAGGTGATGATCTTGACTTCAGTTATCGTATTCACAGGTTCCACAGGCCTTATTTCCACGATCCTTATTATTTCGATTATTATGCATGGGATCCCTATTATTATCCTTATTACGGATCCTCCTGGTCCTTTGGCTGGGGTAGCTCCTGGGGCTGGCCTTATTACAGCTGGGGATATCCCTATTCAAGCTGGTATTCTCCCTTCTACTCAAGCTGGTACTCTCCATATTCCTATTACGGATGGGGAGGCTATCCCTATTACAGCTGGAATTCACCCTACTGGGGCGGGTATTGGGGTAATAACTATTTTATCGATCGTGACGATTATCGGTACGGACAAAGACGTGATTACAACACCAGTGCCCTTTACGGATCAGGCAGCGCAGGTCGTTCCGGTGGAACCTCTGCCGCATTGAGGAACCAGGATCCCTTAAAGAGCGCCCAGCCCGGACGTACCGATGTCGATAATTCAGGCCGGCGTGGATCTTCCATTTCAGGTGTTGATAACGGAGGACGTCCCTCACGCAATGTTTCGGGTACCACTACCAACAGCAGGACCCATACTGAATTGAGAAGGGAATCGGGCATTTACAATACAGAAAGAGGAACCTATGGTAGTACCTCGGCCGTAAGGAATACAAGCTCCTCACAGGGTGATCCTGAAATCCGCTCTGCTGGACAGTCGGGCACCACACAGGATGCCACAAGAAGAACGACCAATTACACACGTCCAGCCACTACGACATCTGTTAATTCACAGGATCGCTATACACCCAGTTATAACCAGGCGCGTCCGGTGACCCGTCAGACATACAATGTCCAGGGGACTTCGAGGCCATCAACCAATACGGAAAGAAGTACACAGGTCAGTGGCACGACTTATAGCCGTCCGGCAAGTTCAACCAGTACGTCAAATACTTACCGTTCAACATCAACGTATAACAGGAGTTCGGGAAACAGCTCATATACCCCGTCATGCCGTCCAGCATCCTCTTCAGGTTCACGGAGTACCTATTCTGCTCCTGCATCCTCACCGTCACGAAGCTCTTCACCTGCGCCCAGTTCATCCCCATCGTACACTCCTTCTCGGAGTAGCTCACCCTCGGGTGGAAGCATTTCCACCGGTAGTGGTAGCAGTGGTGGTGGTTCCTCACGCAGCTCATCATCCAGTAGCGGCAGAAGATAAACTTATAGGTGCTTAGACGAGAATTGTATAACGAATTATTATTGACAGCCATGAAAAAGAATATTTTCATTATTGCCATTATTCTGTTGCCTTTGGCAGGGTTCAGCCAAAA
>DIFU01000143.1:19194-21317 GCA_002419285.1 Prolixibacteraceae bacterium UBA5740 | reverse complement strand
ACCTTTCTAAGGTTTTTCCCCTCAAGGTACCGTCCGGTTTTCTCATTATTGATCACTGCCTCTTCTATCTGTTTCACACTGAAGTCAACCGGAAGGGCAAGTTTAAATCTCATCTTGCCATTAAAGGAGACAGGATACTCAAAGATATCCTCCTTTAACAATTCTTCATCTGCTAAAGGCCACGGCTGATATGATACAGTTTCGGTCCCGCCATAGAGCTGCCACAATTCTTCACCCATGTGAGGTGCAAAGGGTGCCAAAAGCAGGGTAAATGTTTTCGCCGTTTCACGTGTTACCACCCCTTTTTTCATGGCATGGTTATTAAATACCATCAATGCTGAAATTGCCGTATTGAACTTCAGATTTTCGATATCCGACGTAACTTTCCTGATAGCCAGATGCAATGCCTTTTCAGTTTCGGGATCCTCCTTGCCATCGGTTATATTTTGCAGTTCACTGAAAAAGCGGTTTACCCGGTTCAGGAAATTGAAAACCCCCTTTACACCGCTATCAGCCCATGGTTTGCGTTCATCAAGAGGCCCCATGAACATCTCATATAAGCGGAGGGAATCAGCTCCATATTTGTGGACCACATCGTCGGGATTGACAACGTTTTTCAGCGATTTCGACATTTTAGCCACGATCTGGTTCACTTCCTCACCGGTTTCGGTATGAAAGAATTTTCCGTCCCGATCCTCCACAAGGTCAGAACTTACCTTGGCGCCAGTCGCGGTCTCATATGCAAATGCCAGAATCATTCCCTGGTTATAAAGCTTTACAAAGGGCTCATCTGTTGAAACAATCCCCAGGTCGAACAGCACTTTATGCCAGAACCTGCTATACAATAAGTGCAAAACGGCATGCTCGGCACCGCCCACATAGAGGTCGACAGGCATCCAATACTGCTCCAGCTCCGGCTTAAAAATACTTGTTTCATTTGTCGGGTCAATATATCGAAGGTAATACCAGCAGGAACCAGCCCATTGTGGCATCGTATTGGTTTCGCGGCGGCCCTTTCGACCATCAGGGCTTATGATCTCAAGCCACTCTTTTGCATTGGACAATGGGCTTTCCCCTCCTTCGCCCGGTTCATATTTTTCCAAGGTGGGCAACTCAACAGGAAGATTCTCATCAAGACTTACCTCTCCATCTTCCCAATGAATCACAGGGAAAGGTTCGCCCCAATATCTCTGACGGCTAAAAAGCCAGTCACGGATCTTAAAATTCACTGTTGCCTTACCAATACCCCTGTCCTCAAGCCATTGCGTAATGGTCCGAATCCCTTCGGCCTTATTCAGGCCATTCAGTACTATTCCTTTATCTGCATTTGCCGAGTTGATATAGAATCCATCCTCAGTCCAGCAAGCATTGCCGGAAAGAATCTCCTCCCTGATGTCCGGATTGGCACCTGCGGGATCGAGTATGCAAATTACAGCCAGTTCGAACTTCTTTGCAAACTCAAAGTCACGGGTATCGTGTGCCGGCACAGCCATAATAGCCCCGGTTCCATAGCCCATCAGGACATAATCAGCTACCCAGATCGGAATTAAACCACCAGTAACCGGATTAATTGCATATCGACCCGTAAAAACACCCGTCTTCTCCTTTGCAAGTTCAGTTCGGTCGAGGTCTGATTTCAGGGAGGCAGAATAAATGTAATCCTTCACCTTCGATGCATTCTCTGGGGTGACCAATTCTTCAGCCATCGGATGTTCAGGAGAAATGACCATGTAAGTAGCACCAAAGAGAGTATCAGGACGTGTTGTGTAAACCCTCAGCTTCCGGTCAAGGCCATGAACGTCAAAATCGACTTCAGCCCCATGTGATTTGCCAATCCAGTTCCGCTGCATATCTTTTACACCTTCCGGCCAATCAAGTGCATCCAGTCCCTCCAGCAACCTTTCGGCATAATGAGGAATCCTCAGCAACCATTGTTTGAGATTTCGCCTGATCACCTGGTGGCCACATTTCTCATGCGAACCGTCAGTCAACACTTCTTCATTCGCACACACGGTACGGCACGAATTGCACCACCATACCTGTGCATTATCGTAATACGCCAGTCGCTTCCCCGCAATATATTCACTCACAGCTTCCTGGCCGCGTGATTCAATCTCCGAAGG
>DIFU01000143.1:0-19166 GCA_002419285.1 Prolixibacteraceae bacterium UBA5740 | reverse complement strand
AGTTGGATAAAAATCCATTGTGTCCACTTATAATAGCCTGGATCCGTGGTATTGATCTCCCGGTCCCAATCGTAGCTTAATCCCAGAGATTTTATCTGCCTTCTGAAAGTATCACAGTTCTTGCGGGTGGTAATGGCAGGATGTGTGCCTGTTTGCATGGCATATTGTTCAGCCGGCAGACCAAAGGCATCCCAACCCATTGGATGAAGGACATTAAAACCTTTCATCCTTTTGTAACGACTGATGATATCTGTTGCGGTATACCCCTCAGGATGCCCGACATGTAATCCGGCTCCGGAAGGATAGGGAAACATATCCAGAATATAATATTTTGGCTTTGAAAAGTCGTCCCTTGTCTTAAAGGTTTTATTCTTATCCCAGAACTCCTGCCATTTAGGCTCTATTTCCCAGAATCTGTAATCCATTGTATAGCAGTATTAAGTTTTTAATTCATAGCGAGGTGCAAAGTTAGAAAAATGTTTAGCCCCGGGGCATCACTGCAAACAGTTTCAGGCACTTTAAGAGATCCTTAACAAGTACCATCAAAAAAGAAGCGCCTTTGTGGGCGCTTCTTTTTTGATTATTATGCAAATGGTTAATAAGTAACAACCGGCGGCAGGTTTTGTGCCTGCTCAATAAAACTCTTCACTACCTTAAGGGCAGGAACGGCCCGGGTGATTTTCTTTTCAGCCTGAACCTCTACGAGTTTTGCATATAGATTTTCGGCATTGCGGTTACGCAACTCCTTTACGGTGTCGACACCGGCGGCTTCCAGAAGTTCCGAAAACTGTGGGCCTACACCCTTGATGCGGAAAAGATCCGCCATATTTACCCATTCCAGGATTTTCCCTTCATCAATACCGGTCACTGTGGCAAGCTCCTTGCGACCTGATTTGGAAGCACCTTTTGCCAACAGGCCTTCAACTGATTTAATCTCTGCTTTTAAGAGTTTTTCAGCATATACCGGCCCAATTCCTTCAATTTGTTCAATCCTTGTTGCCATAATTTCACTATTTTAAAAAATTTGAAATAAGTATACTTTACATGTATGCTTATCAGAATCCCCGAATTTACCAATTATTGTCAGATAAATTGTAATATTGTTGAACTGAATTTTAGATCACAAGTCAGAATTTTTCCAAAATGACTCAAACCATGGAAAAGAATTCGAAAGAACAGTTTATCACCACTTTCCAAAGCAGTTATACATTTAAAGGAAACTCTATACTTCTTGGCTCTGCCATCATGAGTGATGATCTGGAAACCGGGGTGCAGATAAAAATACCATTAAAGACACTCAACCGACACGGTCTCATTGCAGGTGCCACTGGAACAGGCAAGACTAAAACCCTTCAGGTAATTGCGGAGGAACTATCTCTTGCGGGTGTATCCTCACTGGTGATGGATGTGAAAGGTGACCTGAGCGGAATCGCTGCTGAAGGGACCACAAACAGTGTGATCGAAAAAAGATCAGGATTGATCGGCATGGATTGGACCGGCACAGCCTTTTCAGTCGAAATGATGTCCATTTCGGGAGAGCCAGGCGTAAAACTGAAAGCCACCGTGTCAGAATTCGGCCCTATATTACTGGCCAAGATCCTTGACCTGAACGAAAACCAGACGGGGATTCTCTCAATGATTTTTAAATATTGTGACGACAAGGGCTTGCCTCTTCTCGACATGAATGACCTGAAAACCGTAATCCGTTACATTCAGGAAAACGGGAAAGAAGAATTCAGAAGAGATTACGGTTTTTTCCAGACATCATCGGTCGGAACCATCATGCGCAGCATCAGTAGCCTGGAGCAGCAAGGCGCAGAGCGCTTTTTCGGAGAACCCTCGTTCGACATTTTTGATCTGATGCGCACTGACGATCAAGGTCGTGGTATGGTGAATGTCCTCCGTATTACCGATATCCAAAGCAACACTGCGATATTCTCAACATTCATGTTATGCCTTCTGGCCGAAATATTCCAGAAAATGCCGGAATTGGGTGATGTTGATAAACCAGAACTGGTAATCTTTTTTGATGAGGCCCACCTGATTTTCAAAAATGCCACAAAAACACTTCTTGACCAATTTGAAACCACCATCAAACTCATCCGTTCAAAAGGTGTAGGCATTTTTCTTGTGACACAGTCGCCGGATGATGTTCCTGCAAGTATTCTGGGACAACTCGGATTAAAAGTCCAGCATTCCTTAAGGGCCTTTACTGCCAAAGACAGAAAGGCCATCAAGTCAGCGGCAGAAAACTATCCAATATCCGATTTTTATAAGGCAGATGAATTAATTACAGCCATGGGAACAGGCGAAGCCATAGTAACAGCCCTTGACGAAAAGGGCAGGCCTACCCAGCTTGTGCATACCCTGATCAGGCCACCACTTTCAAGGATGGATATTCTCACTGAAAAAGAACTTGACACACTCATAAAGGATTCCCGGATGGTTTCGAAATACAACCGGGAGATCGACCGTGAAAGTGCCCATGAAATCCTGCGGCAGAAAATGGAAGAAGCCTATCAGGATATGGCTGCCGAAAAACCAGAGGTTAAAGGAACCGGCACCAGAAGCAGGACGACAAAAGAAGTATCTGTTTTTGAAAAAATCATGAAAAGTCCGGTAACTAACACAATTGCCAGGGAAGTGACCAGGGGCATTCTCGGGGTCTTGGGATTAAAGTCTCTCAGCAGGACTACCCGTTCAATAAGATCCACTACCCGAAGAAAATAAAAAAAGCTGCATTTGTGCAGCCTGACTTAAACGGAACGGAACGATTATTGGTTTTTGACCAATAATTTGGTGGTTCTTGCCTGATTTGTGTCAGTAGTTACCCGTAACAGATAAATTCCACTCGGAATGTTTTCGAGAGCAACACGATGCCTGTTAACCATTCCCTGAAATTTTCTGATATAAACGGCAGTTCCTGCTATGTTGGTTAACCTGATTTCCTGAATATTCTGATCCGAAACTTCTACAGTAAACCATTTATCTGTTACAGGATTTGGGAAAACCTTGATTCCAGGCATTGCATTGACATCCTGAATAAGGGCAGCATTGATCTCGGCCGGCTGTTCACTGCCAGTCCAACCTGCATTTTGAGCCGACAAATCCGTCAAACCCACCAATAATACCCAAATCAGAAGTAAAATTCTCATCAATATAAATTTCAATTAAGAATCACTTCCAAAAATAATGCCTTTTTCTATTAAAGACGCATTAAAAATGAAAAAGTTTCAAAGCGTGGTCTAAATCTTCCGGCGTATCAATCCCATAGCTTTGAAAATTGGTCTCGGCAACCTTCATTTTGTAGCCGTTTTCAAGCCACCTTAGCTGTTCGAGAGCTTCAGCCCTTTCCAATACGCCCTGCTCCAGTTTTGTAATTTCCTGAAGCACTTCCGATCGGTAGGCATACAGTCCGACGTGAGCCAGGAAACTGCTAGAACCAAACCATTCAGACATTTCAAGGCCTCTGACATAAGGTATGGCAGCCCTGCTGAAATAGAGGGCATTCCCATTTTTGTCCATGACCACTTTTGGTTTATTAGGATCGGCCAACTCAACTTCAGCAGAAATCCTTCGGGCAAGTGTGGCAATCTGGACACCGGGATCAAAACAAGCCATTACTTCATTCAATTGCTGTGGCTTAATAAATGGTTCATCACCCTGAATATTGACAATGGCATCAAATTGCAAAGTATTTGCAAGGATGCGAGCCGCTTCGGCACACCGGTCAGTCCCACTTTGGTGGTCGGCTGATGTCATAAGGCATTGACCGCCAAATGAGATTACAGTATCAAAAATCAATGAATCATCGGTAGCAACCCAAACATTGCTAATTGCTTCCGAAGCTCTCTCATATACCCATTGGATCATGGGCTTTCCATTAATCATAGCCAGCGGTTTTCCGGGAAATCGTGTCGATTGAAACCGGGCAGGTATTATACCAATGAATTTCATTCCAAACAGATTCTTAAGGTCAATTTCGTTACAACGCAAACCTCATCCATCGTTTAAGGCCGGAGTTGTAAAACAAAGATACCGGAACAAATTCAAAAAATGGTTAAATAGATAGAATTGTCAAATATTAAGGACTAAAAGTGCTAAATTTGTAGACTTTTGATCATCATGATGGATGTACAGGGAATAAAACAGAGGTTTGGAATCATTGGGAATGCCCCAGGGCTCAACCGTGCAATTGAAGTTGCCGTTCAGGTTGCACCCACTGATTTATCGGTTCTGATAACCGGTGAAAGCGGAACTGGTAAGGAGATCTTTCCACAGATCATACATCAATTTTCAGCCAGGAAGCATGGCAAGTACATAGCGGTCAACTGCGGTGCCATCCCGGAAGGCACCATCGATTCAGAACTTTTTGGGCATGAGAAAGGCTCCTTTACAGGTGCCTTGGCCGACCGCAAGGGATATTTTGAAGAAGCTGATGGTGGAACTATCTTCCTGGATGAGATTGGAGAACTACCACTTGCAACCCAAGTTAGGCTCCTCAGGGTTCTCGAAACAGGGGAATTCATAAAAGTTGGCTCCTCCAAAATGCTGAAAACCAATGTCCGCATGATTGCCGCTACCAATGTTGACTTACCCATTGCCATACAGGAAGGAAAATTCAGGGAAGATCTGTACTACAGGTTAAACACTGTTCCCATAACCATACCTCCGCTTAGACACAGAGCCGATGACGCGATTCTTTTATTCCGCAAATTTGCCAGCGATTTTGCAGATAAATATAGAATGCCTCCTGTCAGGCTTGATGAAGATGCCAGAACTTTATTGATGAACTTTCAGTGGCCGGGCAACGTCAGGCAACTTAAAAATATCACTGAGCAGATTTCGATAATTGAACAACAGCGCGATATCACTGCACAGATTCTCAAAGCATATCTACCCACAGCAGGCACCAGTAACCTGCCAGCCGTCTTTAGGGGCGCAAACGAGAAATCTTTCAATAATGAACGGGAAATTCTCTATCAGGTGCTTTTTGACATGAAGCGGGACATGAACGATTTGAAAAAGCTGGTGCTCGACCTGATGAGCGAAAGAGACGAGGTACATGTGGATGAAGACCATGCCCATCTTTTCAGAAAACTCTATCCAACGGAGAATCTGGAAGTAGTTTCCGAGAAAAAAATCCCTTCACCAATCCATATTGAAAGTTTCAGCAAGAACAACATCATGGATACCGAGGAATTTGTGGAAGAATCTTTGTCGCTCGAAGATAAAGAAATTGAACTTATCAGAAAGGCACTCGAAAAACACAATGGAAAAAGAAAACTTGCTGCACAGGAGCTGGGAATTTCAGAAAGAACGTTATACCGGAAAATCAAAGAATATGACATTGACGGATAACCTGCGATACACACCGATAAAAAAAATCCTGATCACACTGATCATTCTGGCCGGATCCTTTCTGATACCATCCTGCAAGGTTGCCTATACTTTCACCGGAGCCAGTATTGCTGCAGATGTCAAGACATTTTCAGTATATTATTTCCCCAACCGTGCCCGTTTGGTAAATCCAACCTTGAGCTCAGACCTGACCGAACAACTGAAGGAAAAATTGCTCCGTCAAACTTCTTTAAGGGAAGAGGAAGAAAATGGAGATCTGATATTTGAGGGACAGATTACAAATTATGAGGTACGCCCCATGTCAATCCAAAAGGAAGATATGGCTGCACAAAACCGACTCACTATTTCAGTTCGTCTGAAATACACCAACAACCGTAATCACGAACAGGATTTTGACCGGACGTTCTCTTCCTATGAGGATTTTCCGAGCAATTTAAACCTGACCGATGTGGAGAGCAATATCGTCCCTGAAATCCTCGAAAAACTGCTTGACGATATATTCAATGCAACTATAGCCAACTGGTAGATGAATCCTGCAGATATCAGAAAATACCTGAAAAACCCAAGCCTGCTGAACGAGAGCACATTGGATGCTGTCACAAGGCTGACTGAACTCCAACCGGCCATTTGGCTTGGATGGGCTCTTTGGCTCCGAAACCTTAAGAATACAAACAGCGATCTTTATGTTGAATCTGTCATGCAGGTCGCACTCAGGGTTCCCAACAGGAAATGGCTAAAAGAGTTTTTAGAAACACCCATAGTTAACGAACTGGATTTACCCGAAACAGAACATTTTTCGATCGATGATTATGAAATTGGAGATACCTCTGACAAGGAGGTCCCAGGAAATTCAAACCAGTCAAAAATGGAGCTGATTGACAGGTTTCTTTCAGGAGGAGGCTCTTTTAGCAAGCAGATGCCCCCATCTGAGTTTTCACCAGATAACATGGCTCTAAAAGCCATAGAAGAATCGGATGAATTTGTGACCGAGACTTATGCAAACCTTTTATTTTCACAAGGAAACCTTGACAAAGCGCTTCAGTCATTTGAAAAATTAATTTTGAAATATCCGGAAAAAAGTATTTACTTTGCTGCCCGCATTGAAGAAATTAAAAAATTAAAGAACCATTAAGATTTTCAATAAGATGTATACACTTATAACTGTTCTCATATTTATCATCTGTGTCCTCCTTGTACTGATCGTATTGGTCCAGAATTCAAAAGGAGGTGGATTGGCAAGTAATTTTCAGGCTTCCACTCAGGTGATGGGTGTTCGCAAAACCGCAGATTTTCTGGAAAAGGCCACCTGGACACTTGCTGGAGCTCTTTTGGTACTCTCAATAATGGGATCCGCCTTTATTCCAAGAGGTGAAGCCGGAATCAGAGGTTCAATCCTTCAGGAACAGATCCAAAATGTTCCGGATCCTACCCAAATTCCTGCCTTCCCTGCACCAACCGCTGAAGAAACCCCCACTGCAACGCAGGATTCGGCAGAATAGATTCGAATTTACCACAACATCATACGAAGAGGCTGCCCTATTGGACAGCCTCTTCTTTTTTATTGTTCACCCAGTTTGTGAGCCTCTGCTCAAAAATATAATAATACCAGAACAAAACCCGCCCAAGTCCCATACCGAGTTGCATATTGTGTACATCTTCTCCGTATCTTGTATAGTAAATGAGTATACAAGAACCGCAGAAGTACTGAAGCAGATATATACAATTACAGAACCGGTACCAAAGTGATCTGCTGTTTAAGAGTGAATTGGAGCCCTTTATTATAACCTATTATTTGCCTGAAAACCCGATTAAAAAGTATGTCAGTCTGGCAGATCTCAAATTCTTTAAGCAAGGTACTATATATATACATATCAAACACATACACAAAGAACTGAACTGACACACCCTGAAAAATTGACAATGCAAAACATCCGAAATGCGACAAAAACGGCTTGGCATGGATTATGAAAACAGACGGATGTCGATTTTAAAATTAATGTCAAACTTTAAAAAAAACTTAAGCAATGGCAGAATTAAAAGGTAAAATTCTTGCAGGGAAGATCCTGGTTGAACCACAGGAAGCCGAAACAAAAACGGCCAGTGGTATCATCATTCCTGATTCAGCAAAGGAAAAACCACAAAACGGTAAAGTGGTATTGATAGGAGAATCAAAGAAGGATGAACCGATGGAAGTCAAGGTAGGTGATGTCGTATTCTATGGTAAGTATTCAGGGACTACCTTAAGTATTGATGGAGTTGACTACTTACTCATGTCGCAGAATGACGTTCTGTACATCCAGTAATTCATCAAATTAAGAAAAACTAAAAATTTTATAAAATGGCAAAAGAGATTAAAAACAATATCGAAGCAAGAGATTTGCTTAAAAAAGGAGTTGACCAGCTGGCCAATGCCGTAAAAGTGACTCTCGGTCCCAAAGGCCGAAACGTAGTTATTGAAAAGAAATTTGGCGCTCCCCAAATCACCAAGGATGGTGTAACGGTAGCCAAGGAAATCGAACTCGAAGATCCGTTTGAAAATCTGGGTGCCCAGATGGTGAAGGAAGTTGCATCCAAGACAGGTGACGACGCCGGTGATGGTACCACAACCGCCACTGTACTTGCACAGTCGATTGTTACGGTAGGTTTGAAAAACGTAGCTGCCGGTGCCAATCCCATGGACTTAAAACGTGGTATTGACAAAGCGGTAATCAAGGTAGTTGAAAGCCTCAGTAACCAGGCACAGAATGTTGGCGACGACTATGCAAAAATCGAATCGGTAGCTAAAGTATCGGCCAATAATGACGATGCCATTGGCAAGCTCATTGCCGAAGCCATGGAGAAAGTCCACAAGGAGGGCGTAATCACCATTGAGCAGTCAAAAGGTACCGAAACATACGTTGATGTTGTGGAAGGTATGCAGTTCGATCGTGGATATATCTCTCCCTACTTCGTTACCGACACTGAAAAAATGGCAGCTGAACTTGATAATCCATTCATCCTGATCTATGACAAGAAGATCAGCACAATGAAAGATCTCCTTCCTGTGCTGGAACAGACCGCGCAGAGTGGACGTCCGCTGCTTATCATTGCCGAGGATGTTGATGGAGAAGCGCTGGCAACCCTCGTGGTCAACCGTCTGCGCGGCGCATTGAAAGTCGCTGCGGTTAAAGCTCCCGGATTTGGTGACCGCCGCAAGGAAATGCTCGAAGATATTGCTGTTCTCACAGGCGGGAACGTAATCACCGAAGAAAAGGGAATGAAGCTTGAGCAGACTACCCTCGACATGTTGGGTGTAGCTGAAAAAGTCACTATCGACAAGGAAAACACAATAATTGTCGGAGGTCAGGGTAGCACTGAATCGATTAAATCAAGGGTTAGCATGATCAAAAAACAAATCGAGCTGACCACTTCCGATTATGATCGCGAAAAACTTCAGGAGCGTCTTGCCAAACTGGCCGGTGGTGTTGCCGTGATTTATGTAGGTGCTGCCTCAGAGGTGGAAATGAAAGAGAAAAAAGACCGTGTTGACGATGCGCTTAGCGCAACCCGTGCCGCTGTAGAGGAAGGTATCGTGCCCGGAGGTGGTGTTGCCTATATCCGCGCAATAGAAGCTTTGAAAGACCTCAAGGGTGAAAATGACGATGAGCAGACCGGTATCGAAATCATCAAACGTGCCATCGAGGAACCACTCCGTCAGATTGTCGAAAATGCCGGAAAAGAAGGTGCAGTCATTGTACAGAAGGTAAAAGAAGGCAAAAACGACTTTGGATATAACGCCCGCCTGGATATTTTCCAGAACCTATATGAAGGTGGTGTCATCGACCCTGCAAAAGTTACCCGCGTAGCTCTTGAGAATGCAGCATCCATCGCTGGCATGCTCCTGACTACGGAAGCCGTTGTCGTCGAGAAAAAAGAAGACAAGGCAGCCATGCCAAATCCCGGAATGGGAGGCGGAATGGGAGGCATGATGTAATACGCCATAACCGTAAATACAAATAGTAAAGCCTTTCTCCAATATGGAGGAAGGCTTTCTTGTTTTTATAGCAAAATGACACCAAAACCTTCCACCAAAATCATGATGTTTGTCAGAGAGTGCTTTTTAACACAATTTCCAATATCTCATACCTCTGTATATCAATGCATTGACAAAATGCTATTTTCTTTAAAAGGAGGTGAAAAACCAAACAACTTGCATAAATTTGAAACGATGGCCGTAGCCCGGAATGAACGAAAACCCAAATTTCCGGAATAGTAAGCCAGCGATCATTTTTATACGAATTGAATCAAATTTAAATATCTAAGTACCTATGAAAGCTGAAATTAAGGAATTCATGGAAAGCCTGAAGCTGAGGACGCCCGGAGAAAAAGAGTTCCATCAAGCCGTTCAGGAAGTTGCAGAAACTGTATGGGATTATTATACCAGGAATCCCAAATACCAGAAAAACAAAATACTGGAGCGTATGTGTGAGCCTGAACGCACCATCATGTTCAGGGTACCATGGGTCGATGACCGTGGTGAAATCCAGATCAATCGCGGATACAGGGTTGAATTCAATTCAGCCTTGGGGCCATACAAAGGAGGTATCCGTTTTCACGCAACCGTAACGCTTAGCATTCTGAAATTCCTGGGATTCGAACAGACTTTCAAGAACAGTCTGACTACCCTTCCCATGGGTGGAGGAAAAGGTGGATCCGATTTCAGTCCCAAGGGTAAATCCGATGGAGAAATAATGCGGTTCTGCCAGTCATTCATGAATGAACTTTATCGTCATATCGGCCCCAATACCGATGTGCCGGCAGGTGACATTGGCGTTGGCGGTCGAGAAGTCGGCTATATGTTTGGCCAATACAAACGACTGCGCAATGAATTCACCGGAGTTTTCACAGGCAAAGGTATTGGTTGGGGTGGAAGTCTTATCCGACCTGAAGCAACCGGATTTGGTGCGGTCTATTTTGTTCGCCATATGTTGAATCGTATGGGAAAAGATATTGCCGGGCATACATTTTCAGTTTCAGGATTTGGGAACGTTGCCTGGGGTGCTATCCTAAAAATCAATGAACTGGGTGGTAAAGTGATCACCATTTCAGGTCCTGACGGATATGTGCTGGATGTGGAAGGCATAACTGGCGAGAAGGTTGACTACCTGCTTGAACTCAGGGCCAGCAACCAGGACATTGTTGAACCTTACGCCAAAGAATTTGGCGCAAAATTTATCCCGGGTAAAAAACCATGGGAAGTCAAAGTCGATATAGCCATGCCTTGTGCCACCCAAAATGAAGTTGACCTGGAAGACGCAATTCAGTTAGTCAATAATGGGTGCTTCCTTGTTGGTGAAGTTTCAAATATGGGATGTACCATGGAAGCAGCAGAACATTTAGGGAAACATTTGGTCTATGCGCCCGGTAAAGCTGTAAACGCTGGAGGGGTTGCGGTATCCGGACTTGAAATGACCCAAAACAGCATGCGCCTTAACTGGTCACGCCAGGAGGTTGATCAGAAACTTCAGGGCATCATGCATGACATTCACGCCACCTGTGTTGAATATGGAAAATCAGGCGATAAGGTCGATTATGTGAAAGGAGCCAATGTCGGTGGTTTTGTAAAAGTTGCCGAAGCGATGCTTGCCCAGGGAGTGGTTTAAATTATAAAGAGCATTAAATCAGGGAAGGCTTGTCGGTGGCAAGCCTTCCTATATTTTGCGACCCTACAAATATAGATTCAGCAAGCCCGTCCCTGAAATTGCCGGATTTATGGAAGTTCATACCTTTGCGAAAAAATTGCTGATGCTGATCGATACACATGCCCACCTGTATACCGGGGAATTTGACACCGACAGAAATGAAATGATCGAACGAACCATCCAAAGTGGGATCAAAAAAATGATTCTTCCCAACATCGATGAAAGTTCGATTGAAGGCATGCTCAGCCTCTCGGATCAATATCCCGACAATTGTTTTCCGCTCATTGGGCTCCATCCGACTTCAGTCACACCAGACTACAAAAGCCAAATTACGTTGGTGGAAAAGTGGTTGTCGGATCGAAAATTCTATGGAATCGGAGAAATAGGAATTGATCTGTACTGGGACAAATCATACCTCAAGGAACAGGAAGAAGCCTTTCGATACCAGGTCAAGATCGCCAAATCAGCAAATTTACCCATAGTCATTCACGTACGTGATTCATTTCAGGAGGTAATGAAAATTATTGAAGAAGAACAGGACGGACTTTTAACGGGAGTATTCCACTGTTTTTCGGGTGATGCTGAAGATGCACAGAAAGTTTTTGACCTTGGATTTTACATAGGCATAGGAGGAGTGGTGACATTTAAAAACACAAACCTCAGGGAGGTGTTAAAGGAAACAGGACTTAAACATGTCGTTCTGGAAACAGATGCCCCCTACCTTGCGCCCGTTCCATACAGAGGAAAGAGAAATGAGAGTTCCTACCTTTCCATCATTGCAGCCCGTGTGGCTGAAGCTACCGGGACTTCCGAAATGGAGGTTGCCAGAATTACCACTGAGAATGCAGAGAGACTCTTTGGGATTTGAACCTTAATTGCGCAAAAAGCGGCTTAAAATGAAAACAGAAACAAGAACCCCGTCAGTGCTGATTATCTACACGGGAGGAACGATTGGAATGTCATTTCAACCCGAGACTGGAACACTGTCGCCAGTGAGGTTTGAGGAGATCCAGAAGGTGGTTCCTGAACTGAACAAATTTGGGTACCGGCTGAAGACGATCGCATTCAATCCCCCCATTGATTCTTCCAACATGACTCCAAGAATATGGGAAAAACTGGCAGAAACCATTCATAAGAACTATAACCAATTTGATGGATTTGTCATATTGCATGGTACCGATACCATGGCCTATACCGCATCGGCGCTCAGTTTTATGTTTGAGAACCTCGACAAGCCAGTTATCCTGACCGGATCACAACTTCCAATTGGGACTATCAGGACTGACGGCAAAGAAAACCTGATTACCGCCATTGAAATTGCCGCTGCGCGTCAGAATGACCACGCAATCGTCCCGGAAGTATGCATTTATTTTGATTTTAAGTTATACCGGGGGAACCGGTCAATTAAAAGAGATTCGGAAAATTTCAGTGCGTTCGCTTCAGAAAATTATCCCGCACTTGCCACGGCCGGGGTGGATATTAAATATCATACCGAATTTATCCATTACCCCGAAAATAAAGGGATTTTAAAAATCAGGGCAGGATTTAACGACAATGTTTTAATACTTAAAATGTTTCCCGGAATCAACCGGACTGCAATAGAGTCCCTTTTAGCAACCCCCGGACTAAAGGGAGTGATCCTTGAATCATTCGGGTCGGGCAATGTACCTACCACTCGTTGGTTGATCAGTGCCATCAGAAAGGCGATTCGGGAAAACATCATTGTGCTGAATATTTCGCAATGCCAGGGTGGAAGCGTGCATATGGGACAGTATGAAACAAGCAGGGAGTTGTTAAAGGCTGGCGTGATCAGCGGAAAAGACATGACCACGGAAGCAGCCGTTACCAAGCTGATGTTGCTTTTGGGACAAAAATTAAAAAAGGAAGAAATTAAAATCCATTTGAATAAAAGCCTGAGTGGGGAAATAACGGAATAAAAGTGTTTCCGTTTTTATTTTTTTAGTATTTTGCAGCCCTCATAAATCTGAGTAAACTGGATAGGTGCAGGAGTGGTTTAACTGGCACGCCTGGAAAGCGTGTGTACCTCAAAAGGGTACCGGGGGTTCGAATCCCCCCCTCTCCGCATGAATCATTTCATTTCGTTCTTTAAACCAACTTGGATTACAATCTACATTAATAAAAAATAAATGAGCAAAGGCTTTTAAAAAGTTCACTTTGACTTTTGAATAATGTAGATGATTTATAATTTTGAGGAGAAATAAATAAATCTGAATAAATCAAGGAGATTATTAATTTAATTAAAAGCAATTATGAAAAGATTATTTGCGTTACTTGCAGTTTTCGGGATGCTTGCTTTCGGAGCATCAAATACTGTTTTTGCACAGGAAGCTGAGCAAGCTACTGAGCAGGCTGCACAGGTTGACTTATCCGTTGACACGCAGGAAGCTGCTGCTGCTGCCGCTGAAGAAGGAAAGTCACTACACAGCCAGCTTAAACAAAAATTCATCGAGGGTGGTGCCGGCTTTATGTCATTTGTATTGATTACCCTGATTCTGGGTCTTGCATTTGCCATTGAAAGGGTACTTTACCTTAACCTTTCAACCACCAACACCAAGAAATTACTGGCCAAAGTTGAAGAAGCTCTTCAGAACGGTGGCGTTGAGGCAGCCAAAGAGGTTTGCCGCAACACCCGGGGACCGGTTGCCAGTATTTTCTATCAGGGTCTTGACCGATTCGATCATGGTATCGACGTGGTTGAAAAATCAATCGTCTCTTATGGCGGTGTCCAGGCTGGTCTTTTGGAAAGAGGTTTGAGCTGGATTGCACTTTTCATCGCTCTGGCACCTATGCTCGGGTTCATGGGAACTGTAATCGGTATGATTTCGGCATTCGATGCCATTGAAATTGCAGGTGATATTTCTCCCTCACTTGTGGCTGGTGGTATCAAAGTTGCTCTTATCACTACCGTATTCGGTCTTATAGTGGCTATAATCCTTCAAATTTTCTACAACTATTGTGTGGCTAAAATTGATGCAGTGGTAAACAATATGGAAGACGCTTCCATTTCACTGCTCGACTTGCTTGTAAAACACAATATGAAAAAATAATTGAACCATGAAGTTTACAAAAGTATTAACAATCATACTGTGGGTCATTCTGGCGATTTCAGCTGTATTGGTTGTTTCACTGATGGTCAACATCGGTGAAGACTCCGATCCGGTCATGAACAGCTGGATTAACAACAATATAATCTGGACCTACATTCTCCTGGCTGTTGGGGCTGGCATTGCCCTGCTTGCCGGAGTATTCCAAATGGTATCCGATATTGGTGCTGCCAAGAAGGGTTTGCTTTCCCTGGGCTTCATTGCTGTGATAGCTATCGTATCCTATGTTCTGGCTTCTGATGCTATTCCGCAATTTATCGGAGTTGATAAATTTATTGCTGACGGTTCACTTACTCCGGGTATCGCAAAAATGGTTGATGCCGGCCTGATTGCCACTTACCTGTTATTTGGAATCGCTGTGCTGTCAGTAGTTTGGTCATCCGTTTCGAATGTATTCAAGTAATTAACCGTGTGGTTAAAAAAACAGGAAAATAAATTATGTCAAGAAAAACACCTGAAATACCATCAGCATCATTGGCAGACATTGCCTTTATGCTTTTGATCTTTTTCCTGGTTACAACCACTATGGACGTTGACAGCGGTTTGGAAAGGAGATTGCCTGCATTTGTTGAAAATCCTGAAGAAGATGATACTCCACCCATTAAAGAGCGCAATGTTTTTATTGTGCTCGTTAACAAAGACAACCAGCTTTTGGTTGAAGGAGAGTGGATGCAAATCAGCGAGCTGAGGGAAAAAGCAAAGGAATTTATGGCAAATCCATTTGATCTGGAAAATCTCCCCGAAAAAGAGTACAAAGAGGTTAACTTCTTTGGAGAAGTTGGAATTTCAAAAGGGGTAATTTCCCTGCAGAATGACCTTGGGACCCAATATGGTACTTATATCGCTGTTCAAAACGAATTGGTTGGAGCCATTAACGAACTCAGGGAAGAGTTATCAAAATCAAAATTCGGAAAACCATATGCTTCTCTTACGAAAGAAGAGCAGGATGCCGTTCGCGAGATCTATCCGCAAAGGATTTCCGAAGCTGAACCCAAAAAGGTAGGAGGAAAATAGCATGCATAAATTTAAAAAGAAAGGTTCAAACGAACTACCACCGATATCAACCGCTTCATTGCCTGATATCGTATTCATGCTTCTTTTCTTCTTTATGGTCAGTACGACCATGAGAGAAGTAACTCTGAAAGTTAGACAAACCCTGCCATCGGCTACCGAGCTTAACAAGCTTGAGAAAAAATCGCTGGTAAGTTATATTTACGTAGGAGTACCTCACCGTGAATTTCAACGTGCGTACGGGATTGAACCACGTATTCAGCTGAATGACCAGTTTGCCGAAGTAAGCGATATCACTGATTACATTATCGCTGAAAGGGAAGCCAGAAATGAAGCTGAAGTACCATTCATGATTACCTCATTGAAAGTTGATGAATATACGAAGATGCAGATTGTACAGGATATCAAACAAGAACTTCGCAAAGCTGCAGCGTTGCACATCAACTATTCAGCCCGAAAACGTCAAGCGCAATTTTAATCTTACACCTATCATAAAAAAAGGAAGCTGCTCGCTTCCTTTTTTTTATTCCTATTTCTTCGCTTCCGGCAAATTTACAATGAGGTTTAATTCCTCTAGTTGATCATCTGATATAGGTGATGGTGAATCGTTCATCACATCGCGTCCCGAATTGTTTTTTGGGAAAGCGATGACATCCCTGATACTGTCAAGCCCGGCAAACATGGAAACAAGTCTGTCAAAACCAAATGCAATGCCGGCATGGGGCGGCGCTCCGTACCGGAATGCATTCATCAGGAATCCGAACTGGGCTTCAGCCTGTGACGGTGTAAATCCTAAAATCCGAAACATGTTGGCCTGAAGCTGAGAATCAAAGATTCGAACAGATCCCCCACCAATCTCGACCCCGTTTATAACCAAGTCATATGCATTTGCCCTGACCTTTCCAGGCTCTGTGTCCAAAAGGGCAATATCTTCAGGTTTTGGCGAAGTAAAAGGATGGTGCATGGCAAAAAACCTTTGGGTTTCTTCATTCCATTCCAAAAGGGGGAAATCAACCACCCATAAAGGCCTGAAAACATCCTTTTGACGCAATCCCAGCCGGTTGGCCATCTCGACTCGGAGTGTGCCCAGCGCATTCTGTGTAAGCTCCCTGTCGCCTGACAAAACTAAAATAAGGTCTCCCTGACTAGCCCCCATAACATCGGCAATCTTCCTCAGGTCTTCCTCGCTGTAAAATTTGTCAACCGACGAACGGATGGAACCATCATTGTTCAATTTTATATAGACTAATCCCTTGGCTCCAATTTGCGGCCGATTTACCCATTCGGTAAGTTCGTCAAGTTGTTTGCGCGTATACTCGGCACATCCACTAGCACAGATTGCTCCGACATAAGGTGCATTATCGAAAACCGGAAATCCCTTACCCTTCACCAGGTCAGAGATTTCGAAAAGGAACATGTCAAACCTGATATCCGGTTTGTCTGATCCATATTTCTCCATCGCTACTGACCATGGCATCCTGGGGAAAGTATCCACTTTCACTCCCTTGATTTCTTTTAGCAAATGGCGGGTAAGTCCTTCAAAGGTATTCAGGACATCTTCCTGCTCAACGAAAGACATTTCACAGTCAATCTGTGTAAACTCAGGCTGCCGGTCTGCCCTAAGATCTTCATCCCGAAAGCATTTCACAATCTGAAAATATTTATCAAACCCGGCCACCATCAAAAGTTGCTTGAAAATCTGCGGGGACTGAGGCAAGGCATAAAACTCACCGGGATTCATCCTGGAAGGAACAACAAAATCACGGGCTCCTTCAGGTGTGCTTTTAATCAATACCGGGGTTTCGGTTTCAATGAATCCCTGCTCGGCAAGATAAGATCTCGTTACATGGGCCATCTTTGCCCTTAGAAAGAGATTCTGCTGAACCATGGGTCTGCGAAGGTCAAGGTAACGGTATTTCATCCGTAAATCATCACCGCCGTCAGTATCATTCTGAATGGTAAATGGGGGTACTTCTGACTTGCTTAGAACCCGGATACTGCTGATTTCTATTTCAATATCCCCTGTGGGAATGTTTTTATTCTTACTGGCCCTTTCCCTGACAGTTCCTTTTGCCTGAATTACAAATTCGCGACCAAGATGGTTTACCGCCTCTTTTACATCCTTCGGAGTATTTTCATCAGAAACCAATTGGGTAATTCCATATCTGTCGCGAAGGTCAATAAAGGTCATGGCACCCAGATCCCTAACTCTTTGAACCCATCCGGCCAGAGTCACTTCCCGACCACGATGCTCCAGATTGAGTTCACCGCAAGTATTTGTCCTATACATAAATTACTAATGTTTTATAAGTTGCGAAAATAACAAGAATTTAGCAATTTCAACCCGAATTAACGGGATTGAAAAATATGTTAGAACCTTTTGGAGACGAATACTTTATGCGTAAAGCCCTGCAGGAAGCGCAGGATGCATATGCCAAAGATGAAATACCGGTTGGTGCGGTCGTGGTATGCTCAGGAAAGATCATTGCCAGAGGACACAATCTTACAGAACTTCTGAATGATGTCACTGCCCATGCCGAAATGCAGGTCATCACAGCAGCCACAAACCTTTTGGGCGGAAAATATTTAAACGATTGCACAATTTACGTGACAGTCGAACCATGTGTCATGTGCGCGGGAGCACTCGGGTGGGCCCAAACAGGAAGATTGGTATTCGGGGCTTATGATGAGAAGAGGGGATATCAAAAATATGCCCCCGGGGCACTTCATCCTAAAACTGAAGTCACCGGAGGCATACTTGAAAATGAATGTAGTGCATTAATGAAGGATTTCTTTGCCCAAAAAAGGTGAAAAAATTACTTCATCAATGAAAAAGGCCCAGGTTCTATCTTGGCACTGCAATAATTGTACGGCTGGACCTTCCGGCCATGTCAAATGCTTTGAGTTTAACTTCACCTGAAACTTCGGCCGGAACAGAATAAACCATCGACTGCATTGTAGGTTCAGAGCCATCTGTGGTATAGCGGATAACCAAGCCAGGGTATTCGACATTGGCCTTTAACACACCATTCTCAACAATGGCACCCGGCTGGGGAATCCGGTAGTTAAATCCACCATATAATCTGGCCAATTTTGGCAGTTCCCTTTTACCCAGCGTGTTGGCAAATATGTTCCAACCCTCATCCATCTCTTTCTTCCTGACATCAACATTTTTCTGGTTTTCCCAGATGCGTTCTTTGGTCCAGGCAGTTTCCGCAAATCCAAGCATTTTTGGAAGAGCATAGTATTCCAACATTTCATTTCCTTTGATGGTTTCGCCCCACAGCTGGGCTTGCAAGCCAACAATATTTCCGGCATTTTCAGGCCGAAGTCTTTCCAGTCCGGCAAATGCCGGATCCGTATCAATCGGCTGACCCATGCCTGACTTCAGGTTTGTATTAAAAGAGTTGTAAGGAGCAAACTGCCATGTACTCCGGGCATTAACGAATCCACCCCAATAGAGACCCGGTTCCTTTGGGTCCTTGCTATAGGCAAGATCAAGGTAGAAATTGGAGACATCACACATTACCACCGGGTAACCTGCATTTGCCATACGATAAGACAAGTCGGCCCATTGCCCCAGGTTATTCCATACCCATGGTATGACTTCTCCGCCGGCAAATTCAGGATTAGGTATCAGTTTCCCTTCAGTATTCCTGTAAAGAGCCACTTCCTCCCATCCCCCAATCTTAATCCCTTTTGTTTTGAGGATATCCACTGTCCTTTTTAAAAAGACCGCCTGAAGATTTTTGGGATCAGTGATTTCAGGCATCGATTCCATCAATTTTTGACACAAGGGTGAACCAGCCCAGGCACCTTCGGGCACTTCATCGCCTCCAGTATGGAATAATTCCAATGGAATGCCAGCCTCGTTGTACATTCCGATAATGGCATCAATCACCGTTTCATAAAAACGATAGACCGATTCACGAGCCACGCAAACAATATTATCATTATACGCCTGGGCTGAGGAGTATACCGATTGGTC
>DIFU01000158.1 GCA_002419285.1 Prolixibacteraceae bacterium UBA5740 | reverse complement strand
TCAGAAATGCTCGATTTGGCAGTTTGCAGCTCGATGGGAACGCTAATGCCATACCCATCGTCATAGACGGCAACCGCCAGCGGAACCTGCATGACAGCCGCCGCGTTGATGGTTTCGAAAAACATGCCTTCCGAGGTGCTGGCGTCCCCAATGGAACCAAAAGCCACCTCATTTCCCGAGATATTGTTGTTCAGGTGTCGGGCCAGATCAGGATTCTTTCTGACAATTTTGGAGGCCTGGGCCAATCCAAGCAAACGGGGCATCTGGCCGGCTGTTGAAGAAATATCCGAGGCCGAGTTGTATTGGTCGGCAAGATTTACTATCTCCCCTTTATCGTTGATATTCCGGGTACTGAAATGATTGTTAAAGTTACGGCCACCGGTTGAAGGGTTGAAATTCACATCAGTATCACCATAAATCATGGCAAAAAACTCCTCTGGCTGCAACAAACCCAATACAAGCATGAATGTCTGGTCGCGGTAGTATCCTGAACGCCAGTCGCCTTTCATGAATTTTTTTGCATAGGCAATTTGGGCAAGCTCCTTTCCGTCGCCGAAAATGCCGAAATGGGCTCTTCCATTGTGTACTTCCCTTCGGCCAAGCAGGCTGAGCTGCCGGCTTAAATGGGCAATGTAATAGTCATTGAGGGCTTCTTTGGTAATGGGGTCAGTGACTTCTGCAAGTTCCGTTTTTTCGATATACATGAACGAAATTCTGATTAATAATGATCGTTGATTTTTGTGGTCGGTTTAATGCGATCCATCAAAATAACAGTTGAAGTTCTGTTTTGTTCTGTCGGAAAACCCTCAGGAGGTTACCCTGTTGATGTTTGCATGCAGACAGATTTCTTGATTGCCTGTCAGGAAGCATATTTCAGATCTTATGGAAAAGGGTTAAATCGGCCATCCAATCGTGAATTCGAAATACATGACTATCTTTGTATCTGGAGAAAAGGATTACAATTATGGCATTAAAGTTTTTTCATTTGCCAAGCGCAAAACGGTTCAATGTTCCCTATCGGTTTTATGATCCCGATAAAGAGGAACGAGAGGAGCGGGAACGCCTCATCAGGGAAGAAATGGGAATTACTGAAACTCCGGATCCTGATAAACCATTCAAACCCAATTTGAAGGGGCAGTTCAGGCAGGCGATGGGCAGGGCATCCAAATCGGCCGAAGATGCCAGAAGGAGCAGCCAGTGGAGGCTGATCATCCTGATTATCTCCCTCAGCCTGATCGCCTATTTCTTCTTTTACAGGTAATTTCCGGAACGTGACTGATATTATTCGTTTACTGCCCGATTCCGTAGCCAATCAGATTGCTGCCGGTGAAGTGATACAACGTCCTGCTTCCGTCGTGAAGGAGTTGGTTGAAAACGCGCTTGACTCGGGAGCGGATGAGATTATCATTCATATCAAGGATTCGGGAAGGACCCTGATCCAGGTTACCGATAACGGATGTGGAATGTCGCCCACCGATGCCCGGATGGCTTTTGAGCGTCATGCCACCTCCAAGATCAGTTCTGCCAACGACCTGTTTGCCATCCGCACCATGGGATTCAGGGGGGAAGCACTGGCCTCGATAGCGGCCATCGCCGACGTAGAACTGCGAACCAAGCGGGTGGAGGACGAAACCGGCACTTTCCTGCACCTCACTGCCACCCGGGTCATAACCCAGGAACCGGTCATGTGTGGGAACGGATCGAACGTGCAGGTAAAAAATCTATTCTTCAATGTTCCGGCCCGCCGGAAGTTCCTGAAATCGGATGCAACTGAAATGAAGTTGATCATCAACGAAATACACCGTATTGCGATACCCAATCCCGAGATATCATTTACCCTTGTACACAACAATTCCACCATCTATGAATTGCCTGCAGGAAATACCATGAAACGACTGGCCGGGTTGTTTGGGAAATCGATCAGCCAGGCGTTAATCCCTGTTGAGAGCCAAACGAGTGTCATTTCGATTACCGGGTATACCGGACTACCGAAATTTGCCCGTAAAACCATGGGTGAACAGTTTTTTTTCGTGAACCGCAGGTTTATGAAACATCCCTGGTTTCACAAGGCAGTGATGCAAGCCTATGAAAAGCTTCTTCCTCCCGATGCATTCCCGTCCTATTTCTTCCTGATGGATATAAACCCGGGATCCATCGATATCAATGTACATCCAACCAAGACAGAAATAAAGTTTGAGGACGACCGTGCCATATGGCAACTCCTGAACGCTGCCGTCAGGGAAGCATTGGGAAAACACAGTGCCGTGCCATCGATTGATTTCGACCAGGCAGGCAGTGTTGAGATCCCCATGCCGCCAAAGCCCGGACAACCGCTTACTGCACCACAGATAGCCTTTAATCCGGATTATAATCCCTTTCATGCAGGTGGATCCTCGTTGCAGGGTACTTCGACTTTCAGACAGTCGGCTACGTCCGGGGAAACCCAAAACCTGAGGCACTGGGAAAAGCTCTATTCAGGCATGGATCAGGCAAGATCCCGCTTTGAACAGCCTGATGAACAGTCACAAGGCAGGGTTTTTCCCGAAACATCAATACCCTATTCCGGGAAGAAAGTTTTCCAGTTCAAACAGAAATACCTGGTACTGCCCGTCAAGTCGGGGATGATGCTGATCGACCAGAAGCGGGCACAGGAAAGGATCCTGTTTGAAAAGATCAGGTCCATGCTTCAGAGTGACACGGTGTCAAGCCAGCAGATCCTGTTTCCCCATACATTTGAGCTCAATTCGGCCGACACGGAGCTGTTGAAGGAAATTTTACCTGATTTGGAATCCATGGGATTCGATATCCGTGAGTTCGGGAAGGATACTTTTATTGTCAGCGGGGTACCTGGAGTTTTGGAATCCACCTCCCCAACTTCCCTGATCGAAAAGCTGCTCGAAGAGTATAAAAATACCCCGGTGGATGCCACTGAAAAGGTACGCGACCAAGTGGCCATTTCCCTCTCCAAGGCTTCTGCGGTAAGCTATGGGGTTGACCTGCAGCCCGAGATGATGGATCATATTATCGACCAGCTGTTTGCCTGTTCATCACCCAATTTCACCCCCGACGGCAAGCCTACCCTGACCATTATTTCCCTGGAAGACATAGACCGGCTGTTTGGAAGGTGACACAGTGTCATGATTCAACCTTGTGAATGCCATGGCCGGGTTATTGTTTGTACTCTGAGAATAGCATTGGAATTTAGTTTCGGCCTGGCATGAAAGCGATTACCCTGCCAAGGGGCAATCATTGGAATACATCTGCGTTTAATTAAATCAGCAGAAATATTGTGGAAGAATGAAGCTAAATTGTAAATTGCTGACATTTAATTGTAATTAGTGATAGAAAGATATGCATTACCGACCCATACTTCAGGACACTCCGGTTGTCGTTAAAAACCTGATTATCATCAATGTGTTGATGCTCTTGGCTACCTATGCACTGGAAGCGGCAGGCATCGACTTCACCAATCTGTTTGGGATGCACTATCCGGCATCCGAAAAATTCAGGCCCTTCCAGATTGTTACCCACATGTTTATGCATGGAGGCTTTATGCACCTCTTTTTCAACATGTTTGCCCTGTGGATGTTTGGTCGCGTACTGGAGAGCATATGGGGTCCCAAAAGATTTTTAATCTACTATTTTGTTACAGGCCTGGGGGCTGTTGCGCTGCATATGTTTGTCAACCATCTGGAAATCCAATCGATCCAGAACTCGATCGTTGCATTTCAGAATACACCAGCTCCCGAATTGCTCGAGAAATTTGTCAACAAACAATTGGGAAACCCTTCGCCCCAGCTGATCGACTTCATCACGGAATGGTATGATGATCCCTCCTCGGCATCATTTGCTGCAGAAGGCGGCTTGCTGATGGAGCGCATCCTGCAGATGAAAATGGATATCCCGACGGTTGGTGCTTCAGGTGCCGTTTTCGGAATTCTCCTTGCCTTTGGAATGATATTCCCGAATACACAGCTGATGCTCTTGTTCCCACCGATCCCCATTAAGGCAAAATATTTCGTGATGGGTTACGGGGCACTCGAGCTTTATCTTGGGCTCACCAATTCGGGCGGAAGCATTGCCCATTTTGCCCACCTTGGAGGTATGCTCTTCGGTTTCATTCTGATCAAATACTGGGCGAAGACTACCAATACCTTCTATTAATCAATTAGTTGTCTGCAGGGATGGAAATCTGGGATGAAATAAAGGCTTCCTTCAGGGAAGGATCGGTGATTACAAGGCTGATTTACGTGAATCTCTCCGTGTTCCTCGTTTTTCGTTTGCTGCAGGTTGTATTTTTCCTGTCGGGATCTGAGTTTACCCTGATCCGATGGTTCGAATTGCCGGCTTCCATCGAAGCATTTATCCGACAACCCTGGTCGCTGGTAACTTACATGTTTCTGCACTTCGATTTTCTGCATATTCTCTTCAACCTGCTGGTGCTCTATTGGTTTGGCCGCATCTTTATGGATTATTTCAATCCGGCGCAGTTGTTGGGATTGTATATTGCCGGCGGACTGGCAGGAGGTGTATTTTATATTTTGGCATATAACCTGTTTCCTGCCTTCGGAAATGCCGTTCGCTTTACTTACCTTCTGGGTGCTTCCGCTTCGGTTATTGCCATATTGATCGCAGCTGCCTTCAGGGATCCCAACCGGGCCATCCATCTAATGCTGATAGGAAAAATTCCCTTGAAATATCTGGCTTTGTTCATGGTTATCAGTTATATTATCGGGATTTCAGGGTCGAATGCCGGAGGAAACCTTGCGCATCTGGGCGGTGTTGTTGCAGGTTATGCCTTTTTTGCCATGATCCGTAATGGAAAGGATTTTGCCTCTCCGATATCCGGATTTCTGAACAATTTTCGTCCGAAGAAACCGTCGGGTAAGAAATTCAGGGTAATTCACCGGCAGCCGCCCCGCGATGATTATGAGTACAACAGGCAAAAGGCATCCGATCACAAGGAATTAAACCGGATTCTGGATAAAATTGCCGAGAAAGGGTATGATGCCCTGACAAAGGATGAGAAGGAGACTCTTTTCAGGCATGGTAAGTAAGGAGCTTCAAAAAAAATACTACCGGTTTTTTCTTTAGGCCTGTTCCTTCCAGGGCCATTTTACGCAATCCTTCACTTCGGGGAAAAGGATGATATCCGCGGCCTTGCCCTTCATGGTCAGGGTGGTGACCTGAACTCCCTTTAAAAGTTCGAGTGCGGCATTCAGTGTTTTCCCGGAAACAGAAACATCATCGACCAGAAGAATTTTCTTCCCTTCCAGTTCCAGGTTGGAAGGCATGTTCAGTACCACAGGTTCTTCGAATCGGGGGTTGTTTTTTTCATCGCGGTAATTCAGGGTGATGATGCGCAATTCAGCATTCAGATGGAATGCAACCAGTGATGCAGGCACTATGCCTCCTGTGCCGATACCGATAACGAGGTCAGTTTCAGGCAGGTCTGTAGCTTTTAAACGGTTGGCAATTTCACGAAACGATAATGGAACCATGGAAGGAAGATTATTATTCAGGTACCAAAGATAATCAATCTGGTTCAATCATCGGTGGAGGCAGATTGATCACACTACCTGAAGTGATGATGGGTGACTCCCATTCTCGGGCAAATGCCATGCGGGCCTCCATGGCGGTACAATGCGACGGATAAACATGGCTGACCTGCATATCTTTCAGGCAGTGTATGGTTTCCCTGGTCACCTCATTATCTTCCTTAAGGTGAAATCCACCCATCACGGCATGCACGTTTTCCTCTCCGGTTACTTTTATGGCGTGTTTTACAATATTGCAGATGCCTGCATGTGCGCATCCTGAAATGACAATCAGCCCTTCGCTGGAAAGAATGGCGACTCCACTGTCATCGGGGATAAAATCATCCAGGCCTTCGTCGTTTACAAATGCCGTCGTGGTTGACTCGAATGAAGTCAGTCGGGGAATTTCACCCAGAAAGACCACCGAGGATGAGAGCCACACTGGCTCTCTGGTTTCGGTGACACTGAACAGTTTCCTGATGTCAGAAGCTGGTATTGGAATGCCGTTCCAGCTACCGTCCGATTTTCGGTGTTTGGGTTCCAGTGCGGCCGGGTGGCAGATCAGCTTCTTGCCTGTCAGAAAGGGCAACCCGCCGGTGTGGTCGTAATGGCCATGACTGATTACGATCAGTGGGATGTCATCAAGGTTGACCTTGAGGATATGTGCATTCCTCAGGATGATATCCGAAGGGCCTGTATCAAAAAGGAAACAGATATCAGCCTCGACCAGAAAACAGAGGCCATGCTGCGATCCGCAGACTTCGCCCGGGAGGTTGTCATTCAGGACAGTGATCCTAATCATCGGCAGGGTCTTCATATACAGGAATATCAAGGTAGAAAGTAGTGCCCACCCCTGGTGTGGTTTCAAACCATACGCGGCCATTAAAGTTTTCGGCAATGTTTTTGACAATGGCCAGTCCGAGCCCCATACCGCTCGATTTGGTAGTAAAGTTGGGACTGAACATTTTCTCCTGAAGGTCGGTGGGTATACCTGTCCCGTTATCAGAGACCGAAATCACTACCATGTGGGCTTCCCTTTTCAGGACAATCCTGATATGGCCTTCACGGTCGGCAGGTATGGCTTGGATGCCATTTTTAATGAGGTTGATCAATGCCCTTGAAAGTTGTTCCCTGTCGGCATTGACCATGATATGCTTCAGTGCTCCTTTGTCGACACTCACCTTTACACGGTGATCGTTTTCATAAAGCTCCATCACTTTGTCGATTTGTTCGGAAAGGTTGAACACCTGTTTCCTCGCGGTAGGAATCTGTGCGAAGTTGGAGAATTCGGTGGCTATATCCGACAAGGTTTCAATTTGACCGATCAGGGTCAAGGCTACCCTGTTAACGGTTTCACGGTATTCTTTTTCTTCCCCCCTGAAGCGCATCAGGTGCTGGATGTTCAGTTTCATCGGGGTCAGCGGGTTCTTTATTTCATGGGCAATCTGTTTGGCCATTTCCCGCCATGCGCTTTCCCTTTCCGAGCGCGCCAGTAATTCGGCACTTACCAGCAGCTCGTCCACCTTGCGGTTGTATTCCCTGACCAGCTTTCCGATCTCGTCATCCATACGATACTGGATATGCTCATTCCGCTTTCCCAATTCAATTTTGCGAAGATTTTCGCGGATGGTTACCAGCGGCCTGGTTATTTGGTTGGCGATGAATATGGCAACCATAATGCTGACCAGGAACAGCAATACATACAGGTTGATAAACGCCACGATGAAGGTTGAAATCTCCTGGCTGTATTTATCCTGGTGCGTAAAATAGGGCAGGTTGATGAACCCCAGGTAATTCCCTTTGTCGTTGATGATTGGGGTGTAAGCCGACAGATATCCCAACTGCCCAATTCGTTCGGGCTGAAAATAACTGGTCTGAAAATTCTCAAAGAGTTCGTAGTAGGCATCAGTGCTGATCTTTCTTGAAATCAGACCTTTGCTGAAAACTTCAGGACGTGATGATACCAGCATTTCCCCATTAACACTGTAAATATTGATGTCGGTGGTGAATATATTCGAAAGCTTTACGAGTTCACGGGTCAGCCATTCTTCAATCTCAGGCGTTATTTCTTCCACTTCCTCCAGTCGCAGATCAATTTCGGCGGAAATTGAGTTCATTTTGGCATCCAGGTCCTCTTGCAAGCGGGACCTGTACTCCTCGACATTATAAAATATGGTTCCCAGTGCCACCAGTAACAGGGATACAAAAACAATCGAAATAATGGATACCTGGATCCTGAGTTTCAGGTCGAACTGAAATTTCTGCTTACGGCTTCCAGGGCGGACCAGTGGAAGGATTAACAGGGAAAAAGCAAAGTAGAACACAAACAGGTAAGGGAAAGATATCAGATAGTCAACGAAAGTATACAAGCTCCTGCTGACCATTACGTAGTTGTCTTCGCGCGAGCGGTAAACCAGATGTTCATAGCCATCCCAGGTGCTGTATGCATATTCGGTATCTTCGAAGTCGTAGGAATAAATATAATAGTTATACTGGTAGTCCCCGTGCTTGTCGACCAACTCACCCCCATAATATTTGGCATATTCAAACCTATTGTAACTGGCCGGTTTTTGCATTGATTTGTCGATCAGCAATTCCGGAAATCCGATCCCTTCGGATGGAATCCTTGAGTGAAGCTCCATGAAGATCGATATCCCGATTGAATCGGATGAGAGCGGATAATGGATTTTCCCGAAATAGGAGATCCTTCCATTCATATTGTCTAGATAGTAGAAACTGGTCCCAGTAAGCGGAATTCCCTGGTCTTCAATCATTTTGTCAAAGAAAGGAAAGCAAGGTACCACTGAGTTCTGCGGGTGGATAATCAGGCTGTCACTTCCTGAACAGATGGTAATCTGCAAATCGTATTGTCTGAAAAAACCGCTGAAATACGTAAACTCAAGATAGTCCTCGAGGTTTTCGTAAGGTTGCAGAAGTAAATCAGGAATGTTGGGATCCTGGTTGATATCCTGCTGGATTTCGGCCAGAAACACTTCTGCCGCAGGATCATGTTCTGCTACCAAATTGACGGCAAGCAGTTTCTGGACTTCACGTTCCTTGCTTACGGTTACCCGGTAAATTATTTCAAGGGAAAATACTGTAATAATGGCTATAAAAAGAACCAGGTAACTCATCCCGAATTTCCGGGAAGAGGAAGGATTATAAATGGTGGTAAGCAAGGATGAGAGTCCAAACAGTAAAAGGGGCTGGTAGGCAATGGTGCCGGAAATCAGGAATCCGACAAGACCCACCATGACGGTTACGGTTACCAACATCACCAAAAATTCCTTTCTCTTAAGGAACCGCAACCCCTCGTCGGTTATCCGGATGGTAAAAAGAACCAGCCCGAAGAGCAGCAACATTACCGAGGCAATACCCACGGCAGTTTGTAGGGTGATTTCATTGATCTGGTTCAGGGTAAAGGAGAAACTCGAGTTGGAAATCAGGCGTGTGATAAAGAAGCCTGCCAGAAAGTAGCCAATGGCAGCCGCTATCATCAGGAATGCGAGAATATAATTACGTGAAAGTTGAAGGTTCCGCTCGATATGGACTATTCTCAGATCACGGTATAGGTTCAGCATCAGGAAGAAAATGAATCCTGAGACAATGAAGAAATCGCCCAGTGATGGCAGCCAGAAACTATAGGCAAACTGGGCCGGTGAAAATATTTCGAGATGATAAAATACGGAAGGAAATTTGAACAGGATGTGGATCCAGTATAGAAAAAAAAGTACACCCAGCATTAGAAGCAACCGGAGACCACTGCTCTGATGCCTTTCGGCAAAAAGCTTCCTGAGAAACAGGATCAGCAGGATTAATCCAGCCATATACATCAGTGCCGGCAAATACACTTGGGTCTTTTTACATTGGATTTCCCCTTTTGGTGCGATGGAAAAGACACTTTCGTTGTCGAGGTTGTGAATTTCAATCGAGTTTTCGGCGCCTGCCTTGAGGATTTGAAATGTTTCAGGCAATGAAAAATCCTCCAGATAGGCGTTATGGAGAAATTTATTCTCGTGTGGGAAATCATATCGGACAAGAATTAATCCTATGATAGTATAACCTTCATCCTCGATGGTTCTCGACAAATAGAATCCATTCGGGAAACGAATAATTTTACTGTCGGGTTCGGTATTGACCGGCAGATATTCACGGAAGGCAATACTTCGGTCGGACCAGTAGAAAAGCTTTCCTTCGCGGTATATTAGAAAACCGTATCCTGAATTTTCAAGGGTTTCATGGTAAGGAACCAGCGCGCTGAGGTGGTTGTCGGTGAACCCATTTGACTTCGTGATCATCCGGATTTCTTCCATGGCGGCTGCGACCGTTTTTTCCTTTCGCAGCAATGTCTCCTGGAATTGGACTACCAGTTTTTCACCCGGATTCCTGAATATGACCCCTCTTTCCGCAAGGATGGCCAGTATGAGCAGGACTGCCGATAATGTTAGTAGAATGTATTTTCCAGGTCTATGCATCATAGTGGCCAAAAGTAAGCAGATGTTGGATAATCCCTGATTCTTTTTTCATGTGGCAATACGTTTTGTATGGCAAAGCTAAATCCTGTCAATCAGTCGTTATGGTAAGATTCGCCTTTGATGATGGTCATTGCCCGATAAAGCTGTTCAGCGAACAACAACCGGACCATTTGATGAGAAAACGTAAGTCTGGACAAAGAAATTTTCCCTGAGGCAACTTGTTCCAGTTTCGGGGAAAAGCCAAAGGGGCCTCCAATCACGAAAATCATTTCACGGCACGAAGTAATCATCTTTTTCTCGATGAAAGCTGAAAACTCCCTGGATGTGTAATCTGCGCCACCTTCATCGAGCAGGAAAACCTCCCCTGTGGTTTCGAGATGAGGCAGCATCTGGGCAGCTTCCATGTCTTTCTGCTGCTCCTGCGAAAGATTTCTGGAATTTTTGATGTCAGGCAACACTTTCAGGGTGAAAGGAAGATAATGCTTCAGGCGTTTGAAATATACCTCCATGCCTTCCTGGAGCCATTTGGCATCTGTCTTGCCTGTAACTATCAGTGTTATTTTCATTTCGACGGGATGTTGGAGTCTACAGGTATGTCCGGGAAACACTTCAACTGTGCGGTTGGCAAGATGGATGTTCCGGCTTTTTCAGTACATACGGGCTATGAAAAGGTACTTCCTGTCATAAAATTCATAAATTTACACTAAAAATCTGCTTTGGTTTTGCTTTAGCACAGTTTTTGCAAAGCTGTTGTTACAAAATTAGAAAATGATAGAATAATGAAACCAATTAAAAAGGTTACCCTGATTTTCACTTTCATTTTTGCTTTGGCTTTTGCCTTTGCAAATTCTTCGACGGCACAGATTCCGGACGAAGTGGTTCTTAGTTTGAAGTCGGGCAATGCAAAGGTTCTGGCCGGGTATTTCAACCAGAACATTGAACTGGTTATTCTCGATGATGATAATGTATACAGTAAGGCACAGGCCGAACAAATTTTAGGTAATTTCTTTAGCCGTTACCAGCCCGAACGGTTTTCCGTTCTTCATCAGAGAGGAAAAGAGGGCGCCCAATACGTGATTGGCACTCTGGTGACCAAGCAGGGGAGTTTCAGGGTCTATTTTTTACTGAAGAGTACCGGCGATAAAGTAATTATTCATCAATTAAGAATTGAAAAGCAGGAATAATGAGGTCCCGGAGGAAGCAGCTATCTGTATGGAGCGCCGGAAAATCAGAGCAGGTCTCTGATTGGGCACGTAAGGTTACGCTTCCCTTTCTCGATAATGTTCCCCTCTATAATGTCGCCATCTTTTTCTGGAGGAGCATTGTGGATGGTTCCCTGACCACTCGTGCTTCGGCGATCGCCTTTAATTTCTTCATTGCTCTTTTCCCGGCGATCATCTTTATTTTTACTCTCATACCCTATGTCCCTATTGAAAATTTCCAGGATGAGCTGTTCGATCTGATCGAATCTCTGGTGCCGGGAGGTGCATTTGATGCAATTGAAGGTACAGTGGCAGATATCATAAAACAACCCAGGGGAACACTGCTTTCACTAGGGTTTTTTATGGCCCTGATTTTTTCGACCAATGGAATTTCCTCGATGATGGCAGCATTCGACTCTACCGTTCACAGCATACAAGGACGCTCATGGCTCAGCCAGAGGCTAATATCCATTTTGCTGCTTTTCATTCTGGCCGTACTGCTAACGTTAGCCATAGCACTGATGACCTTTGGTCAGGTGGCGCTGAATTACCTGATCACCCGTTTTGCACTGATCGATACGTTTACTTATTATATCCTGACTTTCAGTAAGTGGATCGTCATCGTAGCCCTCTTCTTTTTCGCCTATTCCTTCCTTTATTACCTGGCTCCGGCCAAGAAGTCGGAATGGCGGTTTATTTCCGCGGGCGGTACTTTGTCTACCGTTCTTAGCATACTGACCCTTATTGGTTTTGCTGTATATATCAATAACTTTAACCAATATAACAAGCTGTACGGATCAATTGGTACCTTATTGGTCATTCTGTTGCTGATTTATGCGCTTTCGCTGATTCTGCTGATCGGATTTGAACTGAATGCCAGTATTTATGCTGCCAAACAGGAGCCACACGAATCCTTGTTTTCAAGGATCCGTAAACAGGTCATTGCTGCACAAAAGCCAAAAATTAATTTATCTGATGATGTTGAATAATAAACTAACCATTTTATGAAATACAAAATTGGTATATTCCTGATCATCGGATCGCTGTCGGCGATGCTGATTTCCTGTGCAATACCTGCCAACAAGGAACAATACCTGAAGGGTTTTGAACGGTTTGTGAACGATGTTGAAAAGAATTCCCCTGATTTCAAAATCAGTGACTGGCGTTGGGCTAATAAAAAATTCAGGAAATACACAGATGAATGGTATCATAAATTCAGGGATGAACTTTCGCTGACCGAGCGAATGCAGGTTGCCGGACTGAAAATTCGTTATAATCTGATCAAGGAGGGCAATTCTTCGGCCAGGATCATTGACCAACGGTTAGAGGAGGAACTCAACCGTATAGGGAAGGATCTCGACAAATACCTCGATGAGAATCTGGACCGGGATATCGAACGCATCTCCAAAGGAGCACGCGAAATAGGTGATTCCGCCCTCAAGGTGATGGAGGATGTACTTAATGAAATCCGAAAGGAGAAGGAGTAAGTCAATAGTGTCGGTTGAATTTCTCCTGAATCAGGATTTTAATCTCATCCATGTCAATTGACTTTCCTGTTTCCTGTTGCATGGAGGTTACCGAACCCGGGTCGAAACCGCACGGGTTGATATAGTTGAAATAACGGAGATCGGTATTGACGTTCAATGCAAATCCATGCATGGTGACTGACCGGCTGACCCGGACCCCAATCGCACAGATCTTCCGCGCCCTCACCCTGTGGGTTGCATCGAGCCAGACTCCCGTGGCCCCCTCACGCCGGGCACCTTCAAGCCCATAGTCGGCCAGTGTGTCGATGATCGCATCCTCCATTTTCTGGATATATTGCCTGACTCCGATCTGGAAATAATCCAGATCGATGATCGGATATCCCACAAGTTGTCCAGGCCCATGGTAGGTGATATCACCGCCCCTGTTAATCTTATAGAATGTGGCATTGATCTTCTTCAGAAAATCCTCATGGATCAGCATGTTGTGCTCATCACCGCTTTTCCCGAGCGTATACACATGAGGATGTTCAACCAAAAGGAAATAATTTTTGGATGTAGGCTTCCCTGTTTCCTTTTTGGATGCGACAACTTCGCTTAGAAATTGTTCCTGCATATCCCAGCATTCCTGGTAGTCAATCGTACCTTTGTCTAAATAATGAAATGAAGCCATGGCAATAAAATTAAGCCATCAATATTATGGCTTTCTATGCGGATTGCCAAACCCAAAGGTGGGTTAATTGCTTGTATTGGTTACAGAATTGGTTTGTATTTTTTGATCCACCCGACACTTCTGTTCTGATTGGGTTGCTGTCTGCCAGGCCCTACCATCACAAACCCTCCGTCTGAGGTCAGGATGACTCTGGACGCCTGATCTCCGGAAAACCGGAATTTGTCGACATGGTCCATGACCTTATTGCCATTTGGGTCAACCAGCATCAGCCAGGGGCCTATGGTTCCGGTGAATGAGGTCTCACATTTCCCGGCAACGAGAATGTGCCCATCGGGCATAACGGCCAGTGCGTTTCCCCCTTCCGAACCCTCCCGGTCGTAATTCTTTGTCCACATGATTTTTCCGTTCAGATCCAGTTTAGTGATGACCAGATCGAAATCAAAGATCCTGTCCTCCGGAGCTGCATCCGGATTCATGCAACTGCCAATCCATCCCGCAGCCAACAAGCCATCTTCGTTGCTGCAGCAGATACATTCAGGCCTGACATTCTTTCCTGATATGGGGAGTGTTGATTTCCAGATCTGTTCGCCGGTGGGTTTAATACGCATTATCCACATCGTAGATCCTCCTTTGTCGAGTGCAATTTCTCCGGAAACTGCAATGGACCCGTCGGGAAGAATCCGTAGTGCATGTGCCTCCAGTGCCTGCTTATCGGTAAAGATGTGATCATCCAGTATTTCTCCTTCGGGAGACATGTGAATGAGGTGGGTTGCAGCAGGGGTTTCCTTTGAGGCGGCTGTCAGCAGCCACCAAAAACTACCGTTATCCTCAACGGCAATGTCAGTATTCGGAAATTGCAATGCCTGAAGACTGGTTTTGTTCCAGCTCTCGTTTCCATCTGCATCGGTGCAAATAATCCGGGCGAACATTTGTCCTCCTGAAACCTCATTGACTGCGGCCAGCAAGTACCCTCCATTCGCGTGGGCAGCAATCCTGAACGGGAGGTCCATTCCCGGATTGAGGAATGTACGGCTCCATAAGGTATCTCCGGAAGCACTGAAACGGATTAGCCAGAGGTCCGATTTTTCAGGTCCGGCCTCTGACCTTGAACCTAAAACAGTATAGGTTCCGTCACTGTTTTGAACTACATCGGTGAGGCAGGAATTGCCCTTGATGGCCAGGTCTTTTTCCCACTCGGCTTCAGGGGTTTGACTGCCGGCCTGTTTGCAAATCAGGAACAGCAGTACATACAAGAATAAGGTCGTCTTTTTCATATTTCAGGCTTTTGGTTTTCTTGGTTGATTGATAAAAAAGGTAATAAACCTTGCCTTTAATACGGAAAAACAATTGTTAATGTTATTACTTAACCCAAGATGGTGTCTGTTTATGCGTTCCTTCCCGATTGGTGGTGGAAATAGGGGTTGAAACTGACATGTTTCAGGATTTTGTTAATTGCCGGGAATTTTTCTGACCTGCCCAGGTCAACCTTTGAATGTCTTTGTTATTTTTCAGAATGAAGCTAAGAATCCAGGCGATAACGACACTGATTGCCACTCCGATAAAACCATACAGCAGGAAAGAAATCGTTGTGTGGGTTTTAATCAGAATCAGGATAATTATACCGGTGATTACCCCTGCCAATGCTGCCTTGCCTGAAATCCGCGGAAAGAAAATTCCCATGATGAAGAAGGCTCCGAGGCCACTGGTCATCAATCCAAGAAATGTATTGAACTGGTCCCACAGAGAAGCAATATTCCAGGTGGCCAGAACCAACGCCATAGCCATCCCCAATAGTCCCGTTATGATTCCGGACCACCGGGCAATCCGCATCTCGGTTTTCTGAGAAGAGCCAAATCCAAATGTTTTGTAAAAATCGGATGTGATGACGGCCGCAGCTGAGTTGATATTGGATGATAGGGTTGACATGGCTGCAGCGAATATGGCTGCAATCAGAAGTCCTGCGGCTCCTGCAGGCATACTCGAAACAATGAACTGCGGGAAGGCCGAGTCAATATTGGGGTTTACAACTGCCAGTTTGCCGGGATTTGAGGTGTAATAGGCAAACAGGCCAGTTCCCAGAAGGAAGAAGATGATGGTTACCGGAACACTTAGAAATCCGTTGAGCCAGATGCTTCGGGCTGTGGCTTTCTCATCGCGGGTGGTCATGTAACGCTGAACAACACTTTGGTCGCTGGTGTATGAGATGAGCGAGTTGGCCACACCACCGATTAATACTACCCAAAAAACAGGCTGGGAGAAATCGAACCTGAAATCAAAAGTGTGAAATTTATGAAACCGGGTTGAAATATCCATAAATCCCCCCAGTCCTCCTTCTACTCCTGCCAGCATATATATGAGTGCGGCTATTGCTCCTCCCAGAAGGATGAATCCCTGAATGACATCTCCCCACACTACAGCTTCAATACCTCCGCTGGTACAGTAGATGATGGTCACTATGCCCATCACGATGATGGCCCAGTAAACACTGAAGCCTGTAACCGCGTTCAGTGCCAGGGAGGGAAGGAAAAGGACAATCGAGATCCGGCTGACCATAAAAATTACAAACAATGCGGATGCCAGCCATCTTACCGACCGGTTGAAGCGGGCATCGAGGTATTCGTAGGCCGTATCGAAATTGAATCTTCTGAAAAAGGGAAGGAAATAACGGATGACAACCGGGACAATCAGGATGATGGTCAGGTTGAAGGTAAACATTCGCCAGTCGGTGGCATAAGATTTGGCGGGAATTGCAATAAAGGTTATGGCGCTGAGTGTAGTGGCAAATATGCTGATCCCGGCAGCCCACCATGGAATTCGACCTCCGGCTTTGAAGAAATCATTGGTGTCACCTTCTTTTTTCATGAAGTAGAAGCCAAGCAGCAACATTCCTATGAAATAGATGGCCAGAACCAGATAATTCAGCCAACCGAAAACAGGCTTCACTGTGAAGGTTATTTCCCGTATCTCTCCAGTCCTGGTAGCCGGGCGGATTTCACCGCCTATGGAAATCAGATGATTGTCCCAATTCACGCCGGAAGCTACGGCTGTGGGAGTTAAGTCCCCTGAATCATCAGCGAACCAGGTGTCGGTGATAGTATTGTAAACGTATAGGTTCGGGTTAAATCCCGGATGATTGATCCATAGCGAATCCCTTTCTGCTACGGCCGAAAGGTCTCCTGAGCTGATCCGGTTCATGGCCAGCTCAACCTGATTGAATTGGAGACCTGTGTCGCCGCCTTCGAGTACAATGTGCGAAGCCCCGACGGGATAGGCATTCCCCATTGCAATCCTTATCTGTTTTCCATTGATGGCGATGTCTCGCAGCTGTTCCCATTGACCTTTCGATGGACTGTATCTGAAGACATGACTGAAAAAAGCAGTGGTTTCGGCACCCGGCATTCTTGCCCTTCCCCCGAAGAGAAAAACACTG
>DIFU01000041.1:17383-27700 GCA_002419285.1 Prolixibacteraceae bacterium UBA5740 | reverse complement strand
AAATTCATGCTTGTCGTTAAAGTTGAACACATTGTAATAATGCCAAATAAACCAAAATTGTATCTTAGTGGCATCCTAACAAGCTAAAACCATGAAAAGATCATTCATCCTCCCGATTCTGCTCATTCTTGCCATTGGTATCCTTCCACAGGAAGGAGTATATGCCCAACAGCGCGAAAAACCGAAAGTCATCGTACTGACCGACATCGAAAACGAGCCCGACGATGCACAGTCACTGGTGCGTTACCTACTCTATTCCAACCAGTTCGACACCGAGGGCATCATAGCGACTACCTCCTGCTGGCAAAGAAACAAAATTGCCGACTGGCGCGTAATCGAGATCATCAACGCATACGACAAAGTTCAGGACAACCTGCTGAAACACGAACCGGGATACCCCGAAGCTTCCTTTCTTCTGGAACGTGTTAAGAGGGGCTTTCCGGATTTCGGGATGAATGCTGTCGGTAAAGACAAAGACAGCGAAGGCTCGGAGTGGATTATCCAGGTACTCGACCAACCCGATGACCGTCCGGTATGGGTGCTGGTGTGGGGAGGTGCCAACACGCTTGCCCAAGGGCTTTGGAAACTGCAACATACCCGTCCCGAAAGGGAATTCCTTGCGCTGGTCAAAAAACTCAGGGTGTATGCCATCTCCGACCAGGACAATTCGGGCCCCTGGATGCGCCGCATGTTCCCCGACCTATTTTACATTGTCAGTCCGGGATTCCACGAGAACAATGAGGTAGCCTACCAGTATGGCACCTGGACCGGCATCAGCGGGGAGCGGTGGTATAAGTACCGTTCAGGAGCAGATCTTTCGATTGTCGACAATCCGTGGGTCAGGGAAAATATCCAGGGGAAAGGGCCTTTAGGGGCGCAATACCCCGACATCGAGTACATCATGGAAGGCGACTCACCGTCTTTCCTCTACCTGATCGACAACGGACTGGGATACTCCGAAAGGCCCGACTACGGATCCTGGGGCGGCCGCTACGAACTATATACGCCACCTTACAAGAAATGGCATCATGAGCCCGAAACCCGCCCGATCTGGAGCAACACGCAGGACATGGTATGGGTTAATGGAGTGTGCCATATTTCAGACCAGGCCACGATTTGGCGCTGGCGGCCTGCCTACCAGAACGATTTTGCGGCACGGATGGACTGGACCATCAAAACTTTTAAGGAAGCCAACCACCCACCTATGGCCCAACTGGCACATCCGAACGAAATCACGGTGAAAAGTGGCGAAAAGGTCACCCTGGATGCCCGACCGACCACCGATCCCGATGGAGACGATTTGACTTACAAATGGGCTCTTTATCTCGAGCCGGGCTCATATCTGCTTTACCGTGATTATGCGCTGAACAACAACCGGAACTACCAACTCGACATGGATGGAAAAGAGACTCCTGTAGCCGTGTTTGCCGCCCCGAAGGTATCCCAGCCGCAGGACATGCACATCATTCTCGAGGTGACGGACAAGGGAACACCTGCCCTCACACGGTATCAACGGGTAATCGTGAACATTGTGCCATAAGAAAAGTGCGTGACCGCACTGACATGATCTTTCCGGATCAAAGAATCAAAAGCCAATTAGTAGCATTTTTCATTCTCCTGATCAGACAAACTGTTGTCGATCATGGATACCGTGCCTTCTTATCAGTTGAAGTTTCTCATGGAAAATTGATTTCCCAATAACCGGTCCAGGCAGGATCAAAGCGAATATGTGGAAACCGTGACTTTAAACTAATTTCCAACAATTTATGGTAGACCTGGCATGCCACTGTGGTCGGGTCGTACTTAAAATACTAATAAAATGCTTTTATAATAGTTCTCGAATAGTGGGCACTATTCGAGAACTATTATAAAAGCATTTTACAGGTATCCTATTACCCTGTCGGCCTCTGAAGTACAAAGAAGTCAGATGCCATTTAAAATTGACGCTTCGACAAACACCAAGATCTGCCTGTTTAAAACCGCAGCTTTTCGGTCATCAATCCAAACCTGACGACATCCAGCTGGTGATCAAAATAGATATTGTAATAATCCATGCCATGATACAGCTGGACGAACAAACCAATGTCCTCCAGAAATTTGGGATGGTAGTAAAACGTTAGTTTCAGGTTGATCCTCTCCTGATCGAAACCTGACCATTCGTGAACCTGACCAAACATCCATGATGCCTCACCTTTGAGCGAAATGCGGGCTTTCATATCAGGGCCATCACTCAGGCGAGGCAACTTATACATCGTTATGGCGGTATTCAGCCGAACCGGACTGTATCTCCCTTCCAGTTCCTTTGACGACCAGCTTCCGGGATGAACTGCCAACGATGCCTTGTAAAAGCCCTGGGCATTCAGGCTTGTCACCTGGTTGGTTTTAATGATTCCCCATTCCACAAAATTGGTGGCAAAGTCGCCCGACAGCAAATTCACATCACCGTTCTCCTGGAAAAAATCGCCATCCTGGCCGTTAGAGTGATGGGCTATCTTACCGTAAATCGTCGTACTGCCACGTTGCTGGCCGGATGACAATAAATAGTAAGCGGCAATCTGCGGAATATAGCTGGGTGTCCTTACGGGGAATGACCTTTCCTGATACATCCGGATAATGATCTGGGGTGTCAAAACGCCCATCAGCCTGGCATTTTTAAATTGCCGTATGAAAAAATTCGGAGATGAGTTGGCCTCAAACCACAAGGGTTCCAAATTGCCGATATCAGCAGGCAATGTAATATAGCTGTTCCCTTGATTCACCCTGGCAATGTTGGCAAGGTCAACTCCGGATTCGGTCTTCGGGGGGGTCTGGCCATTAACAGCAAACCCTGAAAACAGAATCAGAATAAGGCCAAACATTCTGGTTTTAATGCTCACTTTCATGTTGTCCGTTGTCTGAAGATTGAAACAAAACTGGCGTGTACGTATAATCCCTGAACGGGATCCTGTAAAACAACCGATACAAAACCGGGACGAACAGCAGGGTGATCAAGGTAGCAAACAGCAAACCGAAAATGATTGCCAATGCCAATGGAATCCACAGCAAATCACCCGAGAACCATAGAGGCAGCATACCAAGTGAAGTCGTCAGGGTTGTAAGCAAAATCGGACGAAACCGACTGTGGGTAGCCATAAAAATGGCATCGCGACGGTCAATTTCCGGATTCTCGGCCAGTTCCACATCGATCCGGTCGATCAGGACGATGGCATTGTTGACAACAATCCCGGCAAGTGCAATGACACCCAACACCCCGAAGAAACTGATGAACGTACCTCCGATAAACCATCCGGCAACCACACCAATGATGCCCAAAGGAATGGCCAGAACAATGATGGCCGATTTGCGGAAGGAGTTGAACTGGAGTACAAGCAAAATTACGATGAGAAAGAAGGCCAGCGGCAGATTGGCAAAGATGGCTCCCAGGTTTTCGGCCTTGTCTTCGTCTTCGCCGCCAAACTCATAGCTATATCCCAAATCCCAGCTTGCCTTTTGCTCTTCCATCCAGGGTCCTATTTCCTCAAAAATATCGGATGCGGTATAGCCCGCATGAAGATATGCCCCTACCGTCATTGTCCGCTTCAGGTCCTTTCGGATGACCTTTGCAAATTGCCAGTTGACTTTGACATCGGCCACCTGCGCAAGTGGAACATGCTGCTGGGTAGAGGCAGCATAAATATTGAATGCCTTGACAGATTCAATTCCCTGTTCATCGGTGCCTTCACTTTTCATGAAGATCGGGATTTGGCCGTCATTCTCATAAAAATCTCCGACTTTCATTCCGGAGAATCCGGTTTGCAAGGCCTGTGCGATTTCCATGTTGGTCAGTCCGGCACGCCGGGCATTTTCGGGATGGATCTCGACCACCAGCTTTTTGATCTTTGGCCCCCAGTTGTCGGAGATATTTTTTGTCCCCTCAATGGTCACCAGTTTTCCCTTGACTTTTTCCGATATCAAGGCCAGCCTTTCAGGATTGTCGCCTGATATCCGGATTTCGACCGGAGTGCCTGATGCCCCTGCCCCGGTGAGGCGGTTTACCCTGATATCGGCATCGGGAATGTGGTTATAACAGAAACTGTCGACCATGGCTATGATATAATCATTGTCGGCATCACCCGTGGTGTTCAACAACATATGGGCATAGCTCGAATTGGCTTCGTTCTTGAAATAACCCAAATCATAAGGCTCAGGCCCTTCACCGAGGAAAGAAGAAAAATCAAGTACGCCAGGCTTTCCCATGTTTGTTTCGGGATCAACCAAAAGATTCTCAAGGATAAATTCACCGATATCGTTGACAGCCTGTTCGGTATATTCCATTTGGGTACCCGAGGGGAATTTGATGTCAACCGTCACCAGGTTTCGGTCGCTGTCGGGGACCAGCTTGAAAGGTAAAAACCGGACAAGCGAAAGAGCCAGGACAAACAAGAAAGTCACGAAGCCCAAAAACAGGGCAGGTTTATGCAACACTCTCGATAAAAGTTTTTGATACCACATGTTCAGCTTCTCCATACCCTTGTCGATCCATCTTTCCTTCTCTTTAACCGATGTTTTTTTCACTTTGATGATCATGACAGCCAGCAGGGGAATGAAAGTCAGGGCCAGGAACCACGATGCAATTAAAGTCGAACTGACTACCCAGAACAACTGCGATGAAATCTCTCCCATTGGGGTATTTGCCAGGGCAAACGGAAGGAAGGCAGCCGAGGTGGTCAGGGTAGAAATCAGCAAGGGCACTCCCAAAACCTTCCCCGAATAAATGCTGGCATCCCAGACACTCATGCCTTTGTTCATATTCACCAGTATGGACTCGGAAACCACAATGCCATTATCGACCAACAAACCGAGCGAGATGATCAGTGCAGCCAGGGAAACTTTGTTAAAACCAAGGTCAAGGAGACCCAGGAAAAAGAAAGAGGTAACGATGACCATGGGCACCAGGGCCGCCACCCAGGAGCCAGTCCGGAAACCCAGAAAGACAAACATGACAGCCAATACAATGACAATACTCTGCAGCAGGTTCACCAGAAAATCGTTGATCTGCCCGTGCACAACCCTGTCTTGTGAGGCAGAGCGCACCACTTCCACACCCAAGGGTAGCTGATCGTTGATCTCTGCCAACGACTTGTCAACATCCTCGCCCAAGCGCACAATATTGGCACCATCCTGAAGGGATATAAACAACGCCACGGCAGGTTTCCCATTGATTTTGGCCAGCTTTTCGGATGGAGTTACATAATCACTGTAGATGCGCGTGGTAATATCTTCAAGGTAAACAGGAGCCCCCGATGAGGTGGGAACCAGCATTCTTTTCAGGTTATCGGTCGACTCGAAGCTTCCGGAGGGTTCCAGCACGATCCGTTGCCGGCCCATATTGATCTCTCCCCCCGGGAACAGGATGTTGGTACCAGAGACCAGATTTCTCAAACGGGTGGCATCCAGTCCATATAATGCCAACTGTTTATCGTCATACTCAACATAAATCCGCTCTTCACGAACGCCGCCGAGCTTGATTTTTGCTACGTCAGGAAGTAACAGAAGTTCCTCCCTTACCTCTTTGGCATACTCTTCCAGCTTATTGTCTGGGACACCCTCCCCGGTTACGCCGAGAATGATGCCAAAGACCGTCCCGACATCTTCGTCTTTCACTATCGGACCAACAACTCCCTGTGGCAGGACCTGCCTGACATCGGCTACCTTGTTGCGCATACGGGTCCAGACGGCTTGCAGTTCAGCGCCGTTTACGTCGGTCAGCAATTCAACGGTAATCACCGACAATCCGGGTCGCGATTCGCTGGCTATGGTTTTCACCTCGGCGATTTCACGGATTGCCTCCTCAATTGGCTCCGTCACCAATGTCTCAACCTGGCCGGGATCAGCTCCGGGAAAACGGGTGACAACCGATGCAATACGGACAGTATAGGGAGGCATGCTATCGCGTTCGAGCTCAAAATAGTTCAAAACACCAATGATGGATGCCACCACAATCGCGATCAGGGTGATACGGGAGTTTTTCAGTGTAATATTCGTAAGATTCATAGTAATCAATTTTGAAACAGACAGACTTTATTTCTCCTCATCCAGTAATTTCACCCTTCGGCCATCGTACATAAAACTTAAGCCCGCTGTAATTACCTTGTCGCCCGGTTCAAGCCCCTGACGAATCTCATACCCATCGGCAAGCAGTTCCCCAAGGGAAACCAACCTCTTTTGGGCAACATAAACATCCCCTTCATGGCTGTCGGATGCCACATATACAAAATCACCCTCCTGGTCGTGCCCCACAGCATCGACCGGCACAATGAATTTCTCTGAGGCATGTGGATTTCTTTCCAGAGGAATCCCGACTGTGCCGGTCATGCCCGGCAATAATCCTTTGACCTCACCGGTCAATCGCACGATAACGGGAAAAGCCGAAGCGGATGAAACACCCGGACTGACTTCACTTATTTGACCCTGAAATAATTGATCGGGAAAGGCGTGGAACCGGACTGTCACATCAGCGCCCTGATTGATCCGTGCGATCATTTTTTCGGGCACCGTAGTCCTCACCTCCAGTTGTTGGGATGCCGAAAACAGGACAACCGGATAACCGGCACCGGCCATTTCGTTTTCACGGGCCATGACTGCAGTTACCACTCCATCAAAAGGAGCCTTTAATACCGTATATTCCAACTGGTTGCGGGCAGCTTCCCATTGTGAACGCGCCGTTTTCAGCATACTTTCGGAAGAGTCAACCTGAAGTCGTGCCTTTTCATAATCACTTAAGGACAAATGATTGTTTATATATAGGTTTTCAATCCTTGCAAATGAGGACCGCGCAGCGGCAAGCTGTGCTTCAGCGCTTTTGAGTGAGGCCGACGCCCGTTCAAGCTGCACACGGTAATCAGTTTCATCCAATCGTGCCATGACGGCTCCACGCCGAACGGCATCTCCCATTTCAACAGAGACTTTTCCGATCATGCCACCAACCTTAAAGCTCAATCTAGCCTCGGTGGCAGCCTGGATGATTCCGGAACCGACGAGGGTATCACTACCCCGAATACTGCCAGCCTCCTGATAAAACACAGGGCGGACAGATTCCTGCCTGGTCTTGTCATTCTTGCATCCGGCCAATAAAAGGATGCTGGCCAATCCAATGATTATTCCTGTTTTCATACATATATCTTTTTATTCTGTTCTTAAACCCTCCAATAACCTGTTGATATACAGCGATTTTTCCATGTCGTCTTCCAGAAAAAGAAATCGCCCCTGCAACCTTTCGGTCTTGACATAATCCAGCAAATACTGATATTTTGACCCCATGGCCATGGTCCGGGTACGAACCATCACACTTTGTGCGTCGGCAACCTGGGCTGCGTTGGCCATTCCCTGGACATAGGCATCCTGAACGGCCTGAAAATTCTCACCGGCAGCTTTTGCGGCAGCTTCCGACAATTCAAGCTCCCGGTATGATGCTTTTAAAAACTGCACATTGGTTCGGATTCCAGCTTCCATCTTGTTCAAAAGGTCTTTTCTCTGCCAGGCAATTTTCTCCTGTCCAATGGCAGCTTTTTCAATTTCCGCTCTTTTACGGCCCCCTTCGAATAACGGGATACTGACCCGTAACCCAAGGTTCCAGGTGATATCGTCGGGTGGAGGCGGCACGGGCAATTGAGGATTACGGATAACCCCTTCCCTTACAAAAGCCTGATCTGCATTTCCAATAAGTGCCACTTCGGGCAAATACATCTTCCTGATCTGCATACTCTTCTGTCGGTCAATCATTTCACCGGCCAGAGAAAGCTGTTGCAGTTCGGGAGCGTGAGACATCATTTCTTCCACCAGAAAATCGGCATACTGATCAGAAAGGGGATCTCGACTGAACAAGGCATCCAGCACTGACTGATGATTAATGATCGTTTCGGCGATATCGGCAGCATCAGGTAATGATACAGGATCACCTACAGGCTTGTCGAGCAGTTCGTTTAAACGGTACATGGCAGAGCGGTAACCGGCTTCGGCATCGTTCAGTTCCATTTTCACGATGTTCAGTTCACTGACCCACCGGTTGACATCCGAGACCGGACCTTCGCCAATTTCAGCCCTGGCCTTGGCAAGCTCGAGGTTTTTCATGGTCGCATGAATATTTTCATTGCGGATATCGACATTATTTCTGGCAAACAGCAGTGTTATGTAGACACCTGAAACATCAAGCACCAAATCGAGGGTAACCTGCCGGCCACTCTGCTTCGTTGTTTCGGCCATCAATTCCTTAAGCGCTACATTGGCCCATGCAGATTCAGAATAAATCACCTGCTTCAGGGTTAAACTTCCGGTAACCGTGAACTCACCTCTTTGTCCCATCGATGATTCCACCAGGTTCTCGCTTAGCTGGATGGCATTTCCCGACAACTCAACCTGTGGAAGCAGATTGGACCGGGCAATCCGGACATCCTTTTGTGCCATCAACAGGTCCTGGTCAGTGATTTTGTTTCCGAGGTTATTCTCCAGGGCGATGGCAATGGCCTGATGCAAGGTCAGCTCTTCGCCGGGGATCTTTGAGGGATTAAGCAGAACTGCATTTTCGAGCATTTTCCATTCAGGGAAGCGCCCGGTTTTACGCAGGCTTTCCATGTTGACCACCGGAACGCGCTGACCTGAATACACAGGTTCGGAGTTAAAAGCGGAATTCATTTCCCTGGCCGACTTCAAAACCCTGATGGCCAACAGGCGTGACAATTGCCGGAAAGTGGCAGGCTGGTTATAAGTCAGTGTAGCACCCAGGTCCAGCGCATCTGTCCCTGCCATTGCCAGAGAAGGGATCCCTTCTTCATTCAGGCCTGAGTAAAGTTCTTTGTATCCTGACGCACCTTGAAAGACAAAAGGGAGAACCATCACGGCGTCTGTACCAGAGGGTAAACTATTGATAAATTTCCCGTTTTTATTAACTGCAACAAAAGAAATAGCAAAATCATCGGTTGCGGCAAGGAGATACGCTTCCAACCCGGCAATATGAGGTGATAAGCCTGAAGGAATGATCACTGACAGGTGGTTAAATCCAAAAATCCGGTGAAAATCGAGCATGTCGCTTTTCAAACTTCCCGGAAGGGTTACCCTTTCGTGTCGCGAAAGGCTGTCCCTGATTTCCCTTTCACCGGATGCCATTTCCCATTCACCGTCAAGGAGATTGGCAGAAATTACCGGTTTGGAAAGATCAGCCATTTGGAAAGCCACGTCGTGAGATAAAATTCCCAGGGTTACAACAACATCAATTTCCGGATCATTTAAAAATCTCTTCAGGTTTTCCTCAATGCCGACCCGATTCCAATCGGTATGTATTGGACCGGTTACATACTTATTTTTCATTCCCGTCAGGGCATCCAGTTCAATCTGAAGCTGATGGCTGATTGCAGAAAACGGCTCTACCGATGCATCGGTGATGATTCCGACATTCAAAGGCTGCGCCATTGTTGAAAAAGCAGCCAATGTCAGAAAGGAGATTAAAGCCAACCAATATCTTACAATTATTTTTTTCATCATTTCACTCATTTTCAGTTTGGATTTTTTTCAGGTCACCAATCATTTTGTCCGCCAACCTGACATCATTCATCAACCCCCTGAAACTCCCCATAATATCAATTACAAGGGATTTAGTCGGTGTCTGATGGGTAAAGTACCCTTGATCCTTGCCATTATCTATTACTCCCTTCAAATAGTCGAAGGCAGATCTCTTCAAACGGGATACAATCTCATCAGCGCCAACGCAATGCGCCCGTAAATCTTTGTCAAAGATGAGCGCCAGGAAATGGGGATTTCCCTGGAAAAAAGCATAAAGCCGCCTGAATAAAATCTCCAGTTCTTGTGGGGGTTCAAAGGCATTCATTGAATTCTCCTCCAAAATCCCGAGAATCTCATTTTCGAGCCGGATCATTAAATCTTTCAGCAACTCCTCCTCCCTCTGCACCAGGGTGAAAATGTCGTAACCCCTATCAGCCGGGTGGAAATGACAACTGTCTGTCTCCCCCGTGATGCCTGCATTTTCATGGGACATTGGGTTCCCATAAACCGGCTTCAATTCTTCAGATCTTGTTTCCATAATACCCAATGTTAATTAATACTCACTAACTTATTGGATCAAAAAAAGACAATCGATTCAACTTTTATATAACAACGCAAAGTTAGTTAGTGTTTACTAACTCTCAAAATATTTAATGCATTTTTTTTATACGACAAAAATTCTGTTGATGCATTTCAATCCAAGAACTAATTTCTAAAAATCGATATGCATCAACAGGACTTCTTCAAATCGGTTCATCCAAAAAACATCAGTGCGCATGTGCC
>DIFU01000041.1:0-17345 GCA_002419285.1 Prolixibacteraceae bacterium UBA5740 | reverse complement strand
ACCCATGCGCGGCCAGCTTCGGCATTATCGTCCTTTGTCCGGGCAAGCGCAACAGCTGCTTCGTACTTTTCGCGGACCACCTGTCCGATATGATTGTTCAGTTTCTTGAGCAAACCATCCACGTCTTTCGTATCCAAGGCCTGGTCACTCAGCTGTACGATGGGCTTGGTGGTTCCGGCAGGCTTCAGTCCGGTATAGGGAGCTCCTTCGGTTTCCCGATGGAGTCGGACCAGCGTTTCAAGAAAATGTTTCTCCACGATCTGGAATATCTCCTGATCTCCTGATTTCAGGTCTACTACTTTATTAAAGAGGGGTAATATTTCACTTTCCTGGCTGGCACTGACCCATTTCAGAACCAATGCCGGATCCTGGGCATCGATAGCTTTCCTTGCATCGGTGATAACTGGACCGTCATATGAATCACAATGGGCTCTGGCAGGCTTTGCCATTCCCAGGGAGATAAACAAAAGGACACCAGCAAACACTGTCAGATGGCTTCCTGCTTTTTGAAAAAATGCTGCTTTGTTAAAATTCATGGTTTTCATTCTTTTTAATTTTGTGATGAATAAATTGAAATATCATCGCAAACTTAGGCCGAATGAATTGGGTGTGCGACCTATATTATAAGGTGGCACCTGTTTCAAATAAAAAATGGATGAATGTATTTACCTGACCTAAAGTGATTCGGATTGACTTTTCTTAAATTGGGTCGGTGTCTCGCCCTCCACATTCTTGAATACCCGGTTGAAAGCCGATTTTGAATTGAAGCCGGCATCGAAGGCAATACCCAGCACCGAAAGATGGCTGTATTCAGGATTCGTCAGTCGTTCCTTTACCTCCTGCACCCGATACCAATTGACAAAATCAAAAAAATTGCGTTCGAAATGCTCATTGATGACCTGCGACAAATGATGCGGCGATACATTAATTTCGGCGGCCAGTTGGGGCAGACTGAGTTCCGGATTCAGATAAGGTTTTTTTGCAGCCATATGTTGTTCAAGCAGGCTTTTGACATTCAATGCATCTTCTGTCTTAAGGTTGGAAGAGGAATATTTCCTGTCAGCTGAATCATCGGCAACACTTGGCATATTCACAATGCTGGGGAAGATCTCCCTTTGCCGAAGCCCGAAATATCCAATCAATAAGATGAAAATCGATAGCGACAACGCCAATCCATCGGTACAAAAACTCCAGGAAAAAAACCGAAACAAATGATGCAATATGGCCGCGGCCATCAGGAGGGTCCAAACCACACCAAAAGCAATGACCAGGTTTCTGAGCCAGCCCAGGTTGATATCCTTCAAGGAAGAAAATTGATTGAAAATCCGGATGTCAAGTCGTTTGAAAAGTGAAATTGTAACAGCAAAGTAGATTGGGCCTGACAAGGCAGTCAGGACAAGGAATACAACAAAGATGGGGGATTCTCCCCCATGGTCAGCGGAATGGTCAAGTCTGATCCCTTCGGCAGATGACGGATTATGGGAACTAAACAGGATGTATAAATTGAATAGGATAAAGGGCAATAAATGGAACAGGTCAGCAGTCCGGAGTCTTCCTTGTGGCAGGACCAGAGATCTGGCGTACCAATAAAGGAATGGACCGTGCAACATCAGCAGGGATATAAAGGCTGCCGACCAAAGTGGATAATCAGTGAACAGAAATGAAGATGTAAGTCCATATATACCTGTATAAAACCCAAGATACAACATCCAGAATATCAGGATGGTATCCTGTTTTGCGGCAGGTCTTTTCTGGTAAAGAAGCAATGAAAAAAACAGCGCATTAAAGGCAGCGATCAAAAAAACTACTTCCACAGTTAGACTTTTTCAGAAGATTCCATTTTAGAGTCTAAAGCTCAAAAAAATAATCCGGCTGATTTTTACAACACCCGAGATTTGGCAACCGGTTTGGGAGCCTTAACTACCAATATTCTTGTAATGGCATTAGAACTGTTGGACAGATTGTGGACAATATCTTTAGGACTCTCAACTAGGCAATCCTTTGAAACACTGACCGTCTCGTCACCAATCCGGACATCAACAGTTCCCTCGAGAACATAGAAAAACACATCCACCGGGGTGATGTGGGGTTTCAGGCTTTCATTGGGCTGAAGTGTTATATGCATAACCTGGGCACTTTCCTGGTCATATAACTTCCTGACATCAACCTTATGTGGGGTATCCACAACTCCTGTTTCAAAAACATTTACGATTTCCATTATTGCCAAAATTTTAATTTGCGATTATTTGACACTTGATACAAAACCCAACAAAACCAGACAATCCCGGACATCAATTACCTGAAATCATCAGGATGACGGATTTTATTAATTTCTTACCTTCAGCTTCAAGATTATAGGAGAAGCCGGAATATTGCCATTTCTTGACAAACAACCGTAAAGCGCCCATAATCAATATGACCAGATGCCCGGCATCCACATCATTCCTTATTTCGCCTTTTTGCTGTCCCTCTTTCAGAATCACTAAAAGATCCCTGTTGTTCTGCTCAATCACCTCCGAGATTTTGTCGGTTAGCATCTCCTCATTCCTGAATATTTCCTCTGAAAAGACCACGGATGCCATTGAAGGCATCCTGACGAATGACTGGAAGTGCTTTTCAAAAAGTACTTCAACTTTACGGGTGGCTGAAACATCCCTGGAAATTTCATTCACAAAAATCCCACTGGTATTCTTCTGAAGCAAGTCTAGGATTGCCACCAATATTTGTATCTTGTTTTCAAAATGCCGGTAAATGGCAGGTTCAGTTATTCCGAGCCGCTTCGAAAGATTCTTTATGGTTAGTCCCTGTATTCCCTTTTCATTGATCAGGTCAAGCGCATTTTCAATGATTTCCTGTTGTCGTTCGGTATGCATATAGTAATTTTATCAAGGCAAAATTAGATAACATTCACTAACTTTCCATCATATCTTTTTAAAAACGCCAACCCCATGTGTTGAGAATGCCACTGTATCGTAATGAATCAGAAGAAACAAACCATTAAAAATATCTGCTATCTCGAAAGATATCCGGATCTTTTTTTTGGAATTTCATATCTTTGCATTCCGGAAAATTAGCCCGGACAATTGAATATCATATGAAAAGGAAATTTTTTATTGCCAGCGCACTAGCGGCATTTTTTATGGTTGGAACATCCTGTAATTCGGCCAGCAAGGACCAGCAAAAGAGCAACTCCTCCGTCCAGGCTTCTGTATCGGGAACCGAAATGTCTGCCAGCGCTGGAACAGAAGTCCCTGCGGCTAGTATCGAGGCAGGAAAGAAACTGTTCAACACCAAAGGCTGTATGGCTTGCCACCAGCTCGACACGCGACTGATCGGGCCGTCACTGAAAGAAATCGCCAAGGCCTATAACGGGGACAAAAAGGGATTGACTGAGTATTTGAAGGGTAATGCCGAATCGAAAGTGGATCCTGCCCAGAAAGCCCTGATGGAACCTCAGCTGGCCATCACCAAGGCTATGCAGGTAAAAGATCTGGAAGCTGTGGTTGATTATATCCTGTCGAATAAATAGTTATTTTTTTTTCGCACTCTTGCTCGCAATTGGAAAAATGGATTCTTACAGATCTATAGGCTAAAACCAGATTCCAATCACGCATTTATAAAATAAAATAAATATCGTTTATGGATAACATCTTTGTAAAATCATTCCTCGACCTGCTTCACCTGCTGGCAACCATCGCCTGGTTCGGAACCCTTTTTGTGAACGCTTTCATCATGAGAGGTACGGTCCAAAAAACCCTCACTCCACAGGCCGCTGCTCCCTTCATGGCCATGTTCATGAAAAAATCGAGGATGATCGTCTATGTTTCACTGGCTATCCTGTTTATCACCGGCATACCGCTGAAAATTGTCAGTCCGTATTATGTGAGCATCATCAATTTCAGCAACGAATGGCAAATTGCCATGTTTGTCAAGCATGTCTTTGTAGCCATCCTTGCCCTGCTTGCCATTATCAATTTCGATGTTCTTGGGCCCAAATTCAGGAAACTGGCAGCAAAAGGACCATCCCCGGAACTCGAAAATCTGAAGAAAACCCAGATGATGGCAGGCATGTTATCAGTTGCACTGGCCTTTATCATCATCCTGATTTCGGCTGTGATGAACCACATCTGAACCATGCGCACATAAACCAATATCTAATGGGCGGTGCCATGTTCATACAAATCATTTAATATCCGATACGTTTACATGTACATTTCAAAAAGAAGCTTATTGCTGGTAGCCGGGGTAGTCTGGGCTTTCGCCAGCGGCATGCTGATCACCAAAGGGGCCACCTGGGTATTTGGTGTGGCTGACCAGCCATTGGTAAGGCTGGGAGTTTCCATCCTGATCGGAATTCTGTTTTATCGATTACTGTTTATACGTATTGCCGGTAAGCATATCCACCGAATTACGAATCTTGATCGGGAGCGCCCTTCGGCACTTTCGTTTTTCGACACGAAAAGTTATGTCATGATGTCGTCGATGATCATGCTGGGGATGATTCTCCGTAACCTTGATTTCATCAACAAGGACCACCTGTTCACCTTTTATATCGGCATGGGGATTCCCCTTCTGTTCTCATCCATTCGCTTTTACCAGGCCTGGTTGGCTTACCCAAACCACGGGAAGCAATAGGTCAAGACCTGAAAATCTATTCTCCAGACCATCCGGTTTGGAATATTCATTCCGGTAATCCACTCTTGCCCGATTCCAGGGAAATTGGCCATTCGATCCTCACAAATCTGGTTACAATAAGCTCGTGCAATTTTGTCAGGATTACCTACTGTCCTTTGTCACGATGCTTTCATAGAAAGCAGGGCATTACAGGCGCATGAGACATGATTTTTATCATAAATCATAAAATCACCATAACCCTGCACAGGATTCATCGTATGATTTATTGATCAAAAACCAAAAAACCTTTCATTATGTTTTCATTCAAAAGATTTGTCAGCCTGTTTCTGATGGGATGCCTGATCATCGCTATCTCAGGTTGTGGTAACGCAGAAGAAAAAAAGAAGGCAGCCGCAGAGGCACAGGCGGCGGTTGAAGCACTAAACAAGGCACATTCTGATTTGCTGGCCAAGGCCAACGAAGAGATTTCGGCCATCAACAAGAGGGTCATGGACCTGAACGATAAGATGAAGACAACTGAGAAGAAGCTGACTGAAGCCCAGAACAAAGAGATCGATGACATTGAAAAACTGCGTGCATCGGTTAACCAGCGCATGCATGAAATCAAAAATATCACGAGTGCTGACTGGGAAACCTTCAAGGCTACCTTCGAGAAGGATATTGTCGACCTGAAAGCCCGGCTCGATACCATCTGTAACGAATTATAGAAAGGTGCACCGGGAATCAGCGCATCTCCTTCTGTCCAAAATCTGCAACCTTAATTGAGCCTGGGGTGTATACCAAACTCAATTGTGGTTTTGGAATGTCCTGAATTCATTGGGTGACATCCCCGTCACTTTTTTGAACATCCGGGTGAAATGCTGTGGGTACTTAAAGCCCAATTCATAGGCAATTTCACTGATGGATTTCCGGGGATCCTGTATCTTTTCCTTGGCCAATCCGATCATCTGCAGCTGGATATGTTCCTGTGCTGACTTCCCTGTTTCCTTGCTGATCAGGTCTCCCAGATAGTTGGCTGAAAGATTCAGCTTCCCCGCGAAATACCCAACCGAAGGCAATCCTTCCTCCAGTGTTTGGCCCGAATGCATATATTCGTGCAACAAGCTTTCAAACCGGTTCAGCACACTGTGATTTACCGTTTCGCGGGTAATAAACTGCCGGTCGTAAAACCTGGTGCAATAATCCAGAAACAACTCAATGTTGGCAACAATCAGCTTTCTGCTGTGCTTGTCGATACCCCGCCTCAATTCATCATCAATCTTGTGGAAGGTCTCAACAACTACATTTCGTTCCCGTTCCGATATGTGCAATGCTTCATTAACCTCGTATGAAAAGAACGAGAACTCTTGCATTCTCTGACCAAGCGAAGTGCCATGAATAAGGTCGGGGTGAAAAAGTAATGCATATCCCCCGGGGGCGCTATATCCAGCAACCGGATTCCTGATAATCTGGACTACCTGCCCCGGTGCCATAAAAACCAGGGTACCATCCTGGTAATCGTAGTTATTTCTCCCATATCGAAGGGTACACTGCTCGCCACGCTTTAGAAACACGGCATAAAACCCAAAACTGAGTGCATCGGCACTGGCTTCCTGGTCAGCTTGCCTGCGCGCCCCGGTCTTTGAAAAATCAATAATGCTTACCAGAGGATGAAAGGTTTCCTGGTTAGCCAAACCATTATATTCGTTAATGGTTTCGATGGTATACACTTTTTTCATTGAATTGAATTTTTCTTGTCCAAAAGTAATTTATATTTTTTTAATTCACTGAGAATTAGATCACTGTCAGTAATAATGGTAAATGAATCCGTAATTTGGGTAATCATTGGGCTGCTGGCACAAGCTATTTTTGTGCCGGATAATCCGAATAACGTATTTATTGAACTGATATGACAAAAACATCCGCTTCATCCAGCCCGAAGACTTGGAGTCAATTCATCGGAATTACAATCTTCATTTTGCTCACGACGTCTGCCATTCAATTATCTGCCCAGACGAATGACCGTTCTATTCGGGTGAATTTTACCGAAGAACCCATTCATCTTGATGGGGTCCTGGATGAATCGGCATGGTCTGCTGCCGACAAGGGAGGTGACTTCTGGCAGTTCTTCCCCACTGACACTGCCATTTCAATAAACCCCACTGAGTTTAGGTTACTTTATAACGACCATACCCTTTATATTGGGATCATCGCCCGGGCAAAGTCTGACAATTACATCGTCTCTTCCTTGCGCCGAGACTTCGGCGGCACCAGTAACGACAACGTGACGCTCATGTTCGACACCTTCAGTGACGGCACCACGGCATATCTTTTCGGAATGACCCCTTATGGAGTTCAGCGTGAAGTTTTTGTTTCAGAAGGTGGTTCAGGATCCAGTCCGTTTAATGTTACATGGGATCAGAAATGGCAGGTAGAAAGCAGGATGCATGAGGATCATTATATTCTGGAAGCGGCCATCCCTTTCAGCTCGATGAAGTTCAGGGAAGGTGAAACCACTTGGCGGGTTAAATGCTACCGTTGGGATATGCAAACCAACGAACAGAGTTCCTGGGTGAGAGTACCGCAGAACCAGATGCTGTCGAGCCTGGCATTCATGGGCGAAATGATTTTCGAGAAACCTTTGGGGAAATCGCATACACCCGTTGCCATCATACCCTATGTGAATGCCTTGGCCGATAAAAATTTCGTATCGGGCCAAAGCGACCAGAAACTAAAGGTCGGGGGAGACGCCAAACTGGCCATCGGCAACAGCATGAACCTCGACATTACAGTCAATCCCGACTTCTCAAATGTGGAAGTGGATGATATCTTCACAAACCTGACACGTTTTGAGCTTTTCCTGCCCGAAAAGCGCCAGTTCTTTATCGATAACAATGACCTGTTTGGAAGTTACGGAGATGCATTTAATGCGGCTAAACCCTTTTTCTCGAGAAGGGTGGGACTTAGTAGTGACAAGGATGGCAACCTCGTGGAAAACCGGATCCTTGGCGGAGTCAGGCTCAGCGGAAAGATAGGTCAGGATTGGCGTTTGGGGTTCCTGAATATCCAGACTGACCGGGATGATGCTGCCGAGATAGCCTCCAACAACAACATGATGCTGGCCGTACAGAAAAAGATGTTCTCCCGATCCAACCTCGGATTGTTCTTCATCAACCGACAGACATTCGGCGAATACGATTTCATGGATCCTTCCCAGGAATATAACAGGGTATTGGGAGCCGATTATAATCTGGCTTCGGCAGATAATAGCTGGACCGGCAAATTTTATCTCCACAAATCATTCCAGCCGGGAGACAACACTGGAAATCTGTCGTCGCAGGCAACGGTAACCCTGATGAAGCGAAAGTTCAAGTGGATCCTCGACTGGATGTATGTGGATGAAGAATTTCGTGCTGACCTAGGCTTCGTACCCCGTACCGGCATCCTTAAAAATGGCAACGGATTCAGCCTGAATTTCTATCCCAAAAACGGTCCGGTAAGCCTGCACAGTCCGGGAGTCATGGCACTCTATTACTGGAGGCCCAACATGGATATGAAACTTACCGATCACACCTACCAGTTCTATTACAACGTAAATTTCAAAGATCAATCGATCCTTCGTTTCGACTACAGCAACCAATTTACATATCTTGCCTTTGGCTTTGATCCCACACGTTCGGGAGGAATCCCTATCCCCGGAAATACCGGTTATAATTACAACACCTTTAACCTGACCTACCAGTCGAATCCTGCAAAAAGGTTCTCATTCAATACCCTCACCAGTGGAGGCGAGTTCTTTAACGGGCAAAACTTTACCGCAGGAGGAGGGATCACCTATCGTTTCCAGCCATGGGTACTTTTCACGCTGAACACCCGTTACGACGCCATCAGGCTTCCTGAGCCCCATTCAGACGCCAATTACTGGCTGGTGACGCCTAAAGTGGATGTGACATTTACCAAATCGCTGTTCTGGTCAACCCTGGTTCAATACAGTAACCAACGGGATAACCTGGGGCTCAATTCACGTCTGCAGTGGCGATATGCCCCCATGTCAGACCTCTACCTGGTATATAACGACAACTATTTCACCAATGACTTTGGCCCAAAGTTCAGGTCGATCAACCTGAAACTGACTTATTGGCTGAATATTTAGAATCAATAAATATTTTTGTATTTCGACATATTTTTATTGTTTTTCAATAATTTATTATTGATATTTGCAATAAAACTATTTTGAATATGAAACAGAAAATACCTTTCATTTTCCAGTTGATGTATGTGATCTTCTGGATCGTTTTTATCGGCCTGTCGATCAAAGCCGGGGTTCTGGTTATCTCCTTCATCATCAGTCTGGCGGTCAGCGCACAGGCAGCCAGTGATCTTTATCTGGGTCTCGACCTGACAGAGCTGTTCAATTTCGAAAGATACCACTACATCGGCCTCATGGTTTTGGCCATCATCCTGGCCATGTTGAAAGCCTCAATTGCCATGAAAGCTCTCCAGGTTGCCTCGGGATTTAACATCGACAAACCCTTTAACATGGTTACCACGCATATGATATCGGGGATCAGCCGGCTGGCCCTCTTCACAGGCATATTGGCCATTATCGCACAGGAATATATCAAATGGCTCTCAACGAAAAGCATCAGCGTGCCGTTGGATTTGGGCGGTCAGGAGATCCTGTTTTTTGCCGGTGTAATCTATATGCTTGCCAAAGTATTTGAAAAGGGAGTGGAATTACAAACCGAAAACGAACTAACCGTTTAGCCATGGCCATAACCGTAAACCTCGACGTAATGATGGCAAAAAGGAAAATGTCGTTGAACGAACTCTCTTCGAAGGTCGACATCACCCTTTCCAACCTGTCAATCCTGAAAACAGGCAAGGCAAAGGCCATCCGTTTCAGTACCCTGGAGGCCATCTGCCAGGCATTGGATTGCCAACCGGGCGACATATTGGAATATGTCAGAAACCATGCCTGACTTGTAGGTTTTCCCACCAACCCTTATATTTACATTCATGAAAAATAATCTGGAAATCATTCCCGAAATTAAGACCATTTCAGGCAAAAAGCTGATGGGATTGCCACTATCCATGAGTTTAGCCGACAACATGGCGCTTGACCTTTGGCGAAAACTCATGCCCCGGCGAAATGAGATAAAGAACCGTACCACGACTGATTATATATCTTTGTCGGTTTACCCCAATGACTATTTCACACAGTTCGATCTTGCCAGAACCTTTGAAAAATGGGCGGCAGTTGAGGTGACTGACTTCAACATTGTACCTGATGGTATGGAACCCTTTGAACTAGCTGCCGGACTTTATGCCGTTTTCCATTATAAAGGTCCCGGCAACGATCCTGCCATCTTCTCCCACATTTTTGGCATATGGCTACCCGACTCAGGTTATGTGATTGACGACCGGCCCCATTTCGAGATCCTGGGGGAAAATTACAATGCTGCGGATCCGAATGCCGAAGAAGAAATCTGGATTCCCATAAAACCGCTTTTGATGTGATTTGGCAATTACTTTTCCCCTTTCGTAGTACCAGAATTTTATTAGTTTCGCACACGACACCATGATATGAGAATGACCGGTTATAACTCATCCACGTCTTTCATGCCAAAATCGTGGCTTCTGATAATTTTGGCTATTTCTGTTGGCTTTGCATCGTGCAGCCACAGAAACCTGCCAACTGCCTCTCCCGTGGTTGCCGACAGCCGCATGAAGGCTTTCATCGACAGTGGCACCGGGAAGAAACTGGATACCGGTCGCACCAAGCCCGAACAGGTCATCAAGACGGCCCACCGGTTTCTGGGGGCTCCCCACTGCATGGGCGGCACCACCGAACGTTGCATGGATTGCTCAGGGCTCACCTATGCCTCCTTTGCGGAACACCGGATTGATTTGCCGCGCAGGTCGCAGGACCAGGCCCGGTATGGCCGCATCATTACCGACCGAAACGCCCTCCGTCGCGGCGACCTGGTTTTCTTCACCCTGTCGTACAACACTGCCGATTATATCACCCATGTCGGTATCTTTCTGGGCAACAACCGGTTTATCCATGCTTCCACCTCATCGGGCGTGATCATCACTCCCCTCGACAATCCCTGGTGGAACCAGCGATTCGTCTTCGGAACCCGCGTCTTCCAATAAAAACTTTTCCCAAACTACCCAAACACCCTCCGATTTCAGAAGGGCTATCCTCATTTCAGGAAGGCTTTTTTGCAGTTCAGCAAGAAATTAGTTCAGCCTAACTTTCGCATCTGTTCCTTTACCGCGAATTTCGAATCTTTGACCATAAGGCGCATAATATTCGGGATGTATTTGGCAATCAGATCTCTGCAAGGCAACTGCAGCCAACCATTATTGTGACTGAAGGCCTTGCTGATACAGCTGACGATACAATACAAGGATGAAACAACAAAGAAAACAACCAATGTTCCACAGAATGAAATTCCGTTCAGCGGCCTTTATCATGGCGATATGGGCCATTACTTCGTGTTCCCCAAGGGAACACGTTTCACCAGAAACCGTTAGAAGGGTCCACATCGCCCATCCCACTGCGGAAACTGCACTTATCGCCCACGAATTCACGGGCACCATCAGGGAAACCGCCGAAGTAAACCTGGCCTTCAGGGTAGCCGGTCCCATTCAACGAATTCACGTTAAAGAGGGGGATTATGTGCGTGAAGGACAGCTGATTGCAGAGATCGATCCTCGCGATTACGAAATACAACAATCTGTTTACCAGGCACAATACGACCAGGTGAAGGCCGAATTTGATCGTCTGACTGAACTCAACAACCGGAAAAGTGTGGCCGACAATGATTACGAAAAAGCGGTTTCGGGCGAAAAAATGCTCAGGATGAAGCTGAAAAATGCTGAAGACCAGCTGCAAGATACCCGGTTGTTCGCTCCATTCTCAGGATTTATCCAGTCAGTGAAATACGAGGAAGGTGAAATGGTGAACACCGGAATGACCATTGCCACCCTGATCAATGTAAAATCTTACCTGGTGGAGGTGGACCTGCCTATGGCCCTGTTCATCCAAAAGGATCACTTTTCAGACTATTACTGCACACAACCCCTGGTTTCCGATTCCGAATTCCCGCTCCGCCTGGTCAGCTACCGCATGAAAGCCAACAATAGCCAGCTCTACAGGGCAACCTTCAGCCTCAATCCTGATCTCGACCCACGCCTGTCGCCGGGCATGCCGGTCAATGTCACCATCCGCGTCCAAAACCAGGACGACCAGCCGTTGTCCATCCCACTGAAGGCACTCTTCCATGAAAATGGCAAATCGTATGTATGGCTGTTTGAATCTGCGTCCTCATCGGTCAGGAAACAGGAAGTGCTGACCGGTGAAATGGCAGGCAGCGGGCAAATCCGCATACAGTCGGGCTTGTCCGAAACCGATGAAATCGTGGTCTCAGGCATTAATGTCATGCAAGACGCTTTGCAGGTTGAAAGGATTCAACCTGCTTCTGAAACCAACGTGGGAGGACTGATGTGATGCTGATCACTGAAATGGTATTCAGAAAAAAAGCGATTTTCTATTTTCTGCTGGTGGCCATCGTCATTGGCGGGATTCTCTCTTTCCGCTCCATCAGCAAGCTTGAAGATCCTGAAATCGTCATCATGCAGGCCAGGGTGGTAACCATCTACCCCGGGGCATCAGCCCATGAGGTGGAGCTTCAGGTAACCGATGTCCTTGAAAATGAACTCAACACCCTCTCTGACCTGAACCTGATCATGTCGAAATCGGAAGACAATGTCTCCATGATCACTGTTGAACTTGAGATGACCGTCCCGCAGCATGAAATACAACAGCGATGGGAGTTCATGCGCAGGAAGGTGGGTGCAGCTGCCACGAAATTGCCTGCCGGCGCGCAACCCCCCATTGTCATTGATGACTTTGGCGATGTGTACGGGATGTTCTATGCCATGACCGCCGAGGATTATTCGTATGAGGAAATGAATCGCTATGCCGAATATGTAAAGCGACGAATGCTCGACATCGAGGGGGTCAACAGGGTCCAGATTTACGGGAACCAATCACCCGTTGCCAATATTATCATATCGACAGAGACCATGGGGCGGCTGGGAGTATTCCCGATCCAGATCATGTCGGCCATTGCCGGACAAAACAAGGTGGTATACCCGGGAGTTCTTGAAACCGGTGACCAGATGATCCGGGTCGACGTCAGTGATGAAATCAAAGATATCGACGACCTTGGAAACATCATGATCCAGGGGGTCCAGGGCGACCTGTTCCGATTGGGCGATATTGCCACCATCGAAAACGATTATGCAAAGCCCCTGCGAAACACCATGTTTGTCAACAACGAAAAGGCACTGGCCATTTCCATATCCATGGAAAGCGGAGAAAATATCCTGAAGGTTGGTGATCGCGTTGAGGCAAGAATGACTGAAATTCAAAACTACTTGCCGGCAGGCGTTGAGTTTGAAAAAGTATTCTTCCAGCCCGACAAGGTTCGTGATTCCATCCATGGATTTATGTGGAACCTCGTTGCCTCGGTGGTTATCGTGGTCATCGTTTTGATGATCACCATGGGGTTGCGAAGCGGACTGATCATTGGCGCCGGACTGGTGCTGACTGTACTGGCCACCTTTCCTATCCTGCTGGTAGCCGACGGGACCCTGCAGCGAATCTCCCTGGGAGCGTTCATCGTGGCCATGGGGATGCTGGTCGACAATGCCATCGTGGTCATCGACGGCATATTGGTCGACCTTCACAAAGGCACCGACCGACCTACGGCCCTCACCCGATCGGCCCGTAGGACGGCATGGCCCCTGCTGGGTGCTACCCTCATTGCCGTAACGGCCTTTCTTCCGGTCTATCTTTCAAAAGACACTGCCGGCACTTATGCCCGAGACTTATTTGTTGTCCTTTGCATATCCCTGCTGATCAGCTGGATTCTTGCCCTTACCCAGGTTCCCCTTTTTGCCGATAAATTCCTGAAAGTCACGCAGAGTAGCGAAAACAGGCACTCCCACGAAGGAAAGATGTATACAGTGGTCAGGAGTTCCCTCTCCTTCCTCATCAACCACAAAATCCCGACCATCGCTGTCGCTTCAGTTTTGATGCTCCTCGCCGGACTGAATGTGAAGAACATTAAAAACACCTTTTTCCCCGACTTCAACTATAACCAGGTTTATGTCGAATATATCCTCCCCGACGGCACCAGTCCGAACCAGGTGAACCATGACCTGCAACAGATTTCGGAACACCTTCTCGGACTTCCGGAAGTTCAAATGGTAGTCAGCAGCCATGGCATGACCCCCTCGAGGTATTGCCTTGTAAGGGCCATCGGTGAAGCCGGCGACAACTACGGGGAACTGATAGTGAATTTTGAGGACTACCCCACCATGGTCCGGATGAAGCCCATCCTCGAACAATACCTGAATGCGAATTTCCCGGATGCCTCCATCCGGATACGAAAATACAACCTGTCGATCAAGGCATCCCACACCGTGGAGGTCGAGTTCCGGGGCCCCGATCCGGCGGTTCTCCATGATCTGAGCCGTCAGGCACAGGAAATCATGCTCCGCAATCCGTATACCGACAAATATACCATCGGTGACGACTGGAATCCCATGGGGAAATCGCTGGTGGCCCAGTACAGCCAGCAACTTGCCAGCAGTGCAGGGATCAGTCGATCCGATGTGAGCAATGCCCTGTTGGCGGCCACCTCAGGCATTCCCCTTGGAAACTATTACGACGGGCAGACCGAATACGGGATCATGCTGAAAACCCGAAACAGCGACGGCTCCAATCCACAGAAACTTGACGATATACCGGTTTGGGGCATGATCCCAAGCCTCGGCAGCATTCAGCAGGAAGATGTCCAGGACGTCATACTCGGTACTAAAACCATCCAGGACCTGACAGGCCAGGTCATCAAACCACAGCCTTTGAGTGCCGTGACCACAGGCACCAATCTGGAATGGGAAGAAACCCTCGTACGCAGGACCAATGGCCAGCGATCAATTCAGGCGCAATGCGATCCGATTGAAGGCTCCAGTCCGGCCCAGGTGCGCAAATCCATGATGAAGGATATCGAAGCCATCGACCTCCCCGCCGGTTATTCATACGAGTGGGTGGGAGAACATGAACTGCAGAAAAGTGCCTTGAAAAACATCTTTAGCTACCTCCCCGTTTCGATTATGCTCATCCTGCTCATCCTAATGTTGTTGTTCAACGACGTGAAGAAGACGCTCATCGTGCTGGCTGTCATTCCGCTGACTGCCATTGGCATTGTGCCCGGACTGGTACTCACCGGGTCACCGTTCACCTTTATGGCCATCGTGGGAGCCATCGGGCTTTTGGGTATGCTGATCAAGAACTCGATCGTGCTGCTCGACGAAATCGAAAAACAGATTGGCGAAGGAATCCCGAGATATACCGCCCTGATGCAGGCTACCATGTCGAGAACCCGTCCTGTTGTCATGGCATCGCTCACCACAATCCTGGGTATGTTGCCGCTCTTTACCGACCCGATGTACAGCAGCATGGCCGTAACGATCATCAGCGGCCTCCTGATTGGGACCATCATCACCCTGATTTTCGTTCCCATTTTGTATGCATTCTTTTTCCACATCGACAAACATGAAACGGAATATCCGGTTCCTTCCACTCCCAAAGACCCGTCGAACCAAAAATTTTACGCTTAACGCCATGAAGAAAAGCACCATAACACTCTGTTTACTGATTATCGCCTACAGCCTCTCCTCCCAGACCAGGCTCTCCCTTGAAGAGAGCCGGAGTCTGGCACTCGAAAACAGCGAGTCCATGAATATCGCCAGGCTGCAGATAGAAAAAGCAGAGGCAGAAAGGGCTGCAGTCAGGACAAACTATCTCCCTTCCCTCTCGGGAAATGCCATGGGGCTTTGGATGAACAAGGACATTGAGCAAGAGTTGTATATGCCGACCGCCGTTCCCAACCCAATCACGGGAGAATTGGTTCCCAATGTCACGACCCACCCGGTAACCGGTGAAGTGGTGGTCGGACCCGATGGCAATCCGGTTTTCAACATGTATGCATGGATGCCTCTGGCCATCAGCCTCAAGGGAGCATACCTGGCCGGAATCAGTCTTGAACAGCCCATCTATACCGGTGGCAAAATCAATGCAGCCAGCCAGATGACCCGAATCGCCACCGAAATGGCGAAGGAAAACCTGGAATGGACCCAAACCAACACCCTCTATGAAACCGACCAGGCCTACTGGCTCTATGTATCTGTACAGGAGAAGGTCAGACTGGCCGAATCCTACACTTTGCTTCTGGAAACCCTGGAAAAACAAGTGCAACATGCCTTTGAAACAGGAATGACCACCCAGAACGAGCTGTTGAAAGTCAAGGTGAAACACAACGAAGCCAGGCTACAGCTCCAGAAAGCCCGCAGCGGCAGGGAGCTGACACGCATGGCCCTATGTCGCCTGACAGGCCTTCCTTTTGATACCCCCATCATAACCACCGATACCGTTTTTGTTGGTCCCGTTATGGCTTCACAGGGATTGGTAACCGCCGACCTGAAAAACCGGCCTGAATTCCGGCTCCTTCAGAAAAACACCGAACTGGCTGAGCAACAGCTCAAAATAGTGAGAGCCGATTTTCTACCCACAGCAGGAATCAGTCTGGGATTCAACAACATTGGAGGCATTGAGATCAGCCAGACAGATTATAATTCTTCCAACGCCAGCCTGATCGGATCATTAAAGGTTCCGATATTTCATTGGGGTGAAGGCCGACAAAAACAGCTTTCGGCACGTAAGGACCTGGAAATCAAAAAAGCGGAACTCGAAAAGAACGAAAAACTGCTGACCCTTGAAATGGAGCAGGCCAGGCTAAACCTTTCCGACGCCATGATCCGCGTTGGCATGGCCCGGGAGGCTCTCCTACAGGCTGAGGAAAACCTGCGTGTCGAAAGTGACAATTATGAGCTGGGAATGGGAATATTGACCGACCTGCTGGAAGCTCAGGCACAGTGGCAGAATGCCCGAAGTGAAATAATCGAGGCAGGCGCCGACCTGAAAATGAAGGAGACAGCCTGGCTAAAAGCTTCGGGAAACCTGAAATAAATGGCACCAATAAAGTAAATTTGACAAAACAACCAGTTGCCGGCCTATTTCATACCAGCAGCCAAGGTTCTGAAAGAAATGAACAACAAGGAACTACTATTCATCAGTGACCTTTCCTCTTATAAAGGGAGGTATATCCTGTTCAGGCTGGGATCAGTCAGTGCCGTGGCCCTGGCTTTTATGCTAGTCTCGGCCAACATGCTCGCCGACAATGGCGTCCAATTGCCTGTCAGCCAATACATCAGGGTGATTATCGTGTTCAACATCGTCACCGAGATAAATGTCCTGCTCGACAACATTTCTGAAAGATACTTCCCCATACCATCACGCATCAAATTACGCGTATTGCTGCACTTCGTGCTGAGTCTTTTTATCGGTTTCCTGGCACTCTTGTATTTCGAGACGCAGATACACAATGTGGAAGTGCTTCAGCAACCCTTCACCTGGCTGATGTTCTCTTTCGGGTTGATCTTCGTTTTCATCATTGTGGTCGTTTCACTCAGTCTGCGCATCATCAGCAAATGGATTCTCGCCCAAAAGGAGGTGGAGGAGTTGAAACAACTTCAGTTAAAGAACGACTATAACGCGCTTCAGGACCAACTAAATCCCCATTTTCTGTTCA
>DIFU01000056.1:46783-50968 GCA_002419285.1 Prolixibacteraceae bacterium UBA5740 | reverse complement strand
ACCGGAACATGGCACGATTATTTCTCCAATTCGACCCTGCAGGTATCTCAGTCGAGTGTCTCCCTCACCTTGCAACCGGGTGAGTATAAGCTTTATTCAACCCGAAAACTGGCTGACCCGTTCGACCTGACTTCAGTGCAGGATCCAATCTTAAACTCAAACACCTGGAGAATCTTTCCCAATCCAGCGTCAACCGAAGTAACCATTCAATCAGGCAGCACGGTTCAGCGGGCTATCATCCGAAATCTTTCCGGCCAGATTATCCGGACTGTTAACCTTGACGGAGATTTGAATCCCAAACTGTCGGTAGCAGGCATTCCTTACGGTATATATCTGATAACCATCGATACAGTATCTGGAATTTTTCACCAGAAATTGGTGATTTCGGGAAAGGGAAAATAATTATCGTACCGATTTTTAGGGTTATATTTGATGAAATCATTTCATCAATCTATCCCTATGAAGAACTTTGCGATTTCTCTGATATTGCTTTCTGTCACATGGATTTCGACGGCACAGAATCCTGCCCGGCTTATTGTTCGGGCCGACGACATCGGTAGCTCACAGGCAGCCAACCAGGCGATCATACAAACCTGCACTGAAGGTATTGCTACCTCTGCTGAAGTCATGGTGACGGCTCCCTGGTTTCCCGAAGCCGTAAAACTGCTGAACCAACATCCGGGAATCGACGTAGGGGTTCACCTGACCATTACCAGTGAATGGGATAACCTCAAATGGCGACCATTGACTGATTGCCCGGGATTGGTCGACGAATCAGGTTACTTCTTCCCGATGATGTGGCCCAATGCCAACTATCCCGGTCGTTCCGTGATGGAGAAGAATCCTCCCATCACTGAAGTTGAGAAGGAATTCAGGGCACAAATTGAACTTGCCATGAAACTGATTCCATCGGTTAGCCACATATCAGGTCACATGGGATCAACCTTTTATTCTGAAGAGGTGCGTGCACTGGCCGAAAGGCTTTCGAAGGAATACAAACTGGGGAATGATACTGCCGGGAGGGATGTAAAAGGCGCACGGTTTGATGGCCCTTCGCGTACCTTTGTCGATAAGGAGGTCAGTTTTATCAATATGCTCGAAAAGCTGGAGGCTGGTCAAACCTACCTGTTTGTTGAACATCCGGGTCTCGACACGCCGGAAATGCGTGGGATCCATCATATCGGCTATGAACATGTGGCCGAAGACCGTCAGGGTGTAACTGAATTGTTTTTGAGTGATAAGGTGAAGGCAAAGATTAAAGAAAAGGGAATTATCCTGATCAGTTACAGCGAATTGTATCAGTCAGGTAAGTAAGCAACAATAGGTGTCTTAGTGACTTTTATTATCAATTGGCCTTTGATTGCAAAGGGTAGTTCGCCGGGTTTTTGATTTATCTGTTTTTTGTGAGCCTGATAAGGAGTCGGATTCAACCTAATTATGGGCAGTTGCGGCATACTCTTCCACCTGCCTGAATACGCGGAAGAAATTTCCACCCCATACTTTCAGGATGTCCTCTTCAGAATATCCCCGCCTGAGCATTTCCCGGGTGATGTTGGGGAATTCGGATACGTCGTTGCAGCCTGAAAGTCCCCCACCGCCATCGAAGTCGCTTCCAATGCCAACGTAATCAATGCCCACCAACTTTACGACATGGTCAATATGGTTGACCAGGTCGGAAACATTGGCCAAGGCACGGGGATATTTTTCCCTTATTTCGGTCCACTGCTTCCTGAATTCTGCCTTTTGGTCCTCATTCATGGAGCTCCATTTTTCATTGTAGATAGCTCGCATCTCCTGATCTTTCTTATATCTGATCGTTGTGGTATCCGGGTCTTTTACATAGTCAGAGAGCAGACAAATCTGGATCACGCCTCCATTTTTCGCCAATGCCCTGATCATATCGTCTGTCATGTTCCGGTCATTATTGGCCAAAGCCCTGACACTGCTGTGTGAAGCGATTACCGGAGCTTTCGATTCTTTAATGACATCGAAGTATGACTGATCAGAAATATGGGAGACATCGACGATCATTCCCAGCCGATTCATTTCTCCTACCACATCGCGTCCAAACGCACTCAGGCCGTTGTGCTCAGGCTTGGCCCTGTCAGTTGAAGAATCACAGATATCGTTATGATATGAATGGCTGAGGGTGATGTAACGGGCTCCCTTGTTGTAAAACTCTTCTACACGCCTGATATCTTTCGCAAGGGCAAATCCGTTTTCAATACCTATGTAAACGGCCCTCTTTCCTTGTTTGCTGATGATCGAGGCATCCTCCGCGGTCAGTGCAATCGATGCCAGCTGCCGGTTTCGTTCCACCTGTGAATAGATGGTATCAATCATCTGATGAACAGTTTGGTAGGCTTCCTGGTAGTTTTCAGTGGTTCGTGGTTTTTGCCCCACGAAGGCAGCGAAAAACATTGCATCCAAACCTCCCTCCTTCATCTTCACAAGATCGACTTTCCCGGATGATTGTTTTTTTCCTATGTCGAAGTTGCCCCTGACCATATTCATGGGCGTGTCGCAATGTGTATCCACCGTGATCGCTTTATCGTGAATCCTTTTAACTTCCTCATCGGTAACTTTCTTAGGCTGACCGTAAGATCTTGAATTGACAGTCAGGAGAATTATAAAAAGGAGGGTTGCAGTGAAACTTATTCTATTCTTCATCTTTGGAAAACTACAATCATAAATTTTCGGATTCGTTAAAACCGGAATAATGAGTGCTCAATGTAGAAAAAATATTTTTTACATAAACCAGTGTAAAAAAAATATCAGGCGTGTTACCCTATTTTATGCAGTCTGTATCTTCTTCTGGCTCATTGACAGATCATTGATTTAAAGTCCCGACTGAGGATTTTTGATCCAGTCGCCTCTTTTAAATACCACTGGGTCACCTGTGATTTTCCGGGCAATTTCAGGAAGGTCTTTGCCATCGAAAGTACCTGAACTCATTAACAACAGGTTTGTGTTTTCCCAATCCATGGAGGCCAGTTCCCTGAAAAGGGCATCTGAGTCGGATGTCACGATTAATCCGGATTTGTCAAAGCCTTCATAAACCATTTCGGGTGTGATGGGTTCGAGTTTTTTGTGCTGAACGGTTTGGGGATTGAAATAGACAAATGCAATGTCGGCATCTTCCATAGAGCCTTGGTAGTGTGGCAGAAACTCCTTTTTCAGAGAGCTGAAGGTGTGTAGTTCCATGCATGCCACCAACTTACGTCCTGGGTATTGTTGTTTCACTGCCCGGGTGGTTGCCAGAAGTTTGGAAGGGGAGTGGGCAAAATCCCTGAATACCGATGTCGTTGAATTCTCCGACAGTAATTCTAGCCTGCGTGCTGCTCCTGAAAAGCTTTTAATGGAAGCATAAAACCGGTCGTCACTAATTCCCAGACTGTTACACACTTTTTTGGCTGCAGATATGTTCTGGAGATTGTGGTTTCCAAAAACCTTGAGCCTGATTTCCCGGCTGCCTGATATAAGGTAAGTGACCTGATCTTCGGTCACGCTGGGATGCTCGGTATATCCTTCCGTGGTTATGTGGTTCATTTCTTTGGCTATTTCCTGAAGTACAGGATCACCCGAATAGTAAAAAAGTTGTCCTCCGGGTTCAATCCTTCTGGCAAATTCCCTGAATTGCTCCACATATATGTCGAAGGTTGGAAAAACATTGATGTGATCCCAGGCAACTCCACTCAGGACGGCAATGTGCGGATGGTACAGATGAAACTTCGGCCGGGGATCATCAGGCGACGACAGATATTCATCTCCCTCAAATACTGCCAGGGTTGAATCGTCGGTAAGGTCGGTCATGGTTTCAAAACCCTCAACCTGAGCTCCTACCATGTAATCGAACTTGATGTGGTTCTCTTTCAGAACGTGCATAATCATCGATGTAATGGTGGTTTTGCCATGACTTCCTCCGATCACTACCCGGGTCTTGTTTTTGGTCTGCTCGTAAAGGAATTCAGGATAGGAGTATATTTTCAGGTTCAGCTCCCTGGCTTTCAGAAGTTCGGGGTTGTCGGCGCGCGCGTGCATGCCCAAAATGATGGCATCGAGTCCTTCATGAATCTTTTCAGGGTACCAACCCTGGGCTTCGGGCAGCAACCCATATTTTGCGAGCCGGCTTTTAGATGGTTCAAAAATCTCATCGTCCGATCCGGAGATGGTGTATCCTTTCTT
>DIFU01000056.1:41517-46708 GCA_002419285.1 Prolixibacteraceae bacterium UBA5740 | reverse complement strand
CCAGGGTCTCATTTTTTCAAAGGGTCTTTTTTTTACCGGTCCGGGTTTCTATCGTGTTCCGCTTACCTTCATTTCAATTGAATACAGGGCATCGGATGCGGTAATGAAAAGTGTCTTCATCTTTTTCCCTCCAAAACAGACATTGGCACTCCAGTTTGCTTCCACCTGAATGTGTTCAATCTTTTCGCCGTCGGGATTAAATACCGTCACTCCCTTACCCGTCAGGTAGATATTTCCCTGGTTGTCGATGGTCATTCCATCCGATCCCATTTCCGCGAAAAGTTTCTTGTTTTGCAGGGATCCATCGATGGCAATGTCGTAAACGAAGGTTTTTCCAGCCTTGATGTCGGCTACATACAGCTTTTTACCATCAGGGGTGCCAATGATTCCATTGGGTTTTTCAAGGTCGGTGGTTACCCTGGTCAGGCTTTGGGTTGCAGGATTGTAATGATAGACATGCTCACCGTCCTGTTGCATCTCCGGATCACGGGTCCAGTAAGGTCTTTTATAGAGCGGATCGGTAAAGTAGATACTGCCATTGGGGTGTACCCACAAGTCATTTGGGCCATTGAGTAACTTGCCTCCAAAATCGGCAACCAGAACCGTATGTTGGCCATCCATGCCGATTTTCCACAGTTGGTTATTCAAATCAGAGCATGATAACAGATTGCCGTCGGCATCAAAGTACAGTCCGTTTGCCCTGCCTCCATCTGAGTGGAATGTAGTCAATTTGTTATCAGTCGTCCAGATATGTATTTTGTTGTTGGGCTGGTCAGTGAAATAGACATTCCCTTTTTTGTCTGCTGCCGGACCTTCGGTAAAGCTGAATCCGTCGGTCAATTTGATTAATTGAGCTCCCTTGGCTATGATTCCTTTGGGTGATTTTCCCCAAACCGGATTTGCGATCAGGATGGTCAGGACAAACAATCCGCTTATCATCTTTTTCATGGTAACCTTTTTTGTTGATTGCCTGAAATTAAGAAATATTAGCGAATCTCAATTCATGGCTGCACCCTTGATGATCGACAAAAAGAATGCGGTCATTCCAGACCGCATTCTTTACGAAATCATCTTTTTGGATTATTCAATCACAAACCGTGCATTTTCGGCAAGATTGTCGCCGGCTTTCACTGGCCTTATCATGAATGAATAACGATATTCTTTGGCTGTCAGGCGGTACTCGGCATGAGTCCACTTTCCCCAGCTGTTGTCACCACCTACGCCCATTTGCCCTAAATCGATATTAACCGAGGTCAGGTCGCGAGGCATTACATCCACGGTATGGCGGTTATAAGCCCTGGAACTTACCTCCGGACCATGTCCGAAAGCACTTTCCAAACTTTCAAAGTCTTCAAGCAGATTGTGGTGGGCACTGACTTCCAACAGTGGATTACCGCTGAAGAGAAGTCCGTTTCCGGCTTCATCTGTGATAGCCATCCAGCGGACATCCGTTTTGTTACCATTTTCCTGCGGCCTGACGTATGCCCACATCTGTTCGGCGACGGTTCCGTTGTATAGTCCAACGAATGCGCTGGTTTTCCGGTCAGCATAAGATTCGTGCGGACCACGTCCCAGCCATGTCATACGGTCATATGAGCGGGGCATGACCAGGTTCATACCCATCCTGACAATCTCGGGAAGGTTTTCCTGGGTCATTTTGAAATGGTTATTGACCTTTATCTGGCCTGAACCATAAATGGTGTAGGCGGAAATATATTTTGCAACGGGTTCGCTGTTATCATTTACCAGGTCAAATTCCATAGTCACCTCGGCAGTCTGTGGGTTGATCTGGCGGGATTCGAATCGTGTCACTTTACGGTTTTCGCCTGCCTTTCTCCACACTTTGCTACGTTTATGCAAACGGTTACCCAGGTCATTGTCAATAGGGGCTCTCCAGAAATTGGGGATCAATCCCTGTTGAATCATTTCCGAACTACCAGCCTTATAACTTGTCATGACGCCGGCAGTCGCATCAAAGGTTACAGTGAAATCTTTTCCTGTAATAGTGAGTGCGCTACCGTTTTCGCTGATCGTCACTGGTTCAAAACTGGTGGAGGCCACTTTAACGGCGGGTTTTGCAACTGGAAGAAGGAATTGCTCTTCTGCTGCGATCCACCCTGATTTTAGCAAACCACTATCCGTTTTGCGGGCAGCCTTGAGGTTAAGGAAATATTCTGTTCCTGGTTCGGTTTCGAACGAGTAATTCAGTGTAACCGGCACGGTCACCCCCGGAGCGGCATCGATGTCGTTCAGTTTACCCGACTCCATCACTCTCCCGTCACCGGTCACTTCCCATGAAAACTCAAATTCATTCAGGTTCATGAATGCGTATTTGTTTTCAATGGCAATCTCACCTTTTGAAAGCTGGACTGGCTTGAAACCTATATATTGATAAACCTTTTTCACTTCCTTCAAATGAGGATTGGGTGTACGGTCGGGCTGAATCAGTCCGTTCAGACAGAAGTTTCCGTCAGACGGAACATTCTCGGGTCCAAAGTCTCCGCCATAGGCCCAAAAAGATTCTCCCTGTTCATTGGTGGTAAGTAATCCCTGGTCGACCCAGTCCCAGATAAATCCTCCCTGCAGGGCCCGGTATTTTTCAATCACATCCCAATAATCCTGGAGATTGCCAACACTGTTCCCCATGGCATGGGCATATTCGCACTGAATCAGCGGGCGGGTGGGATTGGTTTGGGCGTAACGCTCCATCGATTCAATATCCCAGTACATGGGACAAATGATGTCGGTGTTGTGTTCCTGTTCAGCCCTCTCGTATTGTGTGGGGCGGGTCGGATCTACCCTCTTAAGGTAATCATAGGTGGCATAAAAGTTCACTCCGTTGCCAGCCTCGTTACCCAATGACCAGATGATGACGGATGGCTGGTTTTTATCCCTTTCGTACATGTTTTCAGTCCTGAACATATGCGCATCAAGCCATGTGCTGTTCTTAGCCAGTGAATTGGCCCCATAGCCCATGCCATGTGATTCAACATTCGCCTCATCGATCACATACAAACCATACTGGTTGCACAATTTGTAAAAGAGCTCGGGTTGGGGGTAATGTGAAGTCCTGACAGCATTCAGGTTATTCAGTTTCATTAATTCTATGTCCCTGAGTATCGTGGCTTCGTCAACCACATGGCCGGTAACGTCGTGATGTTCGTGAATGTTGGCTCCCTTCAGATATAGGTACTGACCGTTTATCTGCAGGACACCATCCTTTACTTCGACTGTACGGAAACCCACATCCTGTTTCAGGACTTCAATGATTTGCCCATCCGTGGTTTTGAGTGTAATCAATAGTTCGTAAAGGTTGGGGTATTCGGCACTCCATTTCTTAACTTCGGAAATGTTGCCCGAAAATTGGGCTTTGAAAGATCCCTGTGGCACTTCATAAGTTGAGGAAAATTGCATGACCTGGTTGTCATGGTCTGAGACCTGGCCCTCCACCACAAGGGTAGTTGTCACATCGGCAAGGTTGTTTAGTTCCACATCAAGTGAAAGGGTACCATTGGTATAGGTTGAATCCAGGGTGGAAATGACCTTGAAGTCACGAATATGCTGGGGATTTCTGGCTTGCAGGAAAATGTCGCGGGTGATGCCGCTCATCCTCCAGAAATCCTGGTCTTCGAGATATGAGCCTGAACTCCATCGGAATACTTCAATAGCAACTGAGTTTTTGCCTTTTTTCAGATAGCGGGTGATGTTGAATTCTGAAGGAGTCTTGCTGTCTTCACTGTACCCGACATATTCTCCGTTGATCCAGAGGTTCATGTTGGAGCTGACTGCCCCTGTATGCAGATAAATTTCTTTTCCCTGCCATTCTGAAGGAGTCTCAAATGTTCTCTTATATGATCCCACCGGATTGTAATGCTCCTGTATTGTTGGAGGAGTTGCTTCGTGGGGATAGGTGACATTGGTATAGATAGGGTAATCGTATCCCTGGCGTTCCCAGTTTGAAGGGACCTCAATATCAGCCCACTTTCGGGTGTCAAAATCATCCTTAAAGAACCAGAATGGTCGGTCGGCCGGTTTTTCAGCCAGGTTGAATTTCCACATGCCATTCAGTGAAAAAACCAGGGGCGATTGCCACTTGATGTCGGCACGGGCCTGTTCAACTGTGGTGTAAGGGATGAAATGGGCCCTTGGCTTCTCCCGGTTGATCTGGGAGATCATCTGCGTTTGCCAGGGTTTGGGATCCGGTTCTTCAAATGGCACATTGGAGTAATCATTGTATCGGTTACAGGATAACAAAGATCCGGAAAGAACCAGAAGCAGAAAAAAAATCCTTGTATTCATTTTGGTAAAGTATTTGGATATTTAAGTTTGGACAATAGTAATATTGCTCAGCAGGCAAAGTTAAATATTTAATCCTAAAGTCATTCCATAAAATGACAATATGTATGACATAAATAAGGGAAAGTAAACTAAATCAGAAAAACGACTTAATTTCTTCTTTGATTCTGGACTCTTCCGATCCCGGATCAAAGATTTTGACAGGCTGGAGGTAAGTCAGGGTTTTATCCTGATTAATCCTGTTTTCTCCGCCACCGGTGATATTCAGCATGATGGTTTTATCCCTGTCGATTCTTCCTTCTCTGGCCGCTTTTATAAGGGTAGCTGTTGCAACAGCCGCGGCTGGGTGGATATCGATACCCTCTGCCTCGAGGAATATACTGGCAGCCGCGCGTGCTTCTTCGTTGGTCGCAAGCAGCACATCGCCACCTGTATCTGTCAGGGCGTCGAACAATCCACCTGCCGGAGGATAGGGTGGTTTCCGGTTTGAAAGCACTTTTGCATCGATCTCCTCAACCATTTTGCGTGCCTCGTTTTCATCCATGGGAAGCATGGCCATGGAACCTGCCTTCCAGGCATCGTGGATTGGAATGAAGGGGGAATTTTGGGACACCATCAACTTCATCTTGTTGTTTCCATATCTTCCGTCAGCAATATAACGGAGATTGGCTTCCCAGGCGGCGATCGCTCCCGTTCCGCTTCCGATAGCCTGGAAATAATAATCAGGGATATGTCCAATGGCAGTTACGGCCGAAAGAACAGTGGTACCCATTCCATCGCGGCGTGCAACGTTTTTTGCACCACCTTCGGCCATGAATCCATCGAGTGATGCGGCAATATTTGATAGATGGATGGCATCGAAATAGTCGCTTCCCTTGGAGGTGCAAACCAGCTT
>DIFU01000056.1:30721-41472 GCA_002419285.1 Prolixibacteraceae bacterium UBA5740 | reverse complement strand
GGAATTTGATTATCGGAACAAACCCTGGCAAATGCCCTGGCGGTATTTCCTGCCGATGCGACCACCAGCACTTTCTGGTTTTCGGCGGTCATTCTTCCGCACACCGAATAGGCCTCTGTCTCCTTGAATGAGCAGGTTGTCATGGTGGCTTCTTTCTCAGGCCACCAACCACTGAAGGTAATCCAAAGATCAGAAAGGTTCAGTTTTCCCGCCAGTCCTTCGCTTCGATAGGTTACCGGTGCGGATGATCCCTGCAGGATTCTGTTGATGGGTAACCAGTTGGCGTAACGGTAGAGCCCCGGCAAATCATCCCTGACCTCGAGCTGTCGATTTTCGTATACAGCCCTGATGAGTGTTGGTTCCGTCTCTTCCGGAGCATCCAAAAGCCATCCTTTGTCGGGGAATGTACGGCCGGTCCTGACCGATTGAAGAAAATACCGGGTTTCCTGAAAACTCATAATTTTTCATTTTGTAAGGGAGCAAAATTAACAAATTTGGTTGAACATGTTTGGTTACGATTCTCGCAACATCGCTGTATCGCTTAATGAATTGAATGTCATTGACCATTGCCCGCTATAATCCCATCCGGTGGGAACTTACAAACAGGTTTCTCCCGCTTATTCGCTTGAAGCGTTTCGGCAGTGCCTGCCAAATTCCCTAAATTTCAATTTGGGATGAACATTATGCCATAATTAACTGTATGATGTATGTTTGGAATATATCTTATTTAAAATTTTGGTAAATTAATAGACTGAAAAAACCAAAAATAAGGATTATGAAAAGACCTAAAATGAAATTCGGCTATGCCATCCTTGCATTGGCGGTAATTGCAATGATCAGTATATCGGCCATTATGGGCCAGCAGCGTGATACCGAACGGGGAGCAACCTTGTATCAGCAGTATTGCGCTTCGTGTCATGGTTCCGAAATGCAGGGAGGAAATGCCCAGAGTCTGGTCGACGGTGTATGGCAATTCGGGGTGGAAGACAGCTATGTTTTCCGGAATATCAAGTACGGGATAACCCATTTGGGTATGCCTGCCTATGAAAATGCCCTGAGTGATACCGATATCAACAACATCATTGCTTATGTCAGGGGTGTTGAAAAGGACCGTGGGGTAGAAAGGCCTGCCATTGCCCGGGAAACAGGCACTATGGACTATGAGCTTAATATCGAAGTCTTTGCCGAAGGCCTCGAAGTTCCATGGTCTATCGATTTTCTGGATGCAAACACGGCACTGATCACAGAGAAGCCGGGCAGGGTGAGAGTGGTGAAGAATGGGAAAATGTTATCCCAGCCTGTTGCCGGAACACCTGCCGTCCTGAACGAAGGGCAGGGTGGTCTGTTAGATGTGGCTGTGGATCCCAACTATGCCCAAAACGGCTGGATATATCTTGCATACTCGCATTCCCTGACGTCAGCAGGAAGTGAAAGACCGGTTGCCATGACCCGACTGGTCAGGGGGAAAATCAACGACAATCGCTGGACCGACGAACAGGTTATTTTTGAGGCTCCTGCCGAGACCTACCGTACTACCCGTCACCATTATGGTTGCCGTATCGTTTTTGATCCGTGGGGACATCTCTATTTTGCAATAGGTGATCGTGGATACCAGGATCAGGCACAAGATTATAAGCTTCCCAATGGTAAGGTACACAGGATATATCCCGATGGGTCCATTCCAGAAGACAATCCATTCGCAAAAATTGAGGGAGCCATCCCATCTCTTTACAGTTTGGGTAACAGAAATATCCAGGGCATGGCGATTCACCCCACGACCGGCCATTTATGGACTACCGAACATGGCCCTATGGGAGGTGATGAACTCAATTTGATACTACCCGGGAAAAATTACGGTTGGCCAGTGATTACCTACGGACGAAATTACAATGGAACCACAATCACTGATAACAGGACATACCCTGGGATGGAACAGCCCAATTTCATGTGGAATCCCTCCATTGCGGTATGCGGCCTTGACTTTTACACCGGGGAGATGTTTCCGAAATGGGAAAACAAATTGATGGTGGGTGCCTTGAAATATGAGCAGGTCACACTTCTAACCCTCGCAGGTGATCGGGTTATCCATGAAGAAACCATCCTGAAGAATGCAGGTCGGGTACGAGATGTATCGACTGGCCCTGACGGTGCCATCTACGTGGTACTGAATAATCCGGATACGGTTGTGAGACTATCAAAAAAATAAACGGCCTTAAGAGAGCTATCAGAACCGGAGTGAATCATCCTCCGGTTTTTTTATGCCTGTAGGTCTGGAATTGATCTTTGTAAAGCCTGTTGCCTGATCATGTAAAAGACAAATCCTCCAACAACAAGACTGACCAGGGCATAAATCCAACCATCGGGCCCTGAACCAAATTCCTCCACTTCCTGGCTGATGAGGTTATGATCGACCATGTACATGAGAATCACTGCCGCAGCATTATTGATAAAGTGGGCCAGGATCGGCAGCCAGAGTGTACCGCTCCATACCAAAAGGTACCCGAACATACCGCCCAGCAACATTCGTGGGATAAATCCATAGAATTGCATGTGCAGGGCACTGAACAGAGCCGCTGAAAGCCAGATACCCCAGTGATGACTCCCGCTCATTCCGGTAAAGAGTTTCTGGATGACTCCCCTGAAAAGCAACTCCTCGCCCAGGGCCGGAAGTACAGCAATCATGAACAGGTTAAACATCAAGCCCCCGATGCCATTCACCTTCAAAAATGCTTCCACAAGCTGCTCGGCGGTATCCTCAGCATTTCTCATCCAGTTTTCAACACCTGCGAGCCAATCCGGGAAATGCATCTCCGCATTGATGGCGCCGGTAAAATTGATAAAGGGACTGAGAACCAACACCAGCAAAAGAACCAATAATGATAACATAATGGTTGGTTTTTCTTTCAGGCTGAGGTATTCCGGAATATCCGGATGGAAAAACCAGGCCACCACTAACGGTGGAAGGATAAAAAGCCCGATGGTTTGGGAAATCTGGAAAAATTTCAGGAGTTTCAATGATTCAGGGTCGGTATGGTCGATTCCGTCCATCATGCCTGTCAGGGCATCAAATCCAAATATCGGAATTGCTATAACAGCAGTTACTATCTGGGTGATCAGGAATACAACCAAGACAACAAAACCTGTAAATATAAGACGGGTGCCGGGACGGCTTTCCCGAAAAGCAGTAAGTGACATATTCTGAGTTTTAAACCGCAATCGGGGTCGAAAATAGTCAAATTTTCAGCGACCCACGCCTTCTTTTTGTAAATGTGGTGATTTCGGTGTATCCGATTTTGTGGAGCAACTCAACTGCTCCCGGGAAATGCCGGGCTATCTGGTCAGGGTGATGGGCATCCGAAGTGATGGTAACCGGTACTGATTCGGCATGGAGAATCTCGAGCCATGCCTGCCCCGGGTTGAATTCATTACACGGCCTGTCGAGTCCACCTGTATTCAACTCAACAACGCTTCCTGAAGCTTTAATGATCCGTGCGGTTTCTTCGTATAAATGTGTCAGGTCAGATTCGGGATAGATGGCAAATTTCTTGATGATGTCGAGATGGCCAATGATGTCGAAGAGATTGCTGGCGGCCATTTGCTGCACGAGCTGGTAATACATGGCATATAATTCATCATTCGGCCATTTCCCGTACAGGGAGGTATCGCCGTCAAAATTCCAGTCTCCGATGAAATGAATGGATCCAATGACATAATCCAGCGGAAGCGAGTTGATGATCCTGTGAAGTTCTTCTTCCCTGCCCGGAAAGTAATCAAGCTCAATGCCGTATTTGACAGAAATCAGGTGATCGTATTTTTCGCGGATTTCCATGATCTGGTGCGACATTACCGGAAGGTCAATCTCCTCAATGGCCCAGGTTACCGGCTTAAGGCAAACATGGTCACTAAATCCGATCTCGTCGAGCCCTTTTTCGATGGCTGTCCGGACCATTGTTTCGTATCTGGCTGATCCATCCGATAAGACCGAATGGGTATGATAATCTGTTAATCCTGACATTTATGACGTATCAAACTGAATTTATTTCACTATCCGGAATAACGGGAATAACAGAATCATGCAATCCCATCAATACCCCTGCTTCAAAAAATGCAATTCCGGAAAACGAACCTGGGTCTTTTAATTACGAAAATACGAATACTATTTCAGTAGGTTACCACTTTCTTGAAAATTAAAAACCTTAAACCTGTTTATTGGCGGGTTCAAACAAACAATAGGGTGTTTCAAATGTTGAAATCTGACAACGATTCGGAATCGAGGTCCGGCTCTTGAAGAAACAACAGCAATCCCTCTTCCAGCCGGTATTCGCGTGAAGGCTGTCCGTTTTGCCTCATGGCAGCAGTAAAACCTTCATTCAGCATTCTTCCGGCCCTCAGGGGAAACTCAAGAAGCATGGGATATTTGTGTTTGTCGCTGGGGTGGTTGAAAAAGTGCCTGCAGCTTTCAAGGCTGGTTGAAAGGTATATCCTGCAAGCCATTGGACGTGCATCATAAACTGTGCATACTCCGTTTTCGAGAAGAGGGCAGGCAGCTTTGTGCCTGAGCATCTTCGATTCTGACAAGTTGGATACAGCAAGATTTTTAGTGGCTGCTTTTTTAAGTATCATTGAAATCTGAGTACTTGAAAATTTTTTGCGAATGTGCCTGATTAAGCGCAACATTTCAAAATTATTGGCAAAAACAGGCTGGTAACAGCACCAGTCACAACCTTTGCTGCAGGCAACCTGAACACCTTGTGTCGCTGCATTTCGAAGGATGGCTTCATTTAGGTCATCCATGGATTCCTGAAGAGTCTTGACTCCATTCGAAATATCAGCCGGACTTAGTCCCTGGTCTGCTGCAATCTGTCCTACGCGGTGTCCGTCTGAATGAAAAATCTTGTCTGAATCTGAGAAACTTTTATGTGTCATCGATCTTTGAGTTTGTGTTAATCCCTGGAATACGGGATCTTTTCGATATGGCCGTAGAGTATGGGATTTCCTTTGCGCAAAGAAATGGTAAAATTGTCAGCCATGAAGGTTCTCTTTCCCTTATTCCAGATAAATGCCTTTAGCATGACAACATTTCCACTGAGCTTAATATCCGACAGTTTTACTGAGATGTGCGCCCTGATGGAGCAGGAATCCTGAAGTAAGTTGTTACTGTATTTTGAGGCATCACTTCCATTCCAAAAGATACTCTGGCCGTTTTCCTCCAGGGATGCCACCAGGATTACCTGACTTAAGCTATCCCCTGGCATAAAATCCACCGAGATGTCGATATAATCGTTTTGACTGTCGATCAGTTCCCTGATATTCCTTATATAGGTCGGTCCCCATTCCATCTGTTCGTTCATCCGGTATAGATAATTCTCTTTTTCGGTTGTATCCCTTGTGATACCGTTAGGGTCAATACCGGACCAGAACGTTGGAAAAGAAGGACTGAAGTCGAGCTGGTCGACGAAGGTTTTTGAATTCTTGTTGCTTCGGGCAAAAATATAACTGCTACCCCCCATGTAATTATTCTCGCTGAACATTTCCGGATAATAATCCATGATTACAGGAATGGCCACTGGATGTACCGAGGAAAGACTGCCAAGGAACAGCGTATCATATTTCGACGAGTGTGCTTTCAGGAAACCAATCAGTTCTTCTTCGCTTTCAACTGATTTCTCCCAATGAAATGATTGACTGACCTGATGCTTGTTGATGTAATATTGGGTGATTTTGGGATGGGAAACGATTATTTTTAAATAGGGCTTCTCAGCAATGGATTTAAAATCAACCACGATTCTTTCGTAGGGTGAATTGTAAAATATCCGGTAATGATCTCTTTCAAGAGTGAGTGTAAGGATATTCACTGTCAGAATGGATACTACCAGAACCTGATTTACAAAAGGCTTTTGTTCACGGATGTGGCCGAACAGCACAAAAAACAAATAAGGAAAACTAAAAAGAAGGACTGAATATTGAAGCACCGAGCTTACCAACATGGAGTAAGTAAAACCAATAACAAGGGGTATAAGGAACCAAAGCAGTGATATCAGGAAAAATCCCTTTTTGATTTGATTCCTGCCTGATTGAAAGATCCCAAACAGAAATAAGGCTGCTGCCAGAAATGTGGTGTAAAAGGAGAAATGGAAAATATACCCAAGATATTTGATTGGGAAATCATACCCAGGTTTGGCCAGCCATCCTTCAACGCCCCCCATTCCCAACTGATAAAGAAAAATCCCGGTATGCGGCAGATACAGAAGAATGATCGCCAGTCCCAACCCAAGATATCGCTTTCTATATGCGGATGGGATCAAAAATATGCCTGTAATTCCAACAATGAAGGCAAACAGAAGGCTGAAGTGATGATTATAGGTACATAGTGACGCCGTGACAACAAAAAGAATGGCATTTTTCCGGAAATTCTTTTCGGGTGTTAGCATCAGGTTGGTCCAGAAAAGCACCATAGCCAGGGTCAGAAACAGTCCACTGCCATATGGGCGGGCAATCTGGCTGTACATCACAGGGTACTGCAGTGTCGCCAGAAAGGCAGCGGCGATCAGCCCAACCGTTTTGTTAAACCATCGGCATCCAATATTATATATTAAGTATGTGGACAACACCCCTGCAAACAAAAAGGGGAGTTTAACCAGCCATTCAGTCATCCCTGTCAACTTTACCCAGTAATTGAGGAATACCTGCACGCCTGCAGGGTGTCCGTCAATTTTCACACCCTGATTGATGAGTTCCCTGAAATGATCATAACCGGTCCTGAACAATGCACTGAATTCATCATGGGTAAAAGGGATTTCCCGGATGCGATAGAATCTCAAAAAGGTAGCCACTGCCAGTATCAGTATGAGAATAAGGGTATCTGGTTTTTGAAAAATATGCTTTTTCATGTTAATGAGTTCCGACAGGATATTCCTCTTGCTTTTGTTTTCGGGATGTAGATCCGGAATTGGTTTCAAACCTACGAATAATCTGGTAAAATTATCGTGGGTTCTGAAAATGGCCTTAAGCATCAATGACTGATCAAATTCTCTTTAACCTTTATACTGTTCTTGACCCGGTCCCGAACCCCTTATTACTATTTAGATACAATATACATAGTAATACCAATGTTATACCATATAATAATGGTCAAATAATGGTAAAAGACTGCAGAAGCTATGGTGAAACCCAAAAGGAGTGGTTGACCTGAACAAACCCGACAGGGTAGTTCAGGGGGAGTTCCCAAACAATTGTATCAAATTAAGGGAGGCATGGAATTTTTTCCATCATTTCAGGTTGTCCACGAAATGACCATATGTAATTTAAAAATTTGTACTTAATTTTGTTTTTAAGACATTTTACCAAAAACTGATATTATGAAAGCATTAGAACAGATAGACAGATTGATTACCATGAATAATTTGATCAGGACACATCATACCGGATCGCCCGAACAGTTTTGCAAACGGATGAACATCAGCAGAAGGCAGTTGTTCACTTGTCTTGAATTTCTTCGTGACTGTGGTGTTGAAATTGAGTTTTCAAGGGCCATGAATTCATATCATTATAAGAATGGCCATGAATTGGAAATCAATTTTAAGCTGGCGAAAGTTCCGGCATCCCGTTTAATTTCCATTATACAGTGAAGGGACTGAAAGGCAATGGCCAATTCAGTCCCCTCGCAGACTAATTTATTGCAGAAATCAGGTTATTCCATTTCAAGCGTAACAACAGAAAGTGGCGGAAGGGTAACTTCCAGGGTGTTTGTTCCGGTTACCTTGTATCCTTTGAATTCACCAGGCTTTACCTGCTGCGGATTATCGAAAGTATTGACACTGTTGTACTTTTCCGCTGTAAGAATCTCTCCTTTATTCACTTTTTTCACGGCAGCTCCATTCATTTCAACTGTCAGCCTGATTTCTTTACCCGGGTGGACATTGTTCAGTGACATGTGAATTTTCCCGTTTGCATCCTTGCTGACGGTCTGGCTGATGGCTGGTACTGAGTCGTCACCGAATTTGTATGATTCGCTAATCAGCGAGCTTTTCATCAATTTGGCATCACCGTGTACCTTATACATGTTGAAGACATGATAGGTGGGTGTCATGACCATTTTGTCACCTTCGGTCAGGATCATGGCTTGAAGCACGTTCACAGTCTGGGCAATATTGGCCATCCTGACACGGTCTGAATGGCGGTTGAATATGTCGAAGGTGGTGGCAGCAATCAGTGCATCCCTCATAGAGTTCTGCTGGAACAGGAAACCTGGATTGGTGCCTGGTTCTACATCAGTCCAGATGCCCCACTCATCCACATAGAGCCCGATTTTTTTCGCGGGATCATATTCATTCATGATGTTGCTGTGGCGGGTGATGAGCTCATCCATCCTGAGGCCTGCCCTGATTCCTGAGAAATAGAGTTCTTCGCCGAATCCGGTGGCTGCCGTTTTGTTGTTCCAACCTGGTCCGGCAATGGTATAATAGTGTACGGATAAGGCATCCATATGTCTGCCGGCATTCTCCATCAATACACGGGTCCAGTTATAGTCGTTCCCGTTGGCACCACAACCAACCCTGGTCAGCCGATCCCTGCCATATTCCCATGCATAGCCCGAGTATTGCCTGAGAAGATTAGAGTAATACTCAGGTGTCATATTTCCACCACAACCCCAGCTTTCATTGCCAATTCCCAAAAAACGGACATTCCATGGCTTATCCCTTCCGTTGTTGCGTCGCAGGTTGGCCATTTCCACATCTTCGGATGAGGTCATATATTCGATCCACTGAACCATTTCCTGGACGGTTCCGCTACCCACATTTGCCGAAATGTAAGCATCGCATCCCAGCATTTCACAGAGGTCAAGAAACTCGTGTGTGCCGAAACTGTTATCCTCGACAACACCTCCCCAGAAAACGTTTTTAATTTTGGGTCGCTCACTTCTGGGTCCGATACCGTCTTTCCAATGGTAGGTGTCGGCGAAACATCCGCCAGGCCAGCGAAGAACCGGGATGTCCAATGCCTTGAGAGCCTCGAATACATCCTTGCGGTAACCATTGATGTTCGGAATGGGAGAGTCGGTTCCCACCCATATTCCGTCGTAAATGCACCGACCTAAATGCTCTGCAAAATGTCCGTAAATATATTTGCTGATTGGTTGCCCTTCAGCAGTGGCATCGATGGTCAGTTTATTTTGGGAATGTACTCCCTGAAACATCAGGATAATCAACAATCCCGATAATAAGATAGCCTTTTTCATGGTTAATGTTTTATCGATTCAGTTTCTTTGTGTAAATATAAAAGTATTTTTTACATTTTAAAACCATCCGCTAAAAAACCATTCGATTCAATGTTTGGATATAGTTATGGGATTTTGACAAGTCATTTAACGATGTGAATCCCGTTTATTTTGTAATTTTTACGCCCTTTTGAGGACTTGTTTATTGACTTTTATTAAAACTTACCATAAATGATGAAAAGGAAAATGAATATCTATGCTGTATGTGGAATGGTTCTTACGGGATTAATCCTGATGGTTTCTCCTGCCTTTAGTCAGCAGCCACCTGTTGATCCTGCCATTCGTACAGGGAAGCTGGCCAATGGCCTGACCTATTACATACGCCACAATGAGGAGCCCAAAGAAAGAGCCAGTTTCTACATCATTCAGAATGTTGGAGCACTATTGGAAAACGATAACCAGGACGGGCTGGCGCATTTTCTGGAACATATGGCTTTCAACGGAACCAAAAATTTCCCGGGAAAGGGAATTATCCATACCCTGGAACGCCATGGGGTGGCCTTTGGGCGTAATATCAATGCATATACCTCGCAGAATGAAACGGTATACAACCTGAGTGATGTTCCGGTAAATGCCCCCGGACTGATTGATACCTGTTTGCTGATATTGCACGACTGGTCTGATTTTCTGTTGTTGACCGAAGAGGAAATCGACCTTGAAAGGGGTGTGATTTCAGAGGAGTGGAGAACAAGGAGGAATGCAGCTTTCAGGATGCAACGGCAGTTTTTTCCGGTTCTTTTCAAAGATTCGAAGTATGCTGTCCGCGATGTCATTGGCAATCTGGATGTGATCAAAAATTTTGATTACCCCACCCTTCGAAGTTTTTACCACGACTGGTACCGGACTGATCTTCAGGCCATCGCGGTTGCCGGTGATATTGATGTGGATGAGGTGGAAAAGAAGATCATCAAACTCTTTTCAGGGATCAAGGCCGTGGACAATGCACAGGAAAGAGATTTCATAGCCATCCCGCATCATAATGAGACTCTCTTCACGAAGGCCACTGATCCGGAGGCAACCTCTTCTTCTGTGGCCATCTATGTCAAGTTTGATGGGGCCAAGCCTGAGGATAAGGATTTGTCATACCTGAGAGTTTCATATGCCGCCAACCTGTTTAACCGCATGATGAGTGACCGGATCAATGAAATCCTCCAAAGGGGAAATCCTCCGTTTATGAGCGGAAGCATCAGTTATGGTGGTTTTGCAAGGGGATACGACATCCTGGCCATCAATGCCACGGCTCATCCGAACCGCATGGAGGAAGCCCTGAAAGCAATTTATGGCGAGGCATTGCGGGTAAAACTCCATGGTTTTACCCAACCTGAGCTCGAAAGGGCGAAAAGGAACATCATCAGCCTGATGGAGAACCAGTGGAAACAGCAGGATAAGATCAGGAATGACCAGCATATCAGAAAGATGCAAGCACATTACCTTCAGGGTGAGCCTTTGATCAGTGTCGATTTTGAATGGGAAT
>DIFU01000056.1:0-30504 GCA_002419285.1 Prolixibacteraceae bacterium UBA5740 | reverse complement strand
GTACCCGTAGGTTGGAAGATTTGCAGGCGGTTGAATGGACATTGTCAAATAATGCCAAGGTCGTTTATAAATTTGCTGATTTCCAAAAGGATAATGTCATACTACAGGCTTTCAGCCCGGGAGGCAATTCAGTATTGGATAGTGAAGAACTGGCTTCAGCAGCCATGCTGGGCAACTTTATGGGAAGCTTTGGAGTGGGTGATTTTGATGCGACTGCACTTCGGCGAATGCTGGCAGGTAAAAATGTAGGGATCAACAGTTCCCTTACCTCACTTTTTGAGACTTTCAGGGGTAGTTCTTCTCCACGCGATTTTGAAACCTTGCTGCAATTGCTTTACCTGAGTTTTGAGCGGCCCCGTTTCGAGGAGGAGGCTTATGAGGCTATGCGTATGCGTCTTCAGGCAGCGGTAGCAAATATGTCGAATAATCCCCAGAAGATCATGAGCGATACGTTACAGAAAATTATGTCGGGCTACAGCGAACGCACCCTTATTGTTTCACCTGAGATATTCGACCAGTTCAGCCTGTCATCGCTCGAAAAGGTTTATCGCAACAGGTTTAAAGATGCTGGTGATTTTACCTTCTTCATTGTAGGTAATATCGATGAGGAGAGTGCACGCACATTGGCAGCCCGTTATATCGGATCACTCACAGATGATCCCCGAACTGAAAACTGGATGGATGACAAGATCCGTTTCCCGAAAGGCCAAACAAAGAAACAGATTCCGATTACGCTGCAAACAGAGAAGGCCACTGTAACCGTTGCATTAAACAAGCCCCTTGAATATTCACCTTCATCAAACCTGATGCTTGATGTCTTTCAGGGCATTCTCCGGTTAAGATATACCGAGGAGATCAGGGAAAAAGAGGGTGGTACCTATGGGGTAAGTGTCAATGCTTACAGTGAAAGATTACCTCTGGGGCAGAAGAGTGTCGTGATGAATTTTGATACCGATCCCGAAAAGGCTGATCATCTGAAATCGATTATCTACCGCGAGATGGAAAAAATTGCCGCAGAAGGCCCAACCGAGGAGGATTTCGACAAGGTTGTCAAAAACCTGCTGAAAGACAGGGAACAGGCAAAACCGAACAACGGCTACTGGATGAGTGTACTGATCAATTACTACCAGAACCAGTACAATTCAGATTCGCCTGAAAATTACGAGGGTATCCTTTCGAAAATGACCAGGGAAGATATCCGTAAATTTGCGGCTGAATTCCTGAAAGGGGCTGATGCTGTGGATGTGGTATTTGTACCCAAAAAATAAACTATTGGAACTTTTGGACATAGGTTTCAGCCCTGGAAATTAAACAAAACGCATCCGGGAGTAAGTTCCGGATGCGTTTTGCTTAAGACCAGGGTGATGTGGGTTCAATAGGAATTTGCCTACCTTTGTGAAAATGGAAGAAACCTTTATCCATCTTGTCCCGGAGGGTATTCATCAGGTTAGGTTGAGTAATTATGGCCCGGGTATCTTTACCTTGGCTTCTACCAAATCGTATGTCAAGAAATCAATCAGGAAAGGGGAGTGGTATGTGGATGGGATTCAGGCAACTTCCGGAACCCTGGTTTCGGAAGGTGGCCTGATTGAATGGCGTAAACCGATTGAGCTGCCTTCCATTCCTTATCCCTTGAAAATTGACATAGTTTTTGAGGATGAATACCTGGCGATAGTCAACAAGCCTGCTGGACTGGTCGTAAGCGGCAACCGACATGATACCCTCGAGAATGCGGCATATGGTCAGATAATGATTACTGCCATGGTAGATTCGCTGCCATTGGCCAGGGCTATTCATCGACTAGACAGCGCCACCAGCGGTCTGGTAATCATGGCGAAGACCCAAAGTGCCAGAAAAATTCTGGGGGATATGCTTGAGCGGCGTGAAATTGAGAAGGAATACCAGGCCATTGTTATCGGTGAAATGCCCGAAAGGGGAATTTTGCATGAACCCATACAAGGCAAGGACGCCATAACCCGGTTTGAAACGCTCAATGTAGTGCACTCCCTTGTGAGCGGAAGATTATCATTGGTAAAACTATATCCCGAGACGGGCCGAACCCACCAGATCAGAATTCACCTTTCACAGGCAGGATTTCCGATTTTGGGCGATAAACTCTATGGTGATCCCAACTTCTTGTTGAGGCACAAGGGACTTTTTCTTTGTGCCGTGAAAGTAAACTTCACCCACCCGGTTACCGGAAAAAGAGTTGAGGCTTCGATTACTGCCCCGGCAAAATTTAGCCGGTTTTTAGATGGAGAACTCCGGAGGTATATGAAATATTTAACAGATTAGAACCTGCCGGCCCTGTAACAGGAAGCTTTCGACTGTGAAGTTTTTATCCCCTGATCAGGTAATATGCAGTGGTTGTGTAAAGATTCCGGAGGTATCTCAAATTTTCTAAGGCACCCAAAACTTTACGTGGCTTTAATCCGAATTTGACTTCATAATTCGGATTGAAAAGGTAGAAATCCCTTTTCAGCACCGTATAGTTTTCATTACGAAGTATCTTTTCAAACCGTTCCAATGAGAGTCCTGTTTCCCTGATTTCCAGAAGTGCTTCTATCCGGGCTTTTGGCTCCCCGCCAATACGAAGAATTTGGGTATACAATGATTCAGGCAGCAAGTGAATCCAGGGTGTATGGGCCAGCCAGCGATTCTGGCATATCTGCTGGTGTCCGCCGAAGGGATTTTGCCATGGTGGAAAGGCCAGAAAGAAACAGCCTTCAGGTGCAAGAAACTTTTTCACAAATCCCATAAATTTTTCCTGGTTGTGGATATGTTCGATCACATCCCGCATGAAAATGAAGTCAAAGGGTTGCTCCGAAAAGTCGAGGTTGTAAATGTCCTCACAAATAAAATCGAGGTTGTCAGCCAGCGGATGATCCTGATAGAATTTCCTTCCATTTTCAATTTTACCCTCCGACAGATCGACCCCCGTAACATGGCAGCCCAGTTCCAGGAAGGGTTTTAGGTTTCCCCCTTCTCCACAACCGATTTCGAGAACACGGATACCGGATCCAAAACTGATATGGGGGGCGACGTATGGAATGACATACTTCCCGGAGGTAGTTGCCTGTTCCCTGAAATATCTCTGTTTATCCAGGTGTCGATCCTGCATTATTTATCGGGGTTTTGGAAGTTATTGGCTTTCATACACCCGCCACCTTTTGCAGCCCCGGAATATTGATAAACTTGATTCTTCTCCCGTCCAGCTCAATTAATTTGTCCTGTTTGAATTCCGAAAGAAGCCGGATAACGGATTCAGTTGCGGTTCCAACTGTATTGGCCAGCTCTTCACGGGTCAGTGAAATTTGCAGGGTATTTTGGTGGTCAAGATCAAAACTTTCCTTTAGCAGCAGTAAAACTTCAGCCAGCCTTTCACGCACCGATTTTTGTGCAATATCGGTAATGTAATCGTTGGCTTCCCTTAATTCGCGGCAAACGATCTGGAGCATGTGATGTGAAAATTGCCAGTTGCTCTGGATCAGGTATAGTAAAGTCTGATAGGGGATTTGGCACAAAACCGCTTCATCTATGATTTTGGCGGTTGTACAGGCAAGCTCTTTACTGAGAAGAGACCTGTATGCAATAATCTCTCCCTTCTTGGCAAATCGAATGATCTGCTCTTTGCCGTCGATGCCGGTTTTGAAGATTTTCACAATCCCCTTGGTCACACAATAGAAACCGGTTAGCCTGCTTCCTTCCCTGTAAACAATCGTCCCCTTCTTATAATAGGAACACGATTTTTCAAAATTCAGGCGGTTAAATTCTTCTTCTGTCAGTTTTTTAAAGAGCAGAAAGCTGCTCAGGTTGGTTTCTTCCTCAGTGGGTCGTTTCATAGATCCTCTCATCATGACAAAAAGATTCTCAGTTTATTAAGTTTTCACTCATTGCGCCAAAGATACAATTATCGGGGGTAGCTTGGATGCAAATAATTCAGATATTTAGATATTTTATATCTTCATGCAAAAATAATGTAAATCAGTAAAGGAGAATAAAATGAAACATGTAATTGATCTTGCCTGGAAGAAGAATTTGGCGTTTGAAACAGACCTCGACGGCCATTCCCTGACGATTGATGCTTCGAAAGAGGGTGGCGGAGATGATCTTGGACCGCGTCCAAAAAAGCTTTTGCTGGTTTCTCTTGCCGGTTGCACAGGGGTCGACGTCATAATGATCCTGAAGAAAATGAAGATCGAACCGGAAGCCTTCAATGTCTTTGTTGAAGGAGATCTTACTGAAGAACATCCCAAAAAGTATCATACCGTGAAGATTGTCTACCAGTTCAAAGGAAAAGATCTTCCGGTCGACAAACTGGAGCGGGCAGTGGAGCTGTCGCAGGAAAAGTATTGCGGTATAAGTGCAACCCTGAAGGATGCCCTTAAGCTGGAAACCGAAATCCGTTTGGTGGAATAATACTCCCTGTTTTTGTAATCTTCAAAAGGAGCATTCATGACGGATGCTCCTTTTGTTTAAAAAGATGTTGTCTTGAGTGAACAAATTAAAGACATAATTGTCTTAATTCAAAAACAGAATATCAATTAAAAAAAGTTTGGAAATATGAAAACATTATCAGCAATCACATTATCTGTATTTTTATTTTTCGGTGCTGCTCAAATTTCTGTGGCACAGGATTTTAATGTTAATACCAGCCAGAGTGCAGTAAAATGGAATGGCAAGAAGGTGACCGGCGAGCACTACGGTACCATCAAACTCAAGAGCGGAAGCCTGAAAGTTGCCAACGGACAGGTTACCGGCGGAAATTTTGAGATGGACATGAATTCGATTGTTTGCGAAGACCTCACCAACCAGGATATGAATGCCCGTTTGGTTGGCCACCTGAAATCAGATGATTTCTTTTCAGTCGAGAAACATGGTACCTCCAAGTTTGTCCTTTCAAATGTAAAAAAGGTTTCCGGTAACGAATATGAATTCACAGGTAACCTGACCATTAAAGGTATCACTCATCCCGTTACTTTCGAAGCAAACACCGAAGTAAACGGTAACCAGTTGAAAGCGAACGGAAAAATCACGGTCGACAGAACCAAGTATGATATTCGGTTCCGGTCAGGTAAATTTTTCTCTGATCTTGGGGACAACCTGATCTATGATGATTTTACACTTGATTTCAATCTGACAGCACAGGCCTCGAACTAAATGTTCGTTCAAATATAATCGCATTACTGAAAGGTGGGGTAACCCAACTTTTTTTTGTAATTTAAGGCCCGTATAATGACATTTATGCATATGAAATCGATCAATCCAATAAACGGTGAAGTTCTTGAAAATTACGAACAACATTCCATTGAGGGAGTTTTAGGGATTGTCAACAGTGTGGATAAATCCTGGCATAGCTGGAAAAATACGTCCTTTGACCACAGATCCCGACTGATGCTTAACCTGGCTTCCCTGTTACGGAGCAAGCGCGATGAGTTAGCTCGTTTGATTACGCTAGAAATGGGGAAAATTATTTCGGAAAGCCGGTCAGAAATTGAAAAATGTGGATGGGTGTGTGAGTATTATGCCGGGTATGCCGAATCCTTTTTGGTAAATGAACCTGTTGCCACCGATTATCCCGATTCCTATATCAGCTTCCGTCCTTTAGGTGTCGTTCTCGCAGTGATGCCCTGGAACTTTCCCTTCTGGCAGGTTTTCAGGTGTGCGGCACCTACACTCATGGCCGGAAATACCTTGGTTTTAAAGCATGCCGGAAATGTTTCGGGGTGCTCTCTGGCCATGGAGGATCTTTTCAGGGAAGCCGGATTTCCGGAAAATGCATTCCGAAGCATTCTGCTGCCGGGATCAGAGATGGAACCTGTTGTAGCCCATCCCGCCATCAGGGCGGTGACGCTGACAGGTAGTACGCCCGCCGGCAGATCATTGGCTTCACTGGCTGGAAAGTATTTAAAAAAGAGTGTGTTGGAGTTAGGGGGAAGTGACCCTTATATCATTCTTGAAGATGCTGATCTGGATAAGGCAGTCAGGTTATGCGTTACTTCCCGTTTGTTGAATTCCGGCCAGAGCTGCATTGCAGCGAAGCGTTTTATCGTGGTCGATCAGGTGTACGATGCTTTTTGTGAAAAATTTCGCGATGTGATGAGTGAAGCCCGGTATGGCGATCCTTTTGATGAGTCTGTTACCATGGGCCCACTTGCGCGTTATGATTTGCGCGACGAGCTTCATGGGCAGGTACTCCGCTCGGTTGAGATGGGGGCTGTTTTGTCGCTTGGCGGTAAAATTCCACAAGGAAAGGGAGCTTTTTATCCTCCCACCATACTGGAGAATGTATGCCCGGGAATGCCAGCCTATTCAGAGGAGCTCTTCGGTCCTGTTGCATCCATAATCCGGGCCCGGAATGAAAAGGAGGCTATTGAAATAGCCAATGATACCGATTTTGGTTTGGGGGCTGCCGTTTTCACGAAAAACCTTGAAAAAGGGAAACTGCTGGCTGAAGACCTGATGGATGCCGGATGTTGTTTTGTCAATGACTTTGTCAGATCAGATCCCCGTTTACCTTTTGGCGGTATTGCGGAAAGCGGGTATGGCCGTGAGCTCTCCTCTTTCGGCATCCGTGAATTTGTCAATGTCAAAACGGTAGTGGTCAATAAGGCCTGAAAATGGTAAGGTTATTTTACTGGCCAGATCGACGATAATTCGAAAATTTCGAGCTGGTCAACCAGTAACTCTCCCCCTGTATTGTAAAGCACGTAATTATCTGATCCCTGTGACGGATTAAAAACGGCCGTAATGACCGCTCTTCCGTTATTGGCATAGACCTCAACCGATGAACGATCGATAAAAATGTCAAAATAAATCTTGTTGTCTACCGGTTCCAGACTCACTGTCTGTCCCAATAGGGTCAGTGCCTTTCGTTTTACATTGTACATCAGTTCAGTACCTGTTTCCTTTTTCCCCATCCTGAGCATTAGTCCAAATGAATCGCAAGTCTTCAGGTCAAACTGTCCCTTGATCCTGATTTGTTCACCTTTGGCTTTTTTAATCAGGTTGGTGTTCAGTCCGGGTATCAGATTTTCGTTCTCCCAGGTTAATTTTTTCCCGTGAAGAAGCTCAATCTCCTTTGCTGGCTGCCGAATCAGGTAGATGCCGTTATTGAACATCCGCAACGATAATTCCGAGGGAAAAGTCATTTGTCCTGAAAAGGGCATTTCAGGGTAAGTTCCATCTTTCATCCATGAAATTTGCATGATGCGGTCATCATTATCTTTTGCTCCCGAAATTATCCGGGTTCCATAATAGTGTTTTCCGAAATCGGCTTTCATTCGAATGCTGGAGGCTAAAAACGATTTTCCGTCGAAGTTGCCCATGACATAGCTTCCGTCCCCTTCGAACAAGACCCAGCGTTTTTCATCCGGGCGGTTATTCACCTTCAGTTCAACCATTTCGGGAGAACCCCTGAATCCGGCCAGATGGCTCTGATATGTCCAGTCCTTCAGGTTTTCGGAGGTGTAAAACGAAATTCCACGCAACCTGTCATCGTTTTCCGGTTTTCTGTATATGGCCATTACCCAATGATTTCCTTCTTCGAACCAAAATACTCTTGGAGCAGAGGCCTCTTCGTTTTCATCATAGGGAATGATTGGATTGCCGGCGTATTTTTTCCATGAGTTACCTCCATCCTGGCTATAGGCGATTCTTTGTCCGCATTGTAAACTGGTATAAAAGGCCACCAATGTTTTTCTGCTTCCCTCCTGAAATCCCAAATGGTTTTTCTCGTCTACAATAATGCTTCCGGGGCCAACAGTGCACTTTTCTTTTTCCTCTGAAAGGTCATCAGGGAAAATGGCAACAGGCAGATGTTTCCAATGCACCAGGTCTTCGCTCACTGCATGCCCCCAATGATAATACCCGGCTTCGTTTCCGTTCGGATTTACCTGAAAGTAAAGATGATATGCTCCTTCATACCAGATCAGACCTGTCGGTTCACCCATCCAGTTTCTTTCAGTTGAATAATGGTATTGGGGTCGGTAAGGCTCCTGATAAAGCTCACTCTTCTGTGCTACTGAATGTTGGGTGGCAACTAACCAAAACAGCAAAATAATTATCCAGCCTTTCATGTAGGTATCTTTTATATGTTTGATTATCAGTAATTAAATTAAATTGAATCAATATCTGGGCCAGGCATCATCCGGGATTCCCGGTATTTTTATCCTTATCAACCCAAGCGGTAAAGTCGCTTAAAATCCCGAAGATAACATTATTACGGGCGGGACTATCCTGTACCAGTCACTTATCCCAGAACTTTTACCGCTTTCCTGATACGATCCACCGTCTCGCTCTGTCCAAGCAGTTCACATATCCTGAAGAGATCGGGCCCCATATTTCCACCTACAAGACATAACCTCAACGGATTCATTACTCCACCGAAATTCCATCCCTTTTCATTCATGAATGCAGAGAAGGAATCCTTGATGGAGGATGCTTCCCATTTGTCGACAGATTCAAACAAATGGGCGATGGCTTCCATTTCACCCGCTGTTTCGGTTTTCCATCTTTTGCTTACTGTTTTTTCATCGTAGCTTTTTGGTGCTTCAAAGAAATAATATCCATGATCCCAGATATCTTTTACAAAATCACAACGATCCTTGATTTCTTCAATGATGGGGGTAACTTTTAAAGAACTGGTCACAATATTCTTCTCCTTCAGGATCGGCTCAAACTGTCTGGCCAGAACCTCCGGGGATTTCTCCTGAAGATATGTGCGGTTAAACCAGCGTGCCTTTTCAGGATCAAACCTTGAGCCTGACTTAACCACCCTGTCGAGACTGAACAATCTGACCAGTTCCTCCAATGAGAATATTTCCTGTTCTGTACCGGAATTCCATCCCAACAATGCGAGTAAATTAATGAAGGCTTCCGGGAAATATCCTTCTTCCCTGTATCCTTTAGAGATTTCAGCAGTTTCCGGATCTTGCCACTGCAGCGGAAATACGGGAAATCCCAGTTTGTCGCCATCGCGCTTGCTGAGCTTTCCTTTTCCCTGGGGTTTCAGGATCAAAGGAAGGTGGGAAAACCGTGGGCGCGACTCTTCCCATCCCAGCGCCCTGTATAAAAGAATATGCAAGGGCATGGATGGTAGCCATTCTTCGCCCCTGATCACATGGGTGATTTCCATCAAATGGTCATCGACAACATTGGCAAGGTGGTAAGTCGGCATCCCGTCCGATTTAAAGAGCACCTTGTCGTCAAGTTCACGAGTATTGAAAGTTACGCTTCCACGAATGAGGTCCTCTTCAGTAACATCCAGTTGTTCTGGCATTTTGAATCTTATTGCGAAGGGTTCCCCGCTTTCGAGACGGTTTTTTACATCCGTTTCATTCAATGCCAAAGAGTTACATAGGTTCATGCGGGTATGCTGACTGTATGAGAATACCTGTCCTGCAGCTTCGGCCTCTGACCTGAGCCTGTCAAGATCCTCGGGCGAATCGAATGAATAATATGCCCATCCACTGTCAACCAGTTGCTGTGCATACCTTGCATAGATTTCTTTCCTTTCGCTCTGTCGGTATGGTCCATACTGGCCTCCAAAACCAGGACCCTCATCGGGGATGAGGCCACACCATTTAAGGCTTTCAATGATATATTCCTCTGCTCCGGGAACATACCGGGTTTGATCAGTATCTTCGATCCGGAGGAGAAAGTCACCACCGTGTTGTTTTGCAAACAGATAGTTAAACAGTGCTGTGCGAACGCCTCCCATATGAAGAGGCCCCGTGGGACTGGGAGCAAACCTTACCCTTATTTTTTTTTCTGACATGACTTTTCAATTTGGTCGCAAAGATATAGAAAATCACTTGGAGGTGATATTGTCTTCAGCCTCAAAGGCAATCATTGTCAATTGATTTATGTAACTGCCTGTTTACTTTCTCTGCGGAATAGTTTATTTTTATTTCTCCAATACATAACTCTTTACCCTGAAATAATAACAATATGGCCAGAAAAAGCGTGAAAAAGGAAGTGAAGGACCAACAGTCGGGCATTTTTAATAACTGGACTCTCCGTAAGGAAAGGATCGGCCTGGTTCTTATACTCATCTTTACTTTTTTGATGTTTTATCCCAACGTTCAATACGACTATGTGAACTGGGACGATGATGTGAATGTTACTATCAACCCGAACGTACAAAATCTAAACAAAGAGAGTGTAAGGAATATGTTTACCTCCACAGTAATCGGAGGCTATACCCCTCTCACCACGCTCACTTTTGCATTGGAGGTTAATCAATGGGGTTTCAACCCCAAGGTGCACCATCTGAATAATATCATTCTGCACCTGTTGTGCACCTTACTGGTATTTATTCTTTTAAAGTCGCTAGGAATTGAATCATTCATTGTAATTGCTGCGACCTTTTTGTTCGCACTTCACCCTATGCGTGTCGAATCGGTGGCATGGATCACCGAAAGGAAAGATGTTCTTTATGGCACTTTTTTCCTGCTCTCGGCCATACTATATATCCGTTTCTCTAAATCGGGAAACTATCTGTATTACATTTTGGCTTTGTTTACTTTTGTCTTGGCCCTTCTTTCCAAGATCCAGGCTGTTTCGCTACCACTAGCCTTACTGGTTATTGATTTTTTCAGGGAGGGAAGATTCACATTCCGCCAGATTTTGAATAAGATTCCTTTTTTTGTTTTATCCCTTGCTACCGGATTGGCCGGTATCCATTTTTTGAGTCTTGAGGGTAGCCTTGAGACTGGAAACATCATGCCCATTTGGGAAAGAATCTTTATCGGGTCTTATTCCCTTCTGATTTATTTGGTCAAATCTGTTATTCCATATGAACTGTCAGCCATTTATCCTTTCCCGGCCAGGCTAACCTGGATGCACTATGTAAGTCTTCCTGTTGCACTTGCCTTGGTTTTTGGTATTTTCAAGATACGGAAATTCAGGAAGGAGGTCTGGTTTGGATTTCTGTTCTTCTTTGTCAATGTGGTTTTCATGCTGCAGATTATCGGGGCAGGGCAGGGTTACCTGGCTGATCGGTTCACTTATATAGGTTACATTGGATTGTTTTTCCTGATGGCTCTTGCAATTCGGCAATTGGCGCTTTCAAAGCTCAACTATTTTTTAATTCCGTTGGCCGGATTCTATCTGGGGGTTTTGACGTGGCAGACTTCTCAGCGGATCAAGGTTTGGGAAAACACGGAAACCCTTTTTACTGACGTGATTGAAAAGTATCCCCGAGTGGCTGTCGCACATAACAATATGGGCAGGTACTTTCGGGAGCAGAATCAATATGATAAGGCAATCGCATCTTACAATCAGGCATTGGCAATCGATCCGAATAGTTATAATACCTTAAATAACAGGGGAAAGGCATTTTTTGATACCGGCAGGACCGAAGAGGCTCTCGCTGATTTCAACCGGTCAGTTGAATTAAATGGTGAGTATGCCGAATCACGGAGCAACCGGGGAGCAGCTTTGGCATCAAAAGGTGAGTATGAAGCAGCTTTGATAGATCTGGACAAGGCTGTCGCACTTGAACCCGGAAACCTGAGCGCCCGGTCAAACCGGGCCTTGGTTCTGTATACCCTGAACCGGTACGATAAAGCGATTGAAGAAATAACCATGTATTTAACTTATAAGCCTGATGATGCCGATATGATGAATCTCAGATCTTTGGCCTTCAATCAATTGAATCGCAATTCAGAGGCATTGGATGATCTTAACCGGGCCATTGCCATTAAGCCATCACAAGGCGTTTTCTGGCAAAACCGAAGTTTTCTGCACAACAAAACAGGCAATTACGCTGCTGCCCTTCAGGATATACAAAAAGCCAGTGAACTCGGGATACAGGTTAGTCCTGCCTACATAACTGAATTGCGGAACCGGGTTAATTCCGGCACGTGAAAAGGTTCCTGAAATTTATCAGCAATTTATCGGCCTCGTTTTTCTTACTTTGTATACACTTTTCAATTATAAATATTATCGCTCATGTACGGAAAAATGAAAGAGGATCTGCTGAAAACCCTGGAAGAACTCAGGGAGCAGGGTTTATATAAAACAGAAAGGATCATTACTTCGGCCCAAGGTGCTGAAATAACATTGAATACAGGCGAAAAGGCCTTGAACTTCTGTGCCAACAATTATCTTGGACTGGCAAGCCATCCCGAGATCGTAAAGGCTGCACAGGATATTATGAATGAATGGGGATTTGGCCTGTCGTCCGTCAGGTTTATCTGTGGAACACAACAGATACACAAAGAGCTGGAGCAGAAAGTGTCTGAATTTCTCGGTACCGAAGACACCATACTCTATTGTGCCGCATTCGATGCCAATGGGGGGGTGTTTGAGCCTTTGCTGGGTGACGACAGCGCCATTATTTCCGATGAACTGAACCATGCATCCATTATTGATGGAGTGCGGCTTTGCAAGGCACAGCGGTTCAGATACAAACATTCCAATATGGAAGAACTGGAAAAATGCCTTCAGGAAGCCCAATCGCTCAAATACCGAATTGTTGTGACTGATGGCGTGTTTTCAATGGATGGGGATATTGCCCGCCTTCCTGAGATTGTCAGCCTTTGTGAAAAATATGATGCCCTTGTAATGGTTGACGACTCCCATGCGACGGGTTATATCGGATCCACAGGAAGGGGAACGGCCGAACATTATGGGTTGATGGGAAAGATTGATATCATCACAACCACCTTTGGTAAAGCCATGGGAGGCGGAAACGGCGGATGCACCTCCGGTAGAAAAGAGATCATTGAAATGTTGCGCCAACGATCCAGGCCTTACCTGTTCTCAAATACCCTGGCACCTGCAACGGTAGGGGCTACACTTAAAGCCATTGAAATGCTATCTGGAAGTTCGACTCTCCCGAACAAGGTGATGTTGAACGCTAACCGGTTCAGAAGCCAGATGGAGGCAGCCGGTTTTGACCTGGTGAAGGGAGATACCGCCATTGTGCCCGTAATGATTTATGATGAACCAATGGCGATCAGGTTTGCCGATGAATTGCTGAAAGAGGGAGTTTACGTTATTGGATTCGTCTTCCCCGTGGTGCCTCGGGGAAAAGCCCGGATCAGGGTTCAATTATCTGCAGCCCACACCTTTGATCAAATCGATAAAACGGTTGCATCTTTTATTAAGGTTGGAAAAAACCTTGGTTTGATTTAAAAAAAACCACTGTTTAGCTATCGACCAGGGTGCCGGGATGTCCATTATCAGGCACCCTGGTTTTTTTTGCTGGTGTTAATCGGCTTTCCTTCCATTAGAAGTTCCTGTGGGTATTTTACAACATTAAAGGTCGGAAAAGTGTTAATTTAGCCCATGAGAATGTAGTTAAGAATAAACTTTTAAAATATTCCAAATGGCAATAATGAACATAAAACTGAAAACCGCCGATCATCTTCCCGAAAATATATCCATTGCCCTTCTGCCGGCAGCAGAAGAAGTTCCTTTTATAACCCTAACGCCCTCTGAGTCAGGGCTTTGGCAAAGCAGAACAGACAAGGAGGAGTCCGTTGTGATTCAACGGTTACCTCACTATTTGTTTGTAACACTTCCTGACTTACAGTCACCGGCACATCAGGTTTTTGAAAAATACCGGAAAGCAGGCAGCAGGTTTATGGAACTGGTGATAGAGAAGAGAATAGAGGCTGTCGCTATTGCAGGATCAGGAAATCCGGAATATACGATTTCCTTTATTGAAGGACTTGTTCTTGGAGGTTATGCATTTCACAAATACAAAAAGGAGAAATCGGACTTCCTGCCGCGTTCTGTAACGATCTTCCACCCCGGATTGAATGAAAATCGTCTTCAGGAACTGGAAATCCTTACAGATGCCGTTTACTGGGCACGTGACCTGGTGAATGAACCCTTGTCGACCCTGACGGCCCTGGCCCTTTCTGAACAGTTCGGTCTCAAGGGTAAAGAGAGCGGATTTTCAGTCGAAGTCTTACATAAAAAAGACATTGACGGATTGCGAATGGGCGGACTGTTAGCCGTCAACAAGGGAAGCATTGATCCCCCTACCTTTACCATTATGGAGTGGAAGCCTGAAAATCCGGTCAACGATAAACCAGTGATAATAGTTGGAAAAGGTGTGGTTTATGATACTGGCGGCCTGAGCCTGAAACCGACTCCCAAGTCGATGGACTACATGAAATGTGATATGGCAGGTGCTGCTACCACTGGAGCCATTGTTTATGCAGCTGCCAGGGCAAAATTACCGGTCCATCTGGTCGGTCTGGTTCCTGCAACCGATAACCGGCCCGATGGGAATGCCTATGTTCCGGGTGATGTGATCACCATGTACGATGGCACCACCGTGGAAGTTCTGAATACCGACGCTGAGGGGCGTCTGATTTTGGCTGATGCCTTGAGTTTTGCCAAAAAGTATGATCCCATGTTGGTGATTGATCTGGCCACGCTAACCGGGGCAGCGTCAATAATATCGGGAAGCCATGGAATGATTGCCATGGGAAACCATGCAGTTCACTTGAATCAGCTAAAGCTCAGTGGAGAGGAAGTTTATGAAAGGATTGTGGAACTTCCGCTTTGGGAGGAGTACGGAGCTACGCTGAAATCGGATATCGCTGACATGACGAACATGGGAGGACGGGATGGACAGACCATAATTGCAGGGAAGTTCCTCGAGCATTTTACGGATTATCCCTGGATTCACCTTGACATTGCCGGGACAGCCTGGCTGTTTGACAAGGAGGGTTACAGACCCAAGGGAGGTACTGGAAGTGGAATCCGCTTGCTGTTCAACTTTTTGAAAAAGTTGTAAATAAAAACGTAAATTTGCCCGACTCTCGAAAAAGTATAAATTTAATTGGCCGGAAAAATGGTTTACAATACAAAGATAAAGGTTGGAATTTCGCACGGTGACATCAACGGCATTAGTTATGAAGTGATAATGAAAACCTTGCTGGATCCTCGTATCCTGGAGATGTGCACTCCAATCATATACGGTTCACCCAAAGTGGCTGCCTATCACCGAAAGGCCCTGAACATTGAAAACTTAAGCTTCAATCATATACGGACACCCCAGGAGGCTTCACTCAACCGGGCCAATATCATCAATTGCATTGATGAGAATATCCGGGTCGAACTGGGAAAGTCTACCGAGGCTGCCGGTGAATCATCATACCTTGCCCTTGAAAAGGCCGTTGACGACCTGAAAACGGGACTCATTGATGTTTTGGTTACAGCCCCCATCAATAAGGACAATATACAGAGTGAGAAATTCAAGTTTCCCGGACATACCGAATACCTAGCCCAGCAATTCAACAGCCGTGATTTTGTCATGCTTATGGTTAGCCATAACCTGAAGGTTGGTGTGGTAACAGGTCATATCCCGCTTTCCGATGTTGCGAAGAGTATAACAAGGGATAAGATCCTGTCAAAACTAAGGATCATAGCCAGATCACTCGTTGAAGACTTTTCGGTTACCAACCCCCGGATTGCCGTGTTGGCACTCAATCCACACGCCGGTGACAATGGCCTGATTGGGACCGAGGAACAGAATATCATTATTCCGGCACTTGAGCAGGCAAGAAATGAAGGAATTACGGCCCTAGGACCTTATCCGGCAGATGGATTTTTCGGGTCTGGTGATTTTTCCAGGTTTGATGCCATTTTGGCCATGTACCACGATCAGGGTCTGATACCGTTTAAATTCAGCTCATTTGATCAGGGCGTGAACTATACTGCCGGACTGCCGGTGATTCGCACATCGCCAGCCCATGGTACTGCCTTTGATATTGCAGGAGAGGACAAAGCGAGTCCTGATTCTTTCCGTGAAGCACTGTACCTGGCCATCGATATCCACAAGAACCGTGAAATACATCGCGAAATTTCGGCTAATCCCTTGAGAAGATATGACATCAACCCAAATCAGGTGGATGAAAATATTGATATCGAGGCTGATGATCAGGATACGCTCTGACCGATTCAGGGCCGGCATGGTGAATAAACCCGGTGGAGAAAAATGAATGCGGGATCCGAATCAAACAAACCCCGGATGTGAAATAGCGCTTGTATACGGTCAATTCCTGTAATGTAAACGGTTTCAAAAACCAATATTTATGTACGAATATATTGAGGGACAGATCGATGAAATCAATCCGGCACTGTTGGTGATTGAGGCAAACGGTGTTGGTTTCGCAGTCCATATATCACTGAACACCTTTTCTTCCCTGAACGGAAAAAAGCAGGCCAGGGTCTTTACCCACCTCATTGTCAGGGAGGATGCCCATCTTTTATATGGTTTTTCGTCCAGGTCGGAAAGAGAGCTGTTCAGAAACTTGTTGTCGGTGAACGGGGTTGGTGCTGCCACGGCATTGATGATGCTCTCCTCGTTATCGCCCGATGAAATTGTTTCAGCCATCTCAACCGAAAATATTAACCTGCTGAAGTCGGTTAAAGGTATCGGACTGAAAACTGCACAACGAATCATTATCGATTTGAAAGACAAACTGTCCAAAGTGCCTGCAACCGGACAAATTTTGATTCCATCAGACAATACCATACAGAATGAAGCGTTATCAGCTTTGGTAATGCTGGGCTTTTCCCGCAAAGACGCCGAGAAGGCTGTCGCGGGTATTGTTACCGGAACGCCGGATGCCGCCGTGGAAACTGTGATTAAACAAGCACTTAAAAGGTTATAATTTCTGAATGAGACTTCGGACTTTTACTAAAAATATACTTCTGCTCTCTGTCATCTTTACTCTCTTTTCCCTTAGCGTGGGAATGGGTAGCGGTGCGGAGATTCATACGCAAACTGACACACAGGTTGGGGTAGTTCATCAGGCCGAAATCCCGGAACCACAAGATACAACCACTCAGCAACTGCCATTTCCATTTTCAGACAGACCGGCATACAGTGACCCTGCAAAGCTCGACAGTTCTGGTCTGTTCCTCAGAAATCCCTCTAATCTTAAACGGGAGGTGGTATATGATCCCGTTTCAGGCAAATATGTTTTTTATGAAAAAATCGGAAATCTGAATTACAGACTTCCACAGGCAATGACTCTCGACGATTATATCGACTATGATTTCGAGCAGTCTATCCAAAATTATTGGCGCTCCAGAAAGAATATCGCCGATATGGAAAACCAGGGTTCACTCATTCCCCGACTTACCATTGAGAGCGAAGCATTTAACCGGATTTTCGGAGGCAATACCATTAATATCAAGCCACAAGGTTATGTTGAGGTCAGCTTTGGCTATCAAATGAATTCTACTGAAAACCCAGCCATTCCAGAAAGGCTCCGAAAGGTACCGTCGTTTGATTTCGATCAGAAAATACAGATGAATGTAATGGGACAGATCGGAACCAAAATGAACATGCGGGTGAATTATAACACCGAGGCTACTTTTGATTACGAGAATAAGATGAACCTCGAATATACTGGCGACGAGGATGAAATCATCAAGCGAATCGAGGCCGGTAACGTATCGTTACCCTTGAACGGTTCACTTATTACCGGGGCGTCCAACCTTTTTGGGGTAAAGGCTGAAATGCAGTTCGGAAAACTAACGCTGACTACCCTTTTTTCGCAACATAAAGGGGAAACTAAAGTGGTTGAAACGGAAGGCGGTGCCCAGGTTACCAATTTTGAGATGTCGGCAGCCGATTATGATGCCAACCGTCACTTTTTCCTTTCTCAATATTTCAGGGATAATTATAACCAGGCTCTTTCCTCATTACCTGTTATCAGATCTGGCATCACCATCAATAAAATTGAGATCTGGGTGACCAACAAAACCAATAATTTTACCGAATCGCGTAACATTCTGGCATTACAGGACCTGGGGGAGCATAATCCCCACATATACAATGAAGTGCCTGATTTCCAGCAGAGCACAGGATTGCCTTTTCCACAAAACATTTATCCCTCCAACGCGGCCAATGGCATGTATCAGTCTTTGACATCCACCTATTCCGGAATCCGTGAAATCCAGAGTGTCACCTCGGTGATGGCTGGTTTCGGTAACCAGTTTTTGGGGGGCCGTGACTTTGAAAAGATTGAACAGGCCAGAAAGCTGAACCCATCTGAATATACTATCAATGAAAGGCTCGGTTATATTTCGCTGAATACCGCCCTCAATAATGATGAGATACTGGCAGTTGCCTTTAATTATACGGCCAATGGACAAGTATTCCAGGTGGGTGAATTCTCAACGGATGGTGTGGATGCCCCGCAGACTCTAGTCCTGAAACTTATCAAGGGGACCAATCTCTCTCCCGGTCTGCCTACCTGGGACCTGATGATGAAAAACGTTTACAACCTGAATGCTTTTGAGTTGTCGGTCGATAATTTTCAGCTGAATGTGATGTACATGAACGATTCAACCGGGACATACATCAATTATATTCCGGAAGGCAGAATCCAGGGTAATATTTTGCTTGGGGTGATGAATCTTGACAAACTGAATAAGCAGCAAGATCCATATCCCGACGGGCTTTTCGATTACATTGAGGGAATCACGATAAGGTCCTCCAACGGCCGGATTATTTTTCCGGTACTTGAGCCTTTTGGCAAACACTTGGCAGATTCACTCCGGGATGCCACGCTGATTGAAAAATATACTTTCCAGTCGTTGTATGACTCAACACGAACCATCGCAGAGCAAGATGCTGAGCACAATAAGTTCTTGCTGACGGGTAGTTACAAGGGGGCATCCAGTTCAGATATCATGCTTAATGCCTTTAACCTTTCGCCCGGATCAGTCAAGGTTACTGCAGGCGGCAGGGAACTGATGGAAAATGTGGACTATACGGTTGACTATACCCTGGGGCGGGTGCGGATTATCAATGCTGCCCTTCTTGAGGCAGGAACTCCTATTCAGGTTTCCACTGAGAGTGAAGACCTATTTACCATGCAACGCAAAACCCTCCTTGGGGCCCATGCAAATTATGCCTTTTCTGATAGGTTTAACCTGGGAGCAACCGCTCTTTATATGCAGGAACGGCCCCTTACCCAAAAAATTGACTATGGCCAGGATCCGATTTCTAACCTGATAGTGGGAGTGGATACACGCTTTTCGACAGAAAGCCAGTTTCTGACCAAAATGATCGATAAATTGCCTTTTATCAATACCAAGGCACCTTCAACCATTGATTTCGAAGCCGAATTTGCCAGACTTTATCCAGGAACATCCAAAGTAATCGGCAAGAATGGCGCAGCCTATATCGATGATTTTGAGGGAACACAAACCACGATCGACCTGAAGGCACGACAGACCTGGGTGATGGCGAGCACTCCACAGTTGCAGCCTCTCTTCCCTGAAGGAAACCTGACAAACCAGCTCGAATATGGTTTCAATCGTGCACTTCTTTCCTGGTATGTAATTGACCCTCTTTTCCTGAGGAACAGCTCTCTCACACCGGGACATATAAAAAATGACAAGGATCTTCAGTCAAACCACTTTGTCAGGGAGGTCTTTGAGAAGGAAATATTCCCGGCCAAGGAATCTCCGGTTGGTCAACCTACCAACCTTTCTGTATTTGACCTGGCGTTCTATCCGACCGAGAAGGGACCATACAACTTCGATACACGGGGATCACTTTATTCTGCCGGGATCGATTCCGAAGGAAGGCTCCTTAATCCGGCTACCCGTTGGGGTGGTATCATGCGGAAGATTGAGACCAGTGATTTTGAAAATGCCAACATCGAGTTTATCGAATTCTGGCTGATGGACCCTTTTGTTTATGACTCTATTGGAGCTCTTTCGGGCGGGGATCTTTATTTTAACCTGGGTGACGTTTCTGAAGACATACTCCGTGATGGCCGCAAATCATTCGAGAACGGACTTCCGATCACGGCTGAACTGACCAATGTGGATACCACGGCGTGGGGAAGGGTATCCATTCAGCAGTCGCTTGTTAATGCTTTCGATAACAGTCCAGCCTCCCGCAGATACCAGGATGTGGGGCTCGATGGTATGTCGGATGAGGACGAAAGAGCCTTTTTCGGCGAATATTTGGAAGAGATAAAAGGCATTGTTTCTCCCGAAGTATATGAACGTTTCGAAAATGACCCCTCAAAAGATAACTACCATTATTATCGTGGCAGTGACTATGACCAAGAGGAACTTGGAATACTGGATCGATACAAGCGTTATAATGGCCAGGAAGGAAACTCGGTAACCACAGAGGATTCTCCTGAATCGTACCCAACCTCTGCCTCAACCATTCCCGATATCGAGGATATCAATAACGACAATACCCTGAACGAATACGAACGTTACTACCAGTACAAGATCAGTATCCGCCAACAGGATATGGAGCTGGGGAAAAATTACATCAACGATGTTAAGACCAGTAGGGTACAGCTCAAAAACGGTGAAATTGGTGAAGTGAAGTGGTTTCAGTTTAAGATCCCTGTTCGGGAGTATGACGATGCATTTGGGGGGATTCGTGATTTCAAGTCGATCCGATTCCTGCGAATGTTCCTGACCGAGTTCGAGGATCCGGTGATCCTGAGATTCGCAACACTAGACCTGGTTAGGGCAGACTGGCGCAGATATACAAGGCCTCTTGCCGAAGATGGAACTGAGTTCCCGTATACTGGTTTTGACATTTCAGCTGTAAACATTGAGGAAAATGGAAGCCGCTCGCCGGTAAACTATATTTTACCTCCCGGAATTGATAGGGTCATCGACCCTTCCAATCCTCAGCTGCGTCAATTGAACGAACAGTCGATGGTGATGAAGGTGACTGATCTTGAACAAGGCGATGCAAGGGCTGCTTACAAAAGTATTTACATGGACTTCAGGCGTTATAAACAACTGAAACTGGAAGTTCATGCCGAACAAATGGAAGGGACTGCCCTCAAGGATGACGAAATGGTTTTCTTCATTCGTATGGGAACCGACTATAACTATAACTATTACGAATACGAAGTACCCTTAAAACTAACTCTTCCTGGCAGGTACAATGGTGAGATTCTCGCTGACCGGCTGGAGGTGTGGCCCGATGAAAACCGCATTGATGTTCCTCTGGAACTCTTTACCCAGGTAAAGACCGACAGGGATGCGGCAATAAGGGCGGCCAATTCTTCACTCCGGATTCAGGATATTTACGAAAAACCTCATGAGGGTTGGAATAACGGCAAGAACCGGGTCAAAGTGAAGGGTAGTCCTAATCTGGGGAATGTCCAGGTAGTGATGGTCGGGATCCGGAACAAAAAGGGACAGATCAATACAGGTCCCCGTTCAGTGGAAATTTGGCTTAACGAGTTACGTCTGACCGATTTTGACCAGGATGGCGGATGGGCTGCCAATGCCCGTGTAACCACAAGGCTGGCCGACCTGGGGACTGTAACCATGGCAGGTCGTAAACGTACTTCCGGTTTTGGTGGCATCGAGCAAAATGTAAATCAACGTGGATTGGAAGACCTGACCGAAGTGGATGTGGCTTCTTCAGTCGACCTGGGGCGATTCTTCCCCAAGGAGTCGGGCGTTCGTATCCCTATGTATTATGGGTATTCAAGGAGTAACAGAAGCCCGAAATACGACCCGTTAAATCCTGATATCGAACTGAAGGAATCTTTGAAAAGTACGGATGATCGCAATATTCGGGATTCTATTCGCAGCATGGCACAAAACCTGGTGGTCCGAAAGAGTCTGAATTTCACCAACGTCAAGGTAGAACCAGTCAGGACAGAGGCTAAAAAGCCCAGGCTTTGGGATCCGGGAAATTTTGCGGTAACCTATTCTTTTAATGAAATTTTTACCCGCAATATCAATACTGAATACAACGTTGACAGGTCGTATCGGGGAATGCTTTCTTATAACTACAGTTCCCGTTCCGAATTGGTTGAACCTTTTGGTAAGGTTAAATTCCTTAGAAAAGGTCCGCTTAAACTAATTGGTGACTTTAACTTTTATCCTCTTCCAACCCAGATATCACTGCGGACGGATCTTTTCCGCAGGTACAACGAGGTTCAGACACGAAATGTCACCAATCCGGGGATGATCCTTCCCAAGACTTTCCAGAAAGATTTTCTTTGGAATCGCAATTTTGACCTGAATTATGATCTTACCCGAAGCCTGAAGGTGGATTTCAGTTCACGCAGTACCTCCCGAATCGACGAACCGGAAGGAAGGATTAACCGTCGGGATGATGACTATGAATGGAAACGCGATTCCATTATCGCCAACCTATGGGATATGGGAAGGCCAGTCCTGTATGGGCACACGGTCAATGCAACCTATAATTTGCCTTTCAATAATATCCGGGTGCTCAACTTCCTGAGTGGAAGTGTCAGGTATCAGGGATCTTACAACTGGGCAGCCGGCCCTATGACATCCGATACCATTCGGTTGGGCAACAATGTCGAAAATTCCCAGAACCTTCAGTTGACAGGTAATATCAACCTTACCTCTATTTATAACCAGATTCCCTATCTGAAACGTTTGGACGAAAAGTTCCAGAGAACCAGCAGGCTGCGAACAACAACAGCCATGGGAGGAAGACCTCAGGCCGGAGCAAGGCCTCAGCCACAACCGGCAAGGAATCCGGAATTTACCCAGCGAAACGTAAGGATGGTACAGGGAACACCAGTGACAATCAACCATAAGCTGAACCTGAAGGAGGTGACTGTAAAAGCATCAACTCCGCAAGGGCAGGAAGTGGCAGGCACAACCCGGTCGATTGACCGCAATAGTCTGGAATTTACCCCCCAGGCAACCGCTGGCATAGTGAATGTTGTCGTAACAGGTAAGCCTGAGAAGAATATCCTGAAAGATATCTTTGATATTTCGATGCGCATGTTGACCGGTGTTAAAACACTGACTGTTTCCTATAACATATCAGGCGGTTCGGTGCTTCCGGGATACCTTCCCGAACCGGTGATTTTTGGTACCGGAAGGTATGTCCCCGACCAGGGAATGTTTGGACGTGACCTGGGCGGGAGTATTGCTCCGGGGTTCCCGTTCCTGATGGGTTGGCAGGACCGCGACTTTGCCAGAAATGCCGGAGAAAGAGGCTGGCTCACAACTGATCCGCTTCTGAACATGCCATTCCTGTTTAACCGGAACGAACGCTTTAGCGTAAGGGCCAATCTGGAACCGCTTCCTGATTTGAGAATCGACATAAACGCCGATCGGTCTGTATCAAAAAATATCAGTGAGTTCTATTCATTTGATCAGATGAACGGAACATTCAGTCCTAACAGCCTAACCGAGCGAGGCAACTTCTCCATGTCGGTGTTATCATGGAGTACTGCCTTCTTTGCTATCGGAAAAGCCGAGGTGCCTCAATCAGAAGCTTTCCAGAACCTGAAGGACTACAGGCTGACCATTGCACGCCGATTGGCAGCAAACAGACCGGCCAGCAACGGTTATGACCCAACAGCCATCAATCCGCAAACCGGCTTCCCTGATGGATATGGGCCTACGTCTGTCGAAGTTATGGTGCCTGCGTTCCTGGCAGCATACCAAGGTGCAGATCCTGATAAGGTTTCCTTGGGAATGTTCCCTTCTATCCGGTTTATCCGGCCTAATTGGAGAGTCCAGTATGAAGGAATGGTTTCCCGGATTCCCAAACTCAGCAATATCATGAAGACCATGAACTTCACCCACTCATACAGGTCGAGCTATACCGTTGGGTCATTCCTGACTAACCTTAATTATATGGTCCAGGATGATGGCTTCAGCTATATTCGTGATATCCAGAATAACTTCCTGCCTCAGTATGAATTTAATTCGGTGAGTATCAATGAGACTTTCAGCCCGTTGCTGAATATAGATATTACCTGGATCAATGACCTGACTACCCGTAGTGAGGTGAAAAGAAGCCGGAGCATTGCCCTCTCATTTGCCAACAACCAGATTACCGAAACCCTGAGCAGCGAATATATAGTGGGGGTAGGATACCGGTTTACGAGAATGGATTTGATCTTGAAGACAAAGAATAGTCAGAGATCCTATTCCAATGACCTGACCTTGCGTACCGATCTTTCGTTCAGAAAAAATAAAACAATTTTGAGACGACTTGTGGAAGATACTGACCAGATTACAGCCGGACAAAGTGCCGTTACCATCAAGACAACCGCCGATTATATGCTTAGTGACCGGTTCCAGCTTAGGGTGTATTTTGATAAGGTAATCAATGAGCCCTTAACCTCTGTTTCATTCCCTACTTCAAATACCAATGTAGGGGTAAGCTTCCGGTTTACACTTGCTCAATAATTGTCCTCAAAATTCATGAATATGAAGCTGGTCTTGCAGGCCAGCTTTTCTTTTTGTTTTTACCCTGAAAAAAACGAAAAAACCATTGGTTTTGTGATCAATTCTGACTTAACTTTACAAATTGTAAAAACGACAATTATGGCTGTTTGCCTATCTTTAAATGACACCTGCCGGAATCTGGTACCTCATGAATTTATGGCAATACATGCTGAAGGCATGAGAGATTATGATCAGATTTATGAGACCAAGCTTAAATTAAAACATATGACAAGCCGAAAAATCACTTTTCTTCTAATGTCAGCCTGGATTTTTTTTGCATTGGGATGCTCCATATCAACAGAGAAAGTCAGCCAACGTGAACGAACCAGCTTCAATGAATCGTGGAAGTTCTTTTTGGGAGATCCCGATGATGCAGAATTGCCCGGGTTCAACGACCAGCAATGGCGGACTCTGGATGTTCCCCACGATTGGAGCATAGAAGGCGAATTCAGCAAGGATCATCCATCCTCTCCGGGAGGTGGTGCCCTGCCGGGTGGCATCGGCTGGTATAGGAAAACATTTTCACTTCCAGAATCAGAGAACGGGAAAATGTTTTTTGTCGACTTTGATGGTGTTTATCAGGAGAGTGAAGTTTGGATAAATGGTCATTACCTGGGGATGAGGCCTTATGGGTATATTTCTTTCCGGCATGATCTGACACCATTCCTGAGGTTTGGAGAAAGTGAAAATGTTCTTGCTGTAAGGGTAGATAACAGTGTTCAACCCAATTCGAGGTGGTATTCAGGTTCTGGTATCTACAGGAATGTTTGGTTGGTGAAAACTGCCCCACTGCATATTGCGCATTGGGGGACCTATGTTACTACACCCGAGGTGTCAAACCAGCAAGCGATTGTTTCTGTTGAAACCAGGGTGGATAACCAATTGGAGGTAGCCGCAAATGCATCGGTTGTAACTACCATCCTGGATCCTGCAGGGAAGGAAGTTAACTCAACCAGGTCTGAATTGTCTATTAACCCAGGATCGGAAGGTAAGGTTTTGCAAAATATGGAAGTCAAAAATCCGGTACTCTGGAATACAGACCATCCTGTGCTTTATAAGGCAGTCTCTGAAATATATCAGGGTGAGGACTTATTCGATAGGGTTGAAACCACTTTCGGCATTCGCTTTTTTGAATTCGATCCGTATGAAGGGTTTTCACTGAATGGCAAGAAAATGAAAATTCTCGGAGTCTGCCAGCACCATGATTTGGGGAGTTTGGGGGCAGCAGTTAATACACGTGCCCTGGAAAGGCAGCTTGAGATTCTTCAGGAAATGGGGTGTAATTCGATTCGCACCTCACACAATCCTCCCGCACCGGAATTGCTCGAACTTTGCGACCGAATGGGATTTATTGTACAGAATGAAACCTTCGATATGTGGAGGAAAAAGAAAACTCCTTACGACTATTCAAAGCACTTTCCTGAATGGCACGAACGTGACTTGACAGATCATATCCTCCGAGATCGTAACCACGCATCCGTGTTTATGTGGAGTATAGGTAACGAGGTTCTCGAACAATGGGAACATGTCGATGCCGATACCCTCAATATTGAACAGGCAAATCTGTTGTTGAACTTCGAAAAGAATATTGATCCAGCCTCCGTTAATTCCGGTGAAATGTCGGTAAATTCCTTATTAACGGCAAAACTCGCTGCCATGGTCAGGGAGTTGGATCCTTCTCGTCCGGTAACTGCCGGATGCAATGAGGTTAATCCCTGGAACAACCTGTTCAAATCGGACGCACTCGACCTTTATGGCTTCAACTACCATGAGTCGTACTTTGCAGGTTTTCATGATGTTTATCCCGGGAAAAGGTTTATTGTCAGTGAGTCGACATCGGGATTGATGACACGTGGTTTTTACCAAATGCCTTCCGATAGTATGTTTATCTGGCCTCACACGGGTTCGTTAAGTCGCATACCTCATGGAAATCCCGAACAGCAATGTTCCTCATATGATAATTGCCATGTTCCCTGGGGATCAACCCATGAGAATAGCTGGAAGATTGTAAAAAAGCATGATCATATTGCAGGGACCTATATCTGGACCGGATTCGATTATCTCGGTGAACCAACCCCATACTGGTGGCCTTCCCGGAGCTCCTATTTCGGGATCATTGATCTGGCGGGATTTCCCAAGGATGTATATTATATGTACCAAAGTGAGTGGACGCAGAAGGATGTACTGCATGTGTTTCCACATTGGAATTGGAATCCGGGTGATTCAGTTGATGTTTGGGCATATACCAGTGCATCTGAGGTTGAACTTTTCCTGAATGATAAGTCGCTTGGTACCAAAGCCAAGACCAACGAAACTTTGCATGTTTCATGGAGGGTTGCCTGGGAGCCGGGAATCATTCGGGCTGTTTCCAAAAAGGATGGCCAGGAAGTGCTAAGCCGCGAGATTAAAACAGCAGGAGAACCTGCAAGTATAAAACTGACAGCCGACCGAAGTGAAATTTTGGCCGGGGGAAGTGATCTTTCGTTTATCACTGTCGAAATTATGGACAATGAAGGAAATCTTGTTCCCAATGCTGATCATCTGGTAAACTTTGAAATTGACGGCGATGCAACGATAGCCGGTGTCGACAATGGGAATCCTGTTAGCCATGAACCCTTCCAGGCATATTACAGAAAGGCTTTTTACGGAAAATGCCTGGTGATTGTGAGATCTCCCAAAGTGAATGGAAAGGCAGTGTTAAAAGCAACTTCCGAAGGCTTGAAATCCGCTGAACAGACATTGGTGTTTAATTGATAATCTGGGATTCCAGGTGTTGGTGTCAAATATCCTGACTAAACTATAACCAAATATCCTGAAAATGAAAAGCATTTATCTATCTATCCTTTTTATGACAATAGCATTAACCCCCCTGACCGGCCAACCTGTAAGTTATGATCACTTCAAGGTGGCGGTTTATTCAAGATCCTATGAAACAGCCAAAATGGGCGATCCTGCATATTTGGAGTCTCTCTGGAAACTTGTTACCGATCAGGTGAAAGTCGACAAGATCTACCTCGAGACTCACCGAGACCTTTTAATCGTAGATCAGGCAACCCTTGATGCGGCTAAGCTATTTTTCCATGAACGCGGAGTAGAAACGGCAGGAGGTATAACCCTTACTGTAGATGAAAGCAATCGCTTTGAGACCTTTTGCTATACCAACCCCGAACATCGGGCTAAGGTGAAGGAGATTGTTGAGTATACTGCCCGTAATTTCGATGAAATTATTCTCGACGATTTCTTTTTTACCAACTGTAAATGTGATCTCTGTATTGAGGCAAAGGGCAAAAATAGCTGGACTGATTACAGGATTGAGCTGATGAAAGATGCTGCAAGGCACCTTGTTATAAACCCCGCAAAAGCTGTAAATCCAAGAGTAAAAGTTGTCATCAAGTATCCCAACTGGTACGAACACTTCCATGGATTGGGCTTCAACCTTGAAGCAGAACCGGCCATGTTTGACGGTTTATACACTGGTACCGAAACCAGGGATCCGTCTGGGAACCAGCATCTCCAGCCTTACCTAGGCTATCTGGTTTATCGGTATTTTGAAAATCTGAAACCGGGCGGCAACGGCGGAGGGTGGGTGGATACCGGTGGCCTCAAGACCATGGACCGTTATGCTGAGCAGCTTTGGATCACCTTGTTCGCGAAAGCACCGGAAATAACGCTATTCGATATCAGGCAACTGCAATACCCCATCAGGGAACAACTCAGGTCTCCCTGGCAGGGACAGGCAACAAGTTTCGATTTCGATGCCATGATGAAACCAGTAACCCTAACAGATGGGCAGGTCATTCAACCAACTACATTTGCACGGGCAGCCGGATTTACCTTTGAAAAGGTCGACAAATTCCTGGGTCATCTGGGTAATCCTTTAGGAATCAAGAGTTACAAGCCCTACCACTCGGTTGGAGAGGACTTCCTGCAAAATTACATGGGAATGATTGGCATTCCAATGGACCTTGTTCCGGAGTTTCCTGAAAACGAAAAAGTTGTATTCCTTACACAGTCAGCTGCTTTTGACCCGGAAATTGTAGGAAAAATCAAAAATCATATCAGGAACGGAAATATTGCAATTATTACCTCCGGGCTTCTGAAAGAATTACAGGACAAGGGAATAAGTGACATTGCTGAAATCAGGTATACCGGTAGAACTGCACTGGTCAGTGATTTTGCTGCCGGATGGTGGGGTGCTGCAAAAAGTGACCGGGAAATCCTGATTCCCCAGATTGCATACCTAACCAATGACTCGTGGGAAGAAATTTCCGCACTTGACGACACAAACGGATGGCCAATCCTACATTCAGCTGGGTATGGAAAGGGCCAGTTATATGTTTTGACTATACCCGAGAACTTCGTTGATCTCTATCACTTACCCGAACTAGTACTCAACCGTATAAGGCAGATCATGAATGTGCAAATGCCTGTTCAGATGGAAGCGCCTGGTTTGATCAGCCTGTTTGCATATGACAACCATACTTTTATTGTTGAATCATTTGCCGATACAACAGTTCATGTGAATGTTGTTACCGATGAAAATTGCCTGACCCTTACAAATCTTGAAACGGAGGAAAAATTCCTGTCGGGGAGAAGAGAAATTCCGCTCCGCGGAACGACTCCTCAGCTAAACCATGTATTTAAGCTGGAATTGAAACCCCACTCATTTCTTGTCCTAAAAATGAACATGAAATAAAACATAAAAAACAGGGTGCTTCCAATGTTAGAAGCACCCTGTTTTTTTTACATCTCCAACTGATTCTGTAATCACTGATTCAGTTCGCCAAAAAAAATAGTCTACAATTAAGTCAGTCTCAATTCATTCTTTTATTTTGGCGCGTAATTATTCTGTTCGAATTCGCCTTTCGCTTAAAATTATAGAGTAATGGGAATTCCGTTATAAAAATCAAGAATTTTCGTCCTGAAAATATACTCATAACGTGCCTGCAACAACTGTGAACGGGCTGCCGTAAGGTTATTCTTGATCTGGTTGTATTCAACCGTTGTAACCATGCCTACATTAAATTTCTCTTCAGTGTATCGGAATGCCTCCTCGGATGAATCAACTGCTTTCTCGCTTGACACATACCGCTTTAAGGCTGCCACTGCATTGGTATAGGCCTGTTCAATTTCTTTCTGGAGTGTATTTCTGGAAGTCTGGAGTCTAAACTCATAATCGTTGATCTGTAATTGGGCATTGGAAATTCCGGTTCGAACCTGCAGCCGGTTAAAAATCGGAATATTCAAAGTTAAGCCGAATCCGTAACGTTTGTTGTTGGTAAGCTGATCTTTCAGCGGGATGACTTCCGATTTTGTCGGATCATTGTCAATCGCCCTGAAATAGTTGTCGTTGTAATTGTTGTAATAATTGGCTCCGAATGTGAGACGGGGAAATTGCGCACCCTTGGCTTGTTCGAGTTGCGAGTGTGCACTTTCAACCCTTAGTTGGGACGCCAGGATTTCAGGTCGGGTTTGCATGGCGTTCCTGAATATCTCCAGTGAGTTGTAGTTTACGGGAGTGGTATTCAGATCAGGAATTAGGGGCTTTTCCACCTTGAAAGATTGGGCCATTGGCAGTTCAAGAAGCTGGTAAAGATTCAGGTAGGCCAGCTGTATCCGGTTCTGGCTGTTGACCACCTGAAGTTCTTCATTTGCCAGCTGGGCCTCGATTTCGAGCAAGTTTCCCCTTGCCACCCGGCCTGCATCCACCAGTTGTTTTGTCTTTTCAATCTGTTGCCTGGTTACATCGACCTGGCTTTGGTCGATCATGTTAAGTTCCTCGGCAAAGAGAATCTCCAGATACATGGCTGCGATTCCCAGAACAAGGTCATCTTTGGCTTTTTGCAAATCCTGCAAAGTTGCTTTCAGGTCAAGTTCTCGCTGTCTGATCACATTCTGGAGAGTAAATCCATTCCAAAGGGTTACTTCGGTTCCCAGATAACCGCTTAAACTGGTTGAATTTGTGTTTTCATATGTATTCTGGTAGGTGAGTGATCTACCAAAATTATAATTGTTGGCCAGCTGGCCGTTCAGGTTCGGTAACCTGTCGTACCGTGCCTGATTCAGCTGGTTCTCCTGATAATCAACTGCAACGGATTGTTGCTTGATCTGGATGTTGTTTTCAAGCGCATAGTTAATACATTGCTGCAGAGACCATGCTTCCTGCGCAAGTACCGACTTCCCCGGGATGATCAGAATCAGGAGCATCAGAATGTTGGTGTACCTTTTCATGCTAATTATATTATTGATTTGCAGAGGTATTTATAAAGAATAATTCATTGAAGTAAATGT
>DIFU01000047.1:16036-18431 GCA_002419285.1 Prolixibacteraceae bacterium UBA5740 | reverse complement strand
TTTCTGCAAAGCTTTCAGGGCAGCTTCCTTTTCTCCCAGGTTGTATAGGGCTTCAGAGGCTACACAAACGACAGCGGATGACGGATCATCAAGAACCGACAATAGGTCTTGTTTGGCAGCCTCAGCAGCGGAACCCAGTCTTAAAAGCCCGCTTGCTCCCCAATATCGGATGGCCCTGTCAGGTGACTTAAGGTTTTCTGTCAGGATGGATATCTCATGCTCGTCAGCGTATAGGGAATGGTTTGCGGCATCAACAAGTGTTTCATATGGGATTTGATCGTACCATAGGAAATCATACATGGCTTCTCCTCCGGTAAGGGTTAAGTACTCAGATTCAGGGATGAATCCTGCATCCTTGATTCTTAATGTCCAGGCAGTGCACTCCTCTCGCATTCTCATTAATATGTCAGTATAAGAAGGATCATTTGCCAGGTTCGCGGTTTCCCAGGGATCATTTTCCGAATCATAGAGTTCCTCCACTGGTTTGGGAAGCCAGAACCTGCTTTGGATTTCGTTGCATTCACCGTTGAGAAATGCATCCTCCCATGATTTGACATGCGGTGCAAGCCAAAGATATTCAAGGTGTTGTCCATGAGGGCGGGTTGGCATGTAATTCCGGATGTACCGGTATTTTTTATCCCTGACCGATCTGCTCATGTCGTACCGTTCATCCATCCTGTCGCGAAACATGTAAACATATCCAGGATCGGGGGTTTGCTGGTCACCCAAAAATGCATTCCCCTGCAGGTACGATGGAACCGGTATCCCAGCGATGCTTAAAAGCGTGGGCACCAGGTCGACAAATCCGACAAGCCTGTCGATTTTTGATCCCGGCTTTTTTTCAGGGAAAAGGTATTTATACTTTTCGGGAATTTTTACAATGAACGGAACCCGGGTTCCCGAGTCATACAAAAAGCGTTTGCTCCGTGCCAAAACTCCGCCATGGTCGCCATAATAGAAAACGATGGTGTTTTCAGCCTCTCCGCTTTCGTCGAGCTCTTGCATGATCTTCCCGATCCATGCATCCAGGTCGCTGATTTTGTCGTAATACTGCGCCCAGTCGTGTCGCATATCCGGGGTGTCGGGATGGTAAGGGGGAAGTGAAACACTGTCAGGATTGTGCCGGAGTTCTTCTCTGGGAGTTCTTTTGTGCAGGGAACTTTCATGCGAAATCATGGAATTGAAAACGGCAAAGAACGGTTTGCCTTCCGGCCGGTTATTATAATGGGCCTTTGGGCTTGATTCATCCCAAATGTCGGCAACCTGTTCGCCAGGCAAGTTGTAGTCCTGCTTTGAATTATTGGTACAATAATACCCTGCTTCCCTCAGATAGACCGGGTAGGGTTTGATCAGGTCGGATTTGGGGTATTGGCTTCTCATATGCTGGTGGCCGCCTGAGTTTGCATACACCCCGGTGAGAATGGTATTCCTTGAAGGTGCGCAAACCGGTGCATTGGCGAAAGCATGTGTATACATGAATCCTTCTGAAGCAAGTTTATCCATGTTCGGAGTATGGGCAAAACTGTCGCCATAGCAGCCGGCAAACGGGCTGTTGTCTTCACTGGTGATCCACAGGATGTTAGGGAGTTCTTCGGGCCGGGATTCTGCACATCCGGATGCAAGGTTCATGGCAAATAATCCGCCAATGGCTGGAACCAGCAATTGTCTTGAGTTCATAGGTTTATAAATAAAAAGTCCGCCAATTATTGCGATTGCGGACCTGGTTTCTACTCCGGCAGGAGCTTAAAGGTTATAACGACATCAGTTCGATCCGGTTTCCGTCGGGATCGAGAACAATGCTTTCATAATAATTATCGCCGGTTACCCTGGGTTCACCAATAACCCTGAAGCCGTCTTCACGGAGTTGCTGGGTCAGATGGTCGACTTTCTCGCGAGAACCTATGTCGATGGCAAAATGGGCCAGACCAGTGGCTTGTTTTAAAGGATTGTTCCGGTTCTTTGGAATGTTGGGCATCTCCATGATCTCAATCCGGCATTCACCATTGAATTTGAGAAAATAGGACCTGAATTCCTTGGAGTGATTGTAGTATCCTGAACTGGATGCGGCATCGAAATAATGCATGTAAAAGTTACGTAAACCTTCCAGATCGTAGGTCCAAATGGCAATGTGGTTGATCCTCATATTGGTGTCATTTGCTATACCTACAAAAATACCAAAAATTAGATGTTATTCTTCATCCGCAAGATCCAATTTTTTGAAATACCATTCATTATAAAATTGCGTAAGAAAGGCCTCCATGTGCTGGTGTCGCCTGGCAGCAATTTGTTTGGCTGTTTGTGTATTCATTCTTTCCTTTAGGTGAAGGAGTTTTTCGTAAAAGTGGTGTATGGTTGAGCCTTTATGTCTCTTATATGCATCAAAAGAGGTGTGTTC
>DIFU01000047.1:5673-15921 GCA_002419285.1 Prolixibacteraceae bacterium UBA5740 | reverse complement strand
TGAACCCTTAAAAGATACTTCACCGATCATTCTGATTATTTTCCTGGTCAACTCATTATCTGCCCCTTCCTGTTGCAGCCATACCTCTATTAAAGGCCCTTCAGTGAGCTCTTCCTGCAGTTTATAATCTTCCAGATCGTGAAGCAGGGCTGCCAGTTCAATCAAATCTGCATTGCCACCCTCTTTTTCTGCCAGAATTAGTGCCAGATTCCTGACACGGTCGATGTGGTGCCAGTCGTGCGAACCTTCGGTCGAGAGAAATCGCTTTCTCGCCATTTCTTCGGTTTTTCGTATCAAATCTTTCAAATGTTCGAATTTATTGGATGTAATGGCTAAATTAATTTTTTTTAACCAGTGCATATATTCAACCGTCATTATGGGCTTTATTTTTTTTACAAATAGTAAAGTTCTGTGAATCAGATCTGTGAATTCAATATATTGATTTGTTTATCAGTATGTTGATAGATTTTGGCATGTTAGGTTATCAGACAGCCATCTGTTTTTTATTTACCTTTGCACATTAAACATTTCGCTGTTCGAAGTGTTTTTAATTTGATAATAAGTATTTAGAAATTAAGGTTATATGAAATATACCATTCCCTCATTTCTTGAGGTATCTTTTGAAAAATATGGTCATCTCCCGGCACTGACTTTTGCAGGGGAAACTCCCCTTACCTATAGCCAGTTAAAAACAGCAACGCTCCAGGTTGCGTCTCTGTTGGCTTCGAAGGGGATCGAAAGGGGCGACAAGGTTGCCATTTTGAGTACCAACATGCCCAACTGGGGAGTCGCCTATTTTGCCATTTCGTGGGTTGGTGCCATTGCTGTGCCCATCCTTCCCGATTTCAGTCCGGCGGAAGTCAATACCATCATCGATCATTCTGAGGCCAAGGTGGTTTTTGTAAGTGAAAACCTATACTACAAGCTTGAAAATGAATCCTATGCCATAACCCCCGAAATAATATTGATTGAGAAGTGGATTTCTGTTCCTGCCGGGAGTTCAGCGAAGGACCTTCCGAATTTACAGGAGGTGGATCTTGGTTCATTTGAGGAGTTTGGGGCTCCGCTGGCTGAGGAGGAGGAGCTGGCTTCAATCATCTATACTTCGGGCACGACCGGAAGCTCCAAAGGAGTTATGCTTACCCAGAAGAATCTTTCCTGGACAGCCAAGCAGGCATTCACGATGCAGGCTGTTTATGAACACGACAGCTTCCTTTCTATCCTTCCACTGTCGCATACCTATGAGAATACCTTAGGGCTGCTCCTGCCGATTTTTCACGGAGGGTCGACGCATTATCTGAGAAAACCTCCTACGGCATCTGTCCTGCTGCCCGCAATGCAGCTGGTAAAACCGACCAAGATGTTATCGGTCCCTCTGGTGATCGAAAAAATATTCAAGGGGAAAATTTATCCCCAATTCCAGAAGAGTCCTGTGGTTCGTACTCTCTATAAATTTCCGCCAATGCGGAAGCTTCTGCATAGGGTTGCAGGCAAGAAACTCATGGCCACTTTCGGAGGAAAGATCGATTTCTTCGGTATCGGTGGAGCTAAGCTCGACGGAACAGTTGAGCGATTCCTGAAGGAGGCCAAATTCCCTTATGCAATAGGTTACGGATTGACTGAGACGTCCCCGCTGTTGGCTGGAACCACTCCGCAAACCCCCAGGGTCGGGTCTACAGGAACTGCCCTGCAGGGAGTACAGCTCCGATTGGCTGACGTGGATCATGCAACTGGCGAAGGTGAAATTCAGGCATTCGGACCCAATGTCATGAAGGGTTATTATAAGGCACCAGAACTGACTGCCGGTGTGTTCACCGATGATGGATGGTTCAGGACCGGCGACCTGGGAAGCTTCGACAGGGATGGTTTCCTTCGCATCAAGGGCAGGATCAAGAACATGATCGTGGGTGCGAGCGGTGAGAATATATATCCTGAAGAAATCGAGTCGGTCATTAACCGGATGCGCTATGTACTTGAATCGGTTGTGGTTGAAAAGAAAGGTAAACTGGTTGCCCTGATTCACCTGAACATGGAAGAAGTGGAAAGCCAGTATCAGAACATGAAGCATGATGCAGGTGTTTTTGCCGATAAAATCAATGCCCGAAAGGATGAGATTCTGAAGGAAATTCACGAGAAGGTAAATGCCCAGGTAAACAAGTTCTCCAAGCTGCAACAGGTACTTTTCCACAATGAGCCATTCGAGAAAACTCCTACACAGAAGATCAAGCGTTTTCTTTATCATAAATAGGGAAGTTGTTTCCTGTAATCCCTTTTGTGACTTCTTCTTTGCGGGTACAAAAGGGATTTTTTCATGGTGTTCCCTTTCATCAAAAGTATTACCTTTGTGCCTGATTTATAAAATGGCTTTACACGAGAATGACTGACAGCAATAGGTATATGGCCCGGGGCGTATCCGCTTCAAAAGAAGATGTTCATGCTGCCATCCGAACTATTGATAAAGGTCTGTTTCCCAAAGCTTTCTGCAAGGTAATTCCTGATGTTCTTGGAAATGATCCCGAATGGTGCAATATCATGCATGCCGATGGTGCCGGAACAAAATCTTCACTAGCTTATCTTTATTGGCGGGAAACCGGCGACCTTTCCGTTTGGAAAGGGATCGCACAGGATGCACTGATCATGAATATTGATGACCTGCTATGCGTGGGTGCTGTCGATAATATCCTGGTGTCATCTACCATTGGCAGGAATAAGAATTTGATTCCGGGTGAAGTGATTGCTGCCCTCATCAATGGAACCGAGGAGCTATGTTCTGATCTTCGTAATCAAGGTATTGGTGTTTATCTTACCGGTGGTGAGACAGCCGATGTGGGCGACCTGGTTCGCACCATTATCGTTGACTCTACCGTTACCTGCCGGATGAAACGATCAGATGTAATATCTGCCGGCAATATTAAACCCGGGGATGTGATCATCGGTCTGGCCTCATTTGGGCAGGCCACTTACGAGAAGGAATATAACGGGGGCATGGGAAGCAACGGCCTGACTTCGGCACGTCACGATGTTTTTGCAAAATACCTGGCACAACGATATCCTGAAGGTTATGATCCTGCAGTTCCTGAAGATCTGGTTTTTTCAGGCAATTGCCAATTAACTGATCCGGTAAAGGATACCTCTCTGGATGCAGGAAAGCTGGTCCTTTCACCCACCCGCACTTATGCCCCGGTGATCAGGAAAATGCTTGAGGATTACAGGCATGACATTCATGGACTGATTCACTGTTCGGGTGGTGCCCAAACAAAGGTGCTCCATTTTGTGGACAATGTCCATGTAATCAAGGATAATCTCTTCCCTGTTCCGCCGCTCTTCAAGCTGATTCAGGAGCAATCGGGAACTTCATGGAGAGAAATGTACCAGGTGTTCAACATGGGTCATCGTATGGAGATTTATGTAGATCCTCAATTGGCTGATTCCCTGATGGCCATTGCCGCTTCCTTTAACATTGATGCCCGGATTGTTGGAAGGGTGGAAGCCTGGTCGGGCCGAAAACTGACTATCCACACCGAGGCTGGGATCTTTGAGTATTAGCTTTTTTGCTGATGCATAAAACCCGCAACGAGACACGCCGGGTAACAACTTTGATCTATCAATTTCTCAATTCACTTATAATGAAAAATATATTTCTCATTGCAGTCATGGCCTGGCTGGCATTTGCATGCAACCCGGTCCAACAAAAGAATGAAGCAGTTTCGTTATTCAATGGTGTTGACCTGACCGGATGGCATTGGGATGTTCCGGCAATGGACTCAAATCCCGATACGGTCATGCCATTTATAGTCAGAAACGGCCAGCTGGTGAGTTTGGGAACTCCGGGCGGCCATTTGATTACCGATTCGGTTTACCAGAATTACCGGTTGGAAGTGCAATACCGTTTCGCGGGTGAACCCGGAAATTGCGGTGTGTTGGTTCATGCTTCCACCCCAAGGGCACTCTATGGCATGTTTCCCAAATCGATCGAAGTGCAGATGATGCATGAGAACGCCGGCGACTTCTGGTGTATTGTCGAGGATATTGAAGTCCCGGAAATGGAAACCCGCAGGGGGCCAAAGGAAAACTGGGGCATTACCGAAGGGAAGGAGCGTCGGATCCTCAACCTGACCGACAATTCGGAGAAGCCTCTGGGCGAATGGAATACCATGGTGGTTGAGTGTTTCGGTAACGAAGTGAAGGTATGGGTGAACGGAGAACTTGTAAACCACGGGTTCAACGCTACCGCATCCAAGGGACAAATTGCAGTGCAGGCCGAAGGTTCAGAAGTGGAGTTCAGTAAGCTGATGCTGACGCCGATTGCCAGCCTTTCACAAGAATATCCGGGTGAGCCCCAACCTTGAACCAATTCAGGGTATATCCCTTTGAAAAATATACAATGTATTGAAAAACAAATTATTGCAAGTTCATTAAACAGATTATAAGATAGAAATTTTATATGGCAGATTATTCATTGTTAGGAAAATTCGAGTCGATTCAACACCGTTTTGAGGAGGTATCTCAGCAGATTACCGATCCATCGGTGATGGGCGACATGAAACGTTATGTGAAGTTAAACCAGGAGTATAAGCGACTGGATGCCCTTGTACAGGCGTTTAAGGAATACAAATCGCTGGTCGATAATATCGAAGCCGGAAAAGAGATACTCAACGAGGAGTCGGATACCGACCTGAGGGATATGGCCCGCGAAGAGATAGAGATTACGGAGCAGCTGCTTCCCGAAAAGGAACAGAAAATCAAAATGCTTTTGGTTCCTGCCGATCCGGAGGATTCAAAAAATGCAATCCTGGAAATCAGGGCTGGGACTGGTGGTGATGAAGCCAGTATTTTTGCGGGTGATCTTTTCAAGATGTATGCCAAGTACTGCGAGAAGAAGGGCTGGCGTATGGAAGTGACAAGCACCAGTGAAGGTACTTTGGGCGGGTTTAAGGAAATTGTTGCCAGTGTGACTGGAGATGGTGTATACGGGATTCTCAAATATGAATCGGGGGTACACCGGGTCCAAAGGGTTCCACAGACTGAAACCCAGGGGCGTGTCCATACCTCGGCAGCTACGGTTGCCGTATTGCCCGAAGCGGAGGAATTTGATGTTGACCTGAAAGAAAGTGATATCCGTAAGGATACTTATTGCTCATCGGGTCCAGGCGGGCAGTCGGTGAATACCACTTACTCAGCTGTAAGGTTAACCCACATTCCAACCGGTATTGTGGTGGCCATCCAGGATGAGAAATCCCAGCTGAAGAACCTGGCCAAGGCAATGACCGAACTGAGGACACGTATATACAATATGGAGTACCAAAAGTACATTGACGCGATTGCCTCGAAGCGTAAAACCATGGTGTCAACGGGCGACCGCTCAGCGAAAATACGTACCTATAACTGGCCTCAGGGACGAGTAACCGATCATCGCATCGGACTGACACTCTACAACCTTCAGGCGATTGTTGCGGGTGACCTTGATGAAATCATCGAAAAACTGATGGTTGAGGAAAACTCCGAAAGACTGAAAGAAGCGGAAATTTAACTCTAAAACAGTAGCATGGAAAGGCCTGCACCGGAATAAACCGTGCAGGCTTTTCTTTTTTATTCAATTGAATATTCCACGCTGACTACCACCCTTACTTTCTTGAAAATGTCCATGGTGTTGGGAGCGTAATTCCCCCCATCGCCTTGGTTGAGTGACTGGTCACGGTCAATGATCGAGAACAGTCCCTGACTGGCCCTCTTCAATTTCCCGAGCTGCACCTGGCTTTCATTGGTAAACTGGGTGGCAGCGAGTTTTGCATTGCGCGTCGCCTCAATAAGCATGTCGGGTTTGATGTCGTTAAGGCCTGTGAAGTAATACCTTACCGGACCTTCGTAGCCGTTTTGGTTGCTTACATATACCCCTGCCTTTAAAAGGTCATCGGTCATTCGGCTCACTTGCTGTACCTTTTCCACATTGCCACTGCGTACCTGGATGACTTTGTCGATGATATAACGGAACCCGATGCGGTTTTCGAAGTTCATGTATTCATTGGCCATTTTATCGTTCACAACCAAATCTTTTTGAATGATTTCCTCTTGTGTAAACCCGTTTCGGTCGAGGAAGGCCACTACCTCATTCTTTGCTTTTTCAATTTCACGGCTTCCCTCCAATATATCATTGGTCGCCACACGACACTGAATGGTCCAGAGGGCCAGGTTTGATTTCACTTCACGTTCCGAAAATCCCTTGACCGAAATGGTACGGTCCTCTTTCCTGAATCGCTGAAGTGCATGCCCAACGATTAACGCATTGAGGGCGAAAGCAGCTATCAGGCCCACAACTACCAGGATTATTTTTTTATTTTCCATATGATTGATTTTAAAGTTGAAAGATGTTCAAATACCATTTCAGTTTTTTCTTCAATTTAATTCAAGTGTTTTGGCAGTTTCAAATTGAATGCCAGAATATCTGACGCGGAAAGAATCAGCAGGTTACTATTTACATGATTTTGCATTCGCAATGATAGCATAATGGATTGTTTTCTGGCATAAATTGTTTTGTAAAGTAGTTTCTTTTCGTACAATTAACACTTGCAAGTTACGGGGAATTATGCCGGTATCCACTATCTTTGACCATAAAAATATCCATTATGAATCGTGATCAGCTTTTTGAACAGATCCAGGATAAGAGGAGCTTCCTTTGCATTGGACTGGATACCGATATATTGAAGATCCCTTCATTTTTAAAGGAAACCAGTGATCCCATATTTGCCTTTAACAAGGAGATTATCGATGCCACCCAGGATCTTTGTGTGGCATACAAACCCAATTTTGCCTTTTATGAGAGTCTGGGTTCAAAGGGATTGGTCAGCCTGGAGAAAACCGTCAGTTATATCCGCGAAAAATATCCCGAGCAATTCATCATTGCCGATGCCAAAAGGGGAGATATCGGGAACACGTCGAACCTCTATGCCCGGTCATTCTTCGACCACATGGATTTTGATGCAGTTACGGTGGCACCCTATATGGGCGAGGATTCGGTGAAACCTTTCATGACCTACCTTGATAAGTGGGTGATTTTGCTGGCACTAACCTCCAATAAAGGTGCGGCCGATTTCCAGTATCTCAAAGACAGCGAAACGGGTGACCTCTTGTTTGAAAAGGTACTAAAAACCTCCATGAATTGGGGTACAGCTGATCAGATGATGTATGTGGTTGGCGCTACCCGGGCTGAAAAGCTGCAAGAAATTCGTGCGATTGTTCCCGATCATTTTTTGCTGGTACCTGGCGTCGGTGCCCAGGGCGGAAGTCTTGAAGAGGTTGCCAAATATGGAATGAACGACCAATGCGGGTTGCTTGTCAATGCCTCCAGATCGATCATTTATGCTTCCGATAGGGAGGATTTCGCACTAAGAGCCCGTGATGAGGCCATGAATATGCAGGTTGATATGGAGGAACTCCTGTTGGAGGCCGACTTGCTTTAGTGTCAGATTATGCCTGAATTCAGGATGGTGCATATTCATTTGTTATACCAATTGATTTTTTTGAATCTTTTTTGACAACACCATGAATACCCGAATATGAAACAGGAACACTGGCCCCTTTTACTGGATATCGTGAATGGGAAAGTGCCACCGAAGCCAATCGCTGGATTTATCATCGACAGTCCCTGGCTTCCGGGATGGTATGGTATTTCCACCTTGCAATACTATTCATCCGAGAAGTTGTGGTTTGAGGCTAATATGCATGCCATTAGTAAATTCCCGGATGTAATTTTCCTTCCGGGATTCTGGTCGGAATTTGGGATGTGTACCGAACCGTCGGCCTTTGGTGCCAAAACAATCTGGACACAATATGCTTTGCCACACGCCGACCGGATCATGCATGACATATCTGAGGCTTCGCAAATAAAGGAGCCCAATCCAAAAACCGATGGATTACTGCCATTTGTATTGCAGCGGCTTGTAAACTATCGTCCTGAGATCAGAAATGCCGGCTGTGATATACGGTTTGCAATTGCCCGTGGTCCTTTGAATATCGCATCGTTCCTTCTGGGTACCACTGAGCTGATGATGGCGATGATGATGGATCCGGAAAGTACACACAGGTTGCTGAAAACCATTACCTCGTTCACCATTAACTGGTTGCAGTTGCAGAAGGAGACCATTCCTGAAATCGATGGCATTCTTCTGCTCGATGATATTGTGGGTTTTGTCGGGGATGATGAGTGCCGCGAATTTGCCGTGCCATACCTGAAACAAATCTTTGCTGCGTTCGATAGCAGTGTAAGGTTCTTTCACAACGATGCGCAAGGTCTGATCAGTACTCCTTACCTCCATGAAATCGGGGTGAACCTCTTTAATTTCAGTTTTGAACATTCACTGGAAGAGATCCGGAAACTCGCCGGTCCCGAGGTTGCCCTCCTGGGAAATTTGCCTCCACGTGATGTCATGGCTGCCGGCACCCCGGAGCAGGTCTTTGACGAAACGGTGAAAATGGTAAAGTCCATCAATGATCATTCTGGAATACTGTGGTCGGTGGGAGGGGGCATGCCCCCGGGGGTAAATACCGCAAACATTGAGGCATTTATAAGCGCACTGATCCAAAAGGGTTGAAAGAATTGATTCTTGAACGAAGCAAGATTTGTATTTGTTATAGATAATGATGAGTGAAAAATTGGATATGAAAAGAAAATTAAATTGGAAGATGTCGGCAATCATTCTGTTGCTTGCAGGATGTGGAACCCAACCAAAAAACCCTGCAACCGAAGGGAATGTCTTTACAGGGGCACCGGGTGAAGTCAAACTGGTTACCTTGGATCCGGGCCATTTTCATGCTGCCCTTGTGCAGAAGTTGCCCCTGGCACAGATAGACGTAAAAGTTAAAGTCTATGCACCGGAGGGCAAAGAAGTGCAGTCTCACCTGGCCTTGGTCACAGGTTACAACACACGGGAGGAGAATCCAACTTCCTGGACACCGGAAGTGTATTTGGGCGATGATTTTTTTGACAGGATGCTTACTGAAAAGGCTGGTAATGTGGTGGTCCTTGCGGGTAATAATGCCAAAAAAACCGAATATATCCTGAAGTCCGTGGAAGCCGGATTCAACGTGCTTTCTGATAAGCCCATGGTGATATCGCCTGAAAATTTCCCCATTCTTGAACTGGCTTTTGAAAAGGCGGGTGAGAACAAGGTTCTGCTATATGATATCATGACCGAACGGTATGAGATCACGACTATGCTGCAAAAGGAACTGGCCCATATGCCTGAGGTCTTTGGAGAATTGCTCCCGGGAACGGTTGATGAACCTTCGGTGACCAAAGAGAGTGTGCACCATTTTTCGAAATTGGTGTCAGGAAAACCATTGGTCAGACCCGTATGGTATTTTGATGTACTCCAGCAGGGAGAAGGAATTGTTGATGTTACCACCCACTTGGTTGATCTGATCCAGTGGGAAACATTTCCGGAGGTTACGCTTTCAAAAGAGGATGTTGAGATGATCTCTGCAAGGAGGTGGACTACTGATTTGACCCCGGCAATGTTTTCAAAAGTGACAGGGATGGACAGTTTTCCTGATTTCTTGCAAAAGGATGTACATGACAACGTTTTGAAAGTATACAGTAACGGTGAGTTTAACTATAAGCTCCGGGGAATTCACGCCAAGGTATCAGTTATCTGGAACTTTGAGGCTCCGGAAGGAACCGGCGATACCCATTTTTCCATCATGCGGGGATCAAAATGCAACGTGATTATCAGACAAGGAGCCGAACAGAACTTTAAACCGACCTTGTATGTCGAGGCCGTTAAAGATACAGACCTTAATAAACTTGAAGAATCCCTGAAATCTTCCGTATCAGGAACGCTGGCTTCAAAATATCCTGGAGTGGGATTGTCAAAGGTTTCTGAAGGAATTTGGACGATCGTGATACCTGATGAATATAATGTCGGGCATGAAGCCCATTTTACCCAGGTTACCGAAAAATACCTGCAATTCCTGGTCGATGGGAAATTGCCGGAATGGGAGGTCCCCAACATGATAGTCAAATATTACACAACCACCGAAGCGTTAAAAGTCGCCAGGAAGTAGCCAATTATTTGTATTTGGAAAAGAGCCTGCATTCAAATTGCGGCTCTCTTATCATCCAAAAAATAACCATATGATACCTCTGGGTTACCCCGTTGGGTATGTCCATGTCTTATACCGGCTAAGGGTTTTACCATAGTTTCTCCAGTCTTTTACCATTCTTTTACCATACCCGGATGGTAAAGGAATGGT
>DIFU01000047.1:0-5642 GCA_002419285.1 Prolixibacteraceae bacterium UBA5740 | reverse complement strand
GAGAAGAGTTTACGAGGTATTCAAAGAAGCTTCCTTAACAGGCATAAAAAAAGGCTGTCCCAATTTGAGACAGCCCTTCTTGTAAAGCTCTATATGGTTATACGGTCTTTTGCATGAGCTCGGCAAAATTCTTGTAGAACAGTGGAATGGTGCGAATGCCATTGAAAAACTGTTCGAGTGGGAAATTCTCGTTGGGTGAGTGGATGGCATCCGACTCGAGACCAAATCCCATCAGCACGGATTTAATTCCAAGCACCTGTTCAAAAGTCGATATGATTGGAATACTTCCTCCTGACCTTACGGGTACAGGTCGAACACCGTATACCTCCTGATAGGCTTTTTCTGCAGCACGGTATGCGGGAAGATCGATCGGACAAACATAGCCCTGTCCGCCGTGAAGATAAGATACCTCAACCTTTACGCTTTTGGGTGCAATCGATTCGAAATATTCCTTGAAGAGTTTTTCGATCTTGTGATGCTCCTGGTTGGGCACAAGCCGGGTCGATATTTTTGCATAAGCTTTGGAAGGAAGGACTGTCTTGGCACCTTCCCCTGTGTATCCGCCCCAGATACCGCATACGTCAAATGAGGGGCGGATTCCGGTTCTTTCCATGGTGGAATAACCCTCTTCACCTGCCAGCTCTTCAACATTGATGGCTTTTTTATAGGCTTCTATGTCAAAAGGAGCCTGTGCAAGCAATGCCCGCTCCTCGGCAGACACCTCGAGTACATCGTCATAGAAGCCAGGGATGGTGATGCGGCCTTTTTCATCAACCATCTGTGCAATCAGTTTACTCAAAACGTTGATGGGATTGGCTACCGCTCCGCCAAAAAGTCCGGAGTGCAAATCCCTTGAAGGGCCGGTTACTTCAACCTGCCAATAGGCCAGACCGCGAAGTCCCGTGGTGATGCTTGGCTTATCCGGTGCAATCATCGAGGTATCAGACACCAGGATAATGTCGGCAGCCAACATTTCCTTGTTGTCTTCACACCATTTCCCCAGGTTGGGTGACCCGATTTCTTCTTCCCCTTCAATCATGAATTTGACATTGCATGGGAGTGTGCCAGTTTTCACCATCATTTCGAAGGCTTTGGCGTGCATAAAACCCTGTCCTTTGTCGTCATCGGCGCCTCTGGCATAGATTTTCCCGTCCCTGATTTCAGGCTCGAAAGGTGGGGTGGTCCACTTTTCAATGGGATCGACAGGCATCACATCCATGTGGCCGTATACCAGGACCGTTGGCAACGACGGATCAATGATTTTTTCCCCGTAGGTTACCGGATTGCCCTGCGTTACAAATATTTCAGCTTTGTCGGCACCTGCCTCGAGCAAAGTCTTTTTCCAGTACTCAGCAGCCCTGTACATGTCGGGTTTATTTTCTTTAATAGAACTGATGGATGGAATCCGGATCAGCCCGAACAATTCTTCCAGGAATCTATCCTTGTTAGCTTCAATGTATTGATTAATGTTATGCATGATGAATTGATTAAGATGATATTTCAATAACAAGTTTGAAAAAATAAGGTTTTTTAGCCGGATAAGAAAGAATTAAAATCAGAAAGGGCATGAAAAAAGGCAGCCTGTGAAGACTGCCTTTCTCAAAATGGGTTGATATTATATCAATTTACTATTGAACGATGGCTTTGAACTGGGCATTGTCGAAATATTTGACAAACTCCATGTCAGTTTTGGCCATTTGTTTCATGCCTACGTTGTATTCAACTGCTTTTTTCAGGCTGTCGAACAGAAGGCTTTCACGGGCTGTGCGGGCTCCAACCACTGCCTTGAGATACTCTTTCATGAAGCAGTTCGGCCTTTGGAAGCTTTCAAGGTCATTTAAGGCACCGTTGTTGTCGCCGGTCAGTATTTTGGCCAATGCAGTGTTGGTGTCGGCAAAGTTCCTGAAATATTGGTTTGCGCGGCTGTAGTCGGCTTTTTTGAGGCTAACGATACCAAGGTTGTAATTGACTTCGTTGCCAGCTCCGGAAGCGGCTCCGAAAAGCACTTCGGCTGCTTCAATATTGCCTTCGGCGAGTGTGGCGGCACCAAGGTTGTTCTTGATAATAGGTTCATCATTCTTCAGCCTTTCAGCTTTTTCGAACAAAGGTTTGGCATCGGTATATTTCATTTGCTGTATGAGCACAAAACCTGCGTTGTTGGGGCCTCTCCAGTCATTGGGATATGCTGTCTGGAAAGAGTTATAAATCTTCAGCTTCCTGTCAAGGTCTTCAACCAGCGTGGCTGCATATAGCAATTCGGCAGGATTGAGTGCCGAAGGATTTGATTCAGCCAATGCAAGAATTTCCTCATCGGTTTTGCCAATCAGCTCTATGCTGGTTTGCAGTTTGGCACGACGCAATTGTGGCAGGATTTCATCAGCAATTTGGGTAAAAGCTGAAGATAGGTTTTTGATTTCCCTTTCACGAACTTCCGGATCAGTATACATGGAAAGGACACGAAGGATTAGTTCTTTGTCCTGGATATTTGACTGCTCCAGTTTTTCCTTGAAACCGTCCCAATCTTCGGGGGTATACTTCGTGCGCAGATTGATGTTAACGCCCGCTTTTTTCAATTCGCTTTCCAGGAAAGAAGAGGAGCTTCTCTCACGTTTTGCTGAAAGATCAGTGTTCAGGTCGAGTGAACCATCAGGTGAGGCATAAGCTGAAACCTCAACACCTTTGAGGTTTTTCCGGTCATCCTGGTTGGCATCTGAAGTGTATGAAAGCAGCTGCTGGATGTCATCCTTGGAAACTTCTTCATTGCGCAATTCGGCACGATTGATCAGGTAGAGAATGTCGGCTACCATTTCGTCGGGTACGACTCTCTGGAAAGGATCGATATAAGGATCGTATTTACCCGTATTGTTGGCCTCACGGCGAACACCCAAAATGGCTTTTGGTACGTTGGCAACCATGGTGCTGGTGGCGATGACGCCTTTGGCGATCACAACCGGTTCGAAATCAAGACTGGCAGCACCTTTTGTTGCCCTGATCCTGACCTCCAATTCAGACAACCGCATGGCATCACTGAAATTGGTGGCATCCTTGTAGGCTACGTTTCCACCGCTGGTGTAAGAAATCACACGGTTGTTGCCCATTACTTTCTCGCCCTGAACGGTGACAGGAGAGTAGGCAGTTTCACCTCCGTCGTACTTTAGGACAGGTGTGATAACCAATGTGGCTTTTTTGTTAAAATATTTAGCCGGGAACCTGCCGTCGACACCAAGGTCAACTTTACCGGCATGTGTTTCGAGGACTTCCGGAGTAACTCTGTACTGAATCTGGTCAGCATTATTTTTCATTTTCTTCAATCCGGAACATCCTGAGAGGATAATGGAAGCGAGGGCGAACACAATTACAATTCTCAATCTCGTTGTCATAACATTCTTAAATTATTTGATTTTAATAAGTTGCAAGTTTTACAAAAATATAAACCTTTTTGATTTTTTATGTGAAAACGTCCTTTGCTACCGTGGAATGACCGTGTTGATTCCTAATTTAAACTCATTATTAAAAATCAACTCCTTGATCAACTGGTAATCATCATTGTTGCCTACAAAATCTATACCGTTTGTATCCAAAATTAGCACAGGGAACTGGGTAATTTGCTTCAGATAGCTGAAATATCCCTGTTGGATGGTTTCCAAATATTCAGGATCAATTTTCTGTTCGTAATCCCTGCCTCTTTTCCTGATATTATTGATCAGGTTTTCGGTGCTGAGATGCAGATAGACATACAGATCGGGTTTTGGCAGGGACTCAAAAACGATATTGAATAGTTTCCTGAAGAGCCTGTACTCATCTTTCTGCAGCGTATTGCCGGCAAATATGGCTGATTTGGTAAAATAATAATCCGAAATCAGGAGCTGTTGAAATAACTCGGGATGCAGCACCTCTCTCTTGATCTGGTTGTAACGGTCGGCCAGAAATGAGAGCTCCAGGGGAAACGAGTAACGTTCCTTGTCGGCATAAAACTTTGGAAGGAAAGGGTTATCGGCAAATTGCTCCAATACCAGCTTGGCATTGAGATCCTCACTGAATTTTGTGGCCAGGGTGGTTTTCCCTGCGCCGATATTCCCTTCGATCACTAAAAACCGAATATCCATAGGTTATAACTCCATCCCCAGGTGATACATGGTAAATGCCCAGATATCGGTTTGTTCGTCGATGATTTTTGCGGTTGGCTTACCTGCACCGTGTCCGGCATTGGTTTCAATACGGATCAGCACTGGTAGTTTGCCTTGTTGTTTTTCCTGCAGACGTGAAATGTACTTGAACGAATGTGCCGGGACAACCCTGTCGTCATGGTCAGCAGTTGTGACCAGCGTTGCGGGGTATTCGACTTCCCTGATGTTGTGGTAAGGGGAGTATCCCAACAGGTACCAGAACATTTCCTCGCTCTCCTCGCTTGAACCGTAATCACCTGTCCAGGCCCACCCTATGGTGAATTTGTGGAAACGGAGCATATCCATTACCCCAACAGCAGGAAGTGCCACCTTAAACAGGTCGGGTCTTTGGTTGGCCACTGCACCCACCAGCAGTCCACCGTTAGAACCACCCTGGATGGCGAGCTTCTCGGATGAGGTATATTTTTCGCTGACCAGGTATTCGGCTGCAGAAATGAAATCATCAAAAACATTCTGCTTTTGCATTTTGGTTCCCGACTTATGCCATTCTTCGCCAAATTCACCGCCTCCCCGAAGGTTGGCGACAGCTAGAATTCCTCCGTTTTCAACAAAGAAAAGGCGCTGTACCGAGAATCCTGGTGTCTGGGAGATGTTGAATCCGCCATATCCATAAAGAAGGGTCGGATTGTTGCCTGTTTTGGTCATTCCTTTTTTATAGAATAGGAACATGGGGACCTTGGTGCCATCTTTGCTTGTATACCAAACCTGGTCAACCTGAAAATCTTCAGGATTGAATTTTACTTCAGGACGGTAATATAATTCCGACTGCCGGGTGTTAAAGTCAAAGCGGTAAACTTCGCCAGGAGTATTATATGATGCAAACGAATAAAATGTTTCCATATCATCCCTGTCTCCAGAAAAACCACCGACTGTTCCGATGCCAGGCAGCTCAACAGCGTATTCCTGGTCTCCATCATAGTTATATACCTCGATGCTGCTATAGGCATTTTTCAAGTAGTTGAGAACGATTTTTCCTCCGGTCAGATTCGCTGAATTCAGCACAAATTCATTCTCGGGAATGATTTCTGTCCAGTTCTCTTCAGCCGGTGCAGCGGAATTGATCTTTATCAACCGGTATTTTGGAGCCTTGTAGTTGGTGAGAATAAAGAGGTCGTCTCCCACATTGCCAATGGGTTCAAAGTTGGATTCAAAGGTTTCGATCAATGGTATAAACGTTGTTGAACCTGCATCCGCCTTTTTGAAGGAAAGTGCATTTCCGTTCGATCCCTCGCTGCGGACAAGAAACATGAATTGCTTGTCGTCGGTGGTGCCGAGGTTGATTAGTCTCTTCGGGAATTCAGGTTCACTGTAAATTACCTCATCACTTTCGTAAGGAGTTCCCAGTTTGTGGTATTTCACCAGGTGGTTTTCATTGGACCCCGAAAGTTCACTTCCACTGGCGGGTTGCGCATAGCCCGAATAGAAAAATCCATCGTTAAACCACGATATTCCCGA
>DIFU01000008.1:346-10132 GCA_002419285.1 Prolixibacteraceae bacterium UBA5740 | reverse complement strand
ACTGCGCGACAAGGAAGGGAAGGCTGTCATATCAGTAGGATCCCCGTTATCGGTGGCAACAATTTCAGCAGGACCTTCCACACTGAATGCTATCTTATGGGAAGCCTCCGGAACGATATTTCCCTCCATATCAGTGACGGTAACGGTGATAAACGACAAGTCGGTACCTGAGGCCTTTAAGTCAGTCCGATCGGCAGAAATCTGAATCCGGGCAGCCTCTCCCGATGTTTTTTTCACGGACTCTGCCCACAACTTCCCATTTTTGTATGACACTGCCTTTAGAATGCCCGGTTCATATTTCACATCATCCCATCGCAAGCGGTATTGGAAGGGTTCTTTCTTTTTACGTCCAAGAGATTGTCCATTCAGGAAGAGCTCAACTTCATCACCGGAAGTGAAAATATGGACGGGAGTCACCAGCCCTTCCCTGCCAGGCCAGTTCCAATGGGGCAAAATATGGACCATCGGAAGGTCAGGACGCCAGTGCGACTGATACAGGTAGAAACGATCCTTCTTGAAACCGGCCAGATCGATGATTCCGGAATAGGAACTCCGGGCGTCATAATAGGGAGTGGGCTCACCAAGGTAGTCCCAGCCAGTCCACACAAATTCACCAGCCACATAGGGATGCTTTTCGAGGGAGCTAAATACCTTTTCGGGTGTGGAACCGAAATCAACCGCATGCAGTTCATATGCGCTGACATGTTTTATACGGGAATCGCCACCCCTGCCATCCCGCACAGGGGCACTGATGGCGTCAGAAACCGGAAAGAAATAAACTCCCCTGCTGCTCAATGCAGAGGCGGTCTCGCTGCTATAAATCATTTTCTCTGGGAACCGTGAATGGAAAGCGGGATATTGCGGGGCAGTCCTGATCCGGTCAGTGCCCTCAAATTCAGGATCCTGCCTGATACCCTCTCCCTGATAATTCAGTCCTATGATGTCAGGAACCGATGATATGGGAAAATCGGGCTTTGCAAAATTCATGGCAATGGTGGTAGGCCTTGAAGGATCTTCTTCCCTGACAACCTGATGCACCATACGGGCAACCTCAGCCCCTTCCTCCCCGGTATATTGTTCCCCGACTTCGTTTCCGAAGCTCCACATGATCACGGAAGGGGCATTTCGGTCGCGTTGCACAAAAGCCCGGGTGTCGGCTTCCCACCAATCAGGAAATATCAGGTGAAAATCGTGGGGCGTCTTTTTTCTCTCCCACGAATCGAATATTTCATTTATCACGAGAAATCCCATCCGGTCGGTAAGTTCAAGCAATCCTGGGGCGGGGGGATTGTGCGCCATTCGGATTGCATTGCAACCCATTTCCCGAAGGATTTCCAACTGCCGCTCAGCCGCTCTCATATTAAATGCCGCACCCAACGCACCCAGGTCGTGGTGCTGGTTCACACCCTTGAGATACACCCTTTCGCCATTGATGATAAAGCCTTCAGTGGGATTGAATTCCACTGACCGGATCCCGAAACGCGTGGTATACCGGTCGGTCACTTCCCCATTCAGCACAACGACTGTTTCTGCCATGTAGAGATGAGGCTTTTGTGTTGGGGGAGGCCCCCATAACCGCGGGTTTTCAACTTCAACACTTCCGGAGACGGTTGTTTTTTGTCCGGCCTGGATCAAGGCCTTCATTTCAGGGAAAGTCCCGGTTGGCTGCAATTGTGCATTTCCAAGGCTATCCAGTGAATAGATGGTTGTCATTAGCGTGACTTCCGCATTATGCCCCAAAGGGTTATTCACGGTAACCGACAGGTCAATAATCGCCGACTGATCAGATACATCCCTTGCATTAATGTAAGTCCCCCACTGGCCGACATGGACAGGCTGTGTTTTGGTGATCCAGACATCGCGGAATAGTCCGCCCCCCGGATACCATCTGGCTGAATGGTTCGGATTGTCGACCCGGATGGCCAGCTGATTCGTTTCACCAAAATTTATATAAGGAGTAAGGTCCAACTGCCACGAATTGTACCCATACGGCCATCCTCCCACCAGAGATCCATTGAGCCAAACCATGGTATAAGACATCGCCCCGTCAACATCGAGGTATATCCTTTTCCCCTGGTCAGACTTAGGCATATCAAGTTTTCTGCGGTACCAGCCCACCCCGTTTACGGGAAGACGACCCATTCCGCCCCCCACTTCCGGATCCGAACCAGCCTGAAAGGGTCCCTCAATGGCCCAGTCATGCGGCAAATTCACCTTTTCCCATTGCCCATCATCAAAATCGCCCAGAACAAACGGGAAGTTGATTCCGGGATTACCTTCCGGTCTTACACGATGTTTTGTGGTATCCCGGATGAATTGATTGGCAGACGGCAGTATCCATGGTTTCAGAACCATCTGCCCCGACTTCATTTCCAGCGCCTCGGTAGGCCTCGCATCGGCAACCCGGTTCTCGGTCACCCCGTCCAAAGGAGGCCTGACATCATAAATCAGTGAATCGGCCTCATCCGGAGATTCATATTTATAAAAACTCCATCCATCATTGATCTGAACACGTTGGCGGGGTTCTTCGTTCGACATCCTGTTGCCGACAGACAGACAGGAACCCATAACCACAGAGAGAAAAATTAAAATCCCTACAATCGGAAATCGGGAATCCCGAAAAATTATCCCAGCAGGTGAGTTCATCATGTTCAGGTTGTATTAAACACAAATATAAAAGTAAGGTTAGAACTTTTGAAGAATACTTCCGGGTATTATAAAACTGTTTAAATTTATGGCAAGCGGAATTACCAGGAACTGAATCCTAACAATCCTTTGATAGCTTTAAATGGACATGATCAGATGTGAAAAAATCAATCTTCGATTCGGGGAGAAAATAATATTCAGCGACCTGGATATTGCCATTCGTAAAGGCGAACATCTTTGCTTAAGCGGAGCATCCGGAAAAGGAAAGTCGACCTTCCTGAAGTTATTACAAGGATATGTAATCGCTGATTCAGGGAAGGTCATCATAAATGGGATTACCCTGAATTCCATGACCATCCGGCAAATTCGCAGGCAGATGGCATGGATACCCCAGAATATCAATTTACCCGTCAGGAATGGGATCGAAGTTATTACCCTGATGCAAATGAACGATAAGCTGCAAAATATCCGTTCGATTGCTGAAATACTCGGACTTGAATCAGAAATCATCAGCCAGGATTTCACTAAAATCAGTGGTGGACAAAAACAAAGACTAATCATTTCAATTTGTCTTGCCATGGATAAGGAAATTCTTTTAATGGATGAGCCCACGGCATCACTGGATGCCGATTCCGTACAAAAACTTGCACGATATATTGGCGAACTGAATGGAAAAACCATTATTTCTGCCTCACACAATCCATTCTGGATTGATTCAGCCCAAAATGTATATGCCTTATGAAACCGGTTACCGACATAAACCTGATGCTGTTAATGATGAGTTTCATCATTTTGTTATTGCCAATCGCATTCTTGCTCTACTATAAAATAAAACTGGTAACCAGCATCCTGGTCAGCGTGTTGCGCATGGTGATACAATTATCACTGGTTGCAGTTTACCTTGAATGGGTTTTCGATAAAAACAGCGTATGGATCAATTCCCTTTGGGTATTCGTCATGATATGGGTAGGCATATTTACCACGATCCGAAGGGCATCCCTCAGCTACCGGGTTTTTATAATTCCTCTGTTCATTTCCGGGTTCACTTCCATTTTCATAGTGGATGCCTTTTTTCTGGGCATTATTCTCCGGCTTGATTATGTTTTCGACGCACAATACTTCATCCCCATTACGGGCATGATTTTAGGAAATGCGCTAAACCACAATATTATAGGACTGAGGACTTATTACAAAGAACTGGCAGAAAAACCAGATCTCTACCAATTCCTGCTGACCAATACAGGAAGCTTGCAACAAGCAATCAGGCCTTTTGTGGCCGAAGCGGTAAAACAGGCACTCAATCCACTGATTGCGAGCATGTCGGTAATGGGTCTCATTTCACTCCCGGGAATGATGACTGGACAGCTTCTGGGAGGCAGTGCCCCGGTTATCGCCATCAAATACCAGATCATGATTATGATAGCGATCTTTGCCGGATGCTCTCTCAACCTATTTATCAGCATCCTTGTGACAAGGAAATTTGCTTTCGATGAATATTCCAATTTGAAGTCACCCTATGTTTTTCAGGGAAACACTGAAAAACACATAAAGCAGATATAAATAATAACTGATTATGAAGAGCTTAATAGATTTTCTGGAATTGAAATTTTCCATTGAAAATAACATAACCATTCCCTTCCCGCAAATGGATATCCATTTCAAGAGATAAACGATTCTATTGTAAAAATCATCTTTTAAGCATTTTTCGGGCGACAGCTTCCTGACCTGCTACCAAACGGTAAATATAGGTTCCCGGCCGCAGGTTGTCCTGTCCAGCCCAGGTAACTGAATAGGTACCCGGAGTCAAATGGTCATTCATTAATTGTGCTACCTCTTCCCCCAGTATATTATAAACTTTCAGTGTAACATTGGAAGGAAAACTGATATCAAAATGAATGGAAGTTGAGCTGTTGAAAGGATTTGGATAGTTTTGCTGCAGGGTAATTCCCTTTTCCGCTAAAGCCTTGGTATTGGCAAGGTCTGTGGCCGTGCTTTTCAGATAACCGGCCAGCCAGGTCAAAGCAGGCCGTGCCGTATTATCCTTGCGCACCAGGAAACAGGTCGTTTGCCACATTGCCCCTTCCTTATAACCCCAGAGAGTGATCCCTTGTACTCCGGGATGTTCCCACAAAACCGGAAATATCTTTTGGAAAAGCTGCAGTTGCACCTGGTCATCCGGTGTGCCTGAATCGCCGTAATTGCCCAGGTCCATTTCTGAAATATAGATGGGTAAACCGGTTGCGGCGAGCCGGTCAAGGTTATACTTCAGGGTTGTCACGCTAGCATTCTCCAATTCGAAACGGTGTCCCTGGACCCCAATCCCGTCAATCAACCCCCGATCTTTCAGAAGGTTAATGATTTGCAAATAAGAGGAAGTGGCGTTATTGTCGTTGATGATTCCGTAATCATTCAGGATCAACTTTGTATTGGGCATGTATTTCCTGGCTAATACGAACGATTGGATCACCCAGTCCCAACCTGTTTGCCCGTCGCCCCCCAAAGCATTTTTGTAATTTGCCCTGCCATTGACACCATCGGGTGGATTATGGCTTTTTAAAGGTTCATTCACCACATCAATCATATCCATATCGGAATATCGCTGCCCAACCATGCGAATCCAGGCCTCGATATATTTTAACTGCTGATCGGCCGGCATGGATGATATCCAGGAAGGCTGCTGTTGCCCCCAGATTAGTGTATGGTTTTTGAAAATCAGGTTATTATCCCTGGCATAATTGTACACCCTGTCAAGATTGCTCCAGTTCCATCGCAGCGTATCGGACACGGTTCCTATGTAGGCCCATTTTCCTTCGTTTTCGGGAGTCAACTGGTTCCAGTACCTTGTGAAATTCGGGTCACTTCCCAGCACATTCCCCAAAAATTTTGGAAGTCCTTCAGCCAGCGGCGGTCCGGTATATTCAGTCCCGGGCTCCACAACAACCTCAACAGGAGTTCCAGGCAACCGGTTATCCAGATCATCCACGGTAAACAAGAGGTCGGCCCTGCCGAAGGCAATCTGGTCAAACGACAAACCATTCTCCCTTGAGCCAATTTGCAATGTCATGGTAAGGGAATCGGGACCAACATAAAAAGTATGTTCAGGAAGATTACCCGTGTAATAATTCCGGGTAAGGTTAACCCACTTCCACACGAGAGATCCGGCACTCCCGGGATCGCGGACTATATCAGATCCGTCCGTAAAACCAGCCGAGGCCAGTCCGTTAATGAACACCCAGTCATTGCTGTTGGAAACACTCTTCACCCCAAATCCCCGAGGCGAGAAAAAACTGTCGTCATCAAATCCTCCGGATCCTATCCTGATTCGGGCATACATATGGTAGTATCCGGTATCAGGAAAGGTAATCCTGAGCGTAATTATCCGGGATGTGTCACCGGGGTATGATTGTCCTGAATAATTCAGGCTGGCAGTCACATACCCCATTTCGCCTTCCTGAACCATGGTGAAGGCCGATCCGGCTACTCCGCTTTCGGCTTCCACAACGACGGGGTATGCCGGGGGATCCTCCAGGTTTATCAATGATTTATAAGATTCACGATTGTTTTTATCAAGCCGTTCCCCGCTTGCATATACATGATGGGAAATACCCAGCGTCGTAAGGTTTATCAGAATGGCAATCAGAGCCTTGCCAAGAAAAGAATTACTGGTTTGCATCGTTCATTCAGATTAGTAATGGGTATAAAGTTAAAAATACTTTTATTAATCTGGTGACAGACCATCAACAATCATGTCAAATGCACAATAAGCAGATAAATAAGAATCGGATTGAAACAATGAAAAACCAGGAAATTTGCAACCTGCTTGTTAGTTCAGGCAATTATTCGGAATAGCCTGAAAAGCGTGCCAATACCTTATTTGCATAAGTGGCCGAAACCGGGATATCGGGAGCCGAATCCATCTCAAGGCCCAGATAAATCCCGTTTTGTTCCTTGCGTAAGACTTTCACCTTGTCAAAATTAACAATGGTCGACCGATTGCATCTGACAAGGGAACTGCCAGAAAATTCCTGTTCCAGGTTCTTGAGTGTATTGCGAATCATGAAGGCGGCAATGCGGCCTTTGTGGGTATAGTGAATTTTTGCATAATTATCGGCAGCTTCAATCCAAAGAAGCTGGTCACTCCGCACTGAAAGCTTCAACTCTCTTTTCTCATCCCTGAAATTCAACATAGGCAACAAAACAGGTTCCGATCCCCCCTTATCGCTGATAAGCCTTGCCAGTTTACGGTCCTTGTCTTTTAAAGCGAAGTACAGCCAAAGAATGGAATATGGCAGCAACAACACCAATGCAGTATTGATAAATGATTGCCTGAGCATTTCACTGTAAGTTCTTGGATCATCCAACACCAAACTTTGAAAAAGTGTATAAAACGTTGCCATGGCAATAATCTCTCCGACAATCCATAGCGCATATTGCCATAGGAATAATCCATGCCGACCGGCATAATGGAACATGATTATTCGGCTGATTACAACGACCAGAACACCAGTCAGGATTACCAGGCTTGAGGATACAAGAAACATCACTTCGGAAACCGGAACCCAGTTTCTCGAATCAAAGGGCTGGTAAATGTTGATGAATACCAGAGCGAACAAGGCAGTATAAATAATCAACCTTGTGATATTTCCTTTCTCGTACAGGTATTCCGGAATCTTTTGATTCATACTGAAAATGTTTCATGGAATCCAGCACCATTTGCCGGATTTCCAATAAATGCAAAGTTAACCGAATTGAGCTCTAATGGAAGAAATTAAAACATATATGGCCATGAATTTCGCCCCACTATGAGACATTTCGTCCCTCAAAAGAACACTTTCTCCCCTGTAGACTATGGAAAACCCATTTTTTTGGAAGGTCCCGGGACATAGCTTTAATTTACATTCAGATCATTCAAATAACAGGTCCAAAAATTCAAATTTATGTCTCATACTCTTTGTGAAACGAAGCAAAAGATGCCCCTGCAACTTCAGTGCGGTACAAAAAAAACTGCAGTTACCCGTCCATGTCGGATTGAGCAGTTTGCTTTTGAATCCTCTTCACCTGAAATACCAGGGCTCTCCGGTAAGGCTTCACTAAATGAGGACAGGCAGATTTCAGAGAACCAGAATTTCACTTACCCTGTCTTTATTCCAGGTGATACGGGAAAATTCAAATCGGCCATCATCATGCTGCACGGGCTAAATGAGCGAAGCTGGACGAAATATTATCCCTGGGCAGAATATCTGGCGATTACTACGGGTAGACCCATAATTCTGTTTCCAATCGCTTACCATATGAACAGGGGGCCTGCAGAGTGGTCGAATCCGCGTGTGATGGCCGAACTGGTTACAAAACGGAAATCTTTGCCGGAGAATCGGGGAGCAATGAGCTTTGCAAATGCGGCCCTCAGCCAAAGGCTGACTGATCTCCCTGACCGGTTCTTTTGGTCAGGGCTCCAGACTGTTTCCGATATTACAGGGCTCGTCAAAAAGATAAGGGATGGAGCTCACCCGCTGTTTCACAAGAATGCTGACATTGATCTGTTTGGTTATTCCATTGGTGCTTTCCTGGCCGAAATCATCCTGATGGCCAACCCGGGAAAATTGTTTACCGATACCCGGCTTTTCATATTTTGTGGAGGTTCCATTTTTAGCCAGATGTTTGGTGTTTCCAAATTGATCATGGACACACCGGCCTATAACAGGCTTTTGCAATTCTATTGCAGTGAGTGGCCAACGATTTATGGCAAGTCAAAACCGGGCAACCTTTCTTCTGACGATCCGTTAATCAAGGCATTTTCGGCCATGATCAGACCTGATCATTTTAAAACTGAGAGGGAATCCTTTTTCGCAGGGGCGAAAAATCGGATATCCGGTATTGCACTCCAAAAGGATCAGGTTATGCCGTATAGTGGAATCAAGGCATGCATGGGAGACAAAACAACCAATGAATGCATCGAACTTATCGACTTTCCCTTCGATTACACACACGAAATCCCCTTTCCTGACCATGGGAAAATTGACAAAAAGCTTACACGGGAGGCCATGAACAAAGTACTCGTCAAAAGCGCAGCTTTCCTTTCATGATCAAGAGATACAATCACTTAAAAACACCATAAATGATGACAACGAATTATTCACCCAGCAAAACGACCGGATGGTTTGGCCTGTTTTTTAACAGAATTATGAATGAAAATTCATTGGTTAAGGACTTCACCTCGGGCAACGATGCCATTCAGAAACAAAAAAAACCGGCACCTGTTCCCCGTAAGCTCTTTAAAAACCTGAATATAACCACCTCTGAATCGGACAACCATCCAATTTGGATTATTTCGCCAATCCACAGGGAGGCAAACAAAGCCATCCTGTATATACCCGGTTATCATCAAAACGAGACGATTACCAGTCGGCACTGGCACTATATCCAGGTTTTGGTCGAACAAACAGGCGCTACGGTCGTAGTACCCTGCTACCCGGTTTCAGATGATGGAGACATTTGTGTTCCCATTGAATTTCTAACTGATGTTTATGTCAATTTCTTTCAGGGAATGATTTCAAGGGATATATACCTGATTGGTGACTATACAGGGGGTGAGCTGGCGTTTACGCTTGCAACCCACCTGAACAGGGTATATACCAGGCGTCCCGACAAGGTCATTCTTGTTTCCCCTACTGTCGATATGCTGAAGAGCCAGGGATCGAATGATTCCTTCAAAATATCAGATAATAAAGGCCCCCACGACGAAAATCGCACAGTTCGACAATCGGCCGGGGAAGTCCGCAATTGCAAGGGATCAGGATCCATGGATTATCACGATTTCGACCAAAGTCCCTGTGAAATTTCATTGATTGCCGGCAGTGAGGATTTGACGGAACCGGAAATCGGGAATTGGATGGAAAAAATGGAGACCTATGGATTCAAAGCCAAAAACATCCATTTCAACGGGAGCTTCCGGGAATGCCTGTCAAAGTCGGCAAGCATAACCTCGGCTGTCTCCGTACAAAAGATCACCGAAATCATCAATAATGAGATACCGGCTTTACAAATGCACCATGAAATTGTTTCAAAAAGCTGAGCCTCCCATCACCTGAAAAAATCATCAGAAGAATCCAATTGAAATACCCTGGCGGATGTATGCAAGTC
>DIFU01000008.1:0-309 GCA_002419285.1 Prolixibacteraceae bacterium UBA5740 | reverse complement strand
TGGCGATACTATGGTAAAAGACTGGCAATTGAATCTTAAAAGCAATAATGGGTACGGAACCGGATTAAACCCATTCGTTACGCAACCAATCCTGTAGGTATCCGTCAATAGAGAAACCCAGGCAATGAAAAATCCATTCCTATATCTCATTGTTGGAATAACTTTGGTTATCTCATCAGCTTGTGACAAACTGCCTGAAACCTTCAGTGGCAGAGATATCGATTCAAGAATAATTGGCACATGGACTCGCTCATATATGTCGAAAGACATGCATAACTCCATGACAATCTTCCATGACACACTTTGGCT